>JAWOBP010000169.1:0-14893 GCA_046484285.1 Polyangia bacterium
AACGACGGAAGCGCCTGGGAGTCCGATTGTCTGTCTGAAGGAATTCGGATGGTGCGTGGAGGGAGCTACACCGAATACCAGGCTGTGTTTCTTAGAACGGTAGAACGCAGCAGTTCTGCGGATATTTCATGGGGTGTTGCAAGGGGCTTCCGCTGCGCGCGCCTTGGGCTGTGATCTGCCTGCTTCCCTTCATTGTGGAGCCGGTTCTCGTCCCGCCTGTATCATGCGCCATGATCCACGACATCGACCAGTGCTTTCCGGAGGCAGACTGCGTGGATGGGGTCTGCGTCTTCCCGCAAGGCCACCACGAGGTGATCTACGAGTGAGAAGGCTGCGATGAGAATACCCGCATCCGGCCATTCGATCCGAAAAGATGTTTTTGCAGCAAAAAATAGCTTGGGATATTTTGCGCGTCTGCGAGACGCGGTGTTCAACGGGCGGCCGGTGGTGTAGCTTGTTTAAGGGCGATGAAGATTCGTACCAAGCTGCTGCTGTTGCTGGTGCTCGGAGCGGTGGTGCCGCTGGCGCTGAGCCATTTCTTCTCGGTCAGGATGACGGTCGACGCGATGCGAAAGCTCGTTTCGCGCAGCATGGTGGCCAGCGCCGAGCTGGCCGCGGGACGAGTCCAGGAGCGGGTCCACAGCGCGTTGCGCGAGCTGTCCAACGCGGCCGAGTCGGTACCGTTCGAGAGCTTCTCCGGGGACGAGCTGGCGCGCTCTTTGGAGATACCCTACCGGCAGATATCGGCGGCGACGGCGGTGGCGCTGCTCGACGATCGGGGAGACGCGCTGGCCCCGCCGTTTAGCCTTGCCGGCGACGAGGCGCGGCTGCTCGAGCGCGAGGCGGTGACCGCCGCGGATCTGGAGCGCTTCGCCTCGCACGTTCCGCTCGAGCTCGCGCTGAGCGCCAACGTGGCGCTGGGGCCGGTCTACCGCTCCGCGGGGGGACGACCGCGGATGGTCGTCGCCACCGCCTTTCCCGCGATGGGACAGGAGCGGCGCTGGGTGCTCGCCGTGGAGCTGGCCCTGGACGAGCTGTGCGAAATGATAGCCGCGCTCGAGCAGTCGGGCAGGCAGCGCGCCGCTCTGGTGGACATTCGCGGCGAGCGGGTCTGCGGCGCCGCAGCCGGCGAGGGAGAGGGCGCGTCGCTGGCGGGACCCGAGCTGCTGGAGCTCGAGACCGGAGTGGCCGTCCGCCGTGCTCGCGCAGGCGGAAAGCCGGTGTTGGACGCCGCGGTGGAGATCCCGGTGACCGCCTGGAGGCTGGCGCTGGAGCGGCCGGAGGAGCGGGTCATGGAGCCGATCGACCGCACGCTGGCCTGGACCGCTCTGTGGGCCGGAGTCGCACTGCTGGTAGCGATCGCCGGGGGCGTGGTGCTGGCTCGCGGGCTGACCGGGCCGATTTCGGAGCTGGAGCGGGCGGCGCGGCGCGTGGCGGACGGCGATTACGACCAGGATCTCGAAGTGAGGGGCAAAGACGAGGTGGGGAGGCTGTCCGCGGCCTTCAACAAGATGACCGCCGAGATCCGGGCCTGGAACGCGGAGCTGACCGAGCGGGTCGAGGAGCGCACGCGGGCCTTGCGCGAGGCGCAGGACCAGGTGGTGCAGGGACAGAAGCTGGCCGCGATCGGCGAGCTCGGCGCCGGAGTTGCCCACGAGATCAACAATCCCCTGACAGGAGTGATCGGCACGGCGCAGCTGCTGCGCTCCGAGCTGGAAGCCGGCTCCGAGCAGGAGGAGATGTGTCGCGTGATCATCGCGGACGCGCGGCGGGTGGCCGAGGTGGTGGACGGCCTGCTGCGCTACTCCCAGACCAGGGTCGACGCGGAGATGCAACTCGTAGACGCGGACGAAATACTGGACGGCGCAGCCGAGGGTTTCGCCGCGCGCATCGAGGAGCGGGGCGTGGAGGTCGCGAGGAGCTTCGAGGAGGATTGCCGGATCAACGCCGTCGCCCCCGAGCTGGAGCTGGCCTGTCGCCACCTGGTCGACAACGCGCTGCGCGCGATGCCCGAAGGCGGACGGCTGCGCTTGGAGATCCACCGCGTCGCGGGCGGAGCGATCGAGCTGTCGGTGGTGGATGACGGCGTCGGCATGGACGACGAGACGCGCGAGCGGGCCAGGGACGCCTTCTTCACCACCGAGCCGCCGGGCAGCGGTCACCGCGGCGTGGGGCTGGCCCTGGTCCACCGCGTGGTTGCTGAACACGAAGGTCGTCTCGTGCTAGAATCCGCACCTGGAGAAGGAACGCGAGTTTCGATGTATTTTCCGGGCGCAACGACGATTTCCAAGAGCTGAGAGACAGTGGGAGCGGCAGACAGGGAGAGTCGCGACGAATGAGCGAAAAATCCAAGAGTGACGGGATCCTCGAGCAGGAGGTCGACGAAGAGCGACTGGTCCAGGTAGCCAAGCTCGCGGAGCTCGGGCTTTCCACCGCGGCGGTGATTCACGAGGCGCGGCAGCCGCTGTCGGCGTTGCGGCTCGCCTTGCAGCTGATGCGCGACAAGAGTGGGCAGGGCGAAGAGATCGACGGGCTGGTCGAAAGCGCGATGCGACAGACCGGACGGCTGGAGGAGCTGATCGAGCACACGAGAGATTTTCTCTGGAGCGGGGAGGGCTCCGAGCGGATCGACCTCGAGCCGCTGATCGCGTCGGTCGTCTCGCTGATGAAGTGGCAGCTGGAAAGACATGCAATAGAGATGGAAGTCATCATTCCGCGAGGCCGCTGGCGCGTGTGGGCCAATCGCGCGGACGTCGAGCAGGTAGTGTTCAACCTGATGCACAACTCCAAGGACGCGATCCGCGCCGACGGCGGCGGCAAGATCCTGGTGGAGCTGCGTGCTGACGGCGAGAACGATGTCGACCTGATCGTGGGCGACGACGGCCCTGGCATGCCCCCCGAGGTTCGCCAGCACGCGTTCGATCCCTTCTTCACGACCAAGCCGATGGGGCGCGGGACCGGCCTGGGGCTCTACATCGCCAGGAGGCTCACCGAGCGCGGGGGAGGTCAGCTGAAGGCCCTGGACGAGATCGAGCGCAGAGAGATGGGGCGCGGGGAGCTGTCGACCGCGTTTCGAGTTCGCTGGCCGGCCGCCGGTGAGGGGGACTGATGGGCAGGCGGGTGGCGATCTACGCTCTGCTGGTCGCGGTGCTGGTCGGCGCCGGGCTCGTCGTCTCCTTTGTGCTCTTCGATCGGGCCGGCGGCGGGATCGAGGAGGATTCGGAACGGCCGGCGTTGGAGGCGGCACGGCAAGCGGCGCCCGAGCAGCCGGAGCCGGACGCGATCGAGGCGGGCGTCGCGGACGCGGCGCCGGACGCCGGAGAAGTGGTGGTGCTGGGAGTCAGCGGCGAGGCGAGCCTGCTTCCCGGCGGCAGCGGCGACTGGCGCAAGATCGAATCGGGCGAGTGTCTCGCCGAGGAGGATGCGGTGCGCACCGAGCGGAGCGCCCGTGTCGAGCTGCGCGTCGGCGATCGATCCACGGTGGAGGTGGCGGAGGAAGCCGAGGTGCGCGTGCGGGAGATTTCGCGCTCGGTGCAGCGGCTCGGCCTGATGCGCGGACGAGTTTCGGTCGACTACCGGGAGGACGGCGAGCGGGTGCTGCGCGTGGAGAGCGATGACGGAAGCGCGGTGGCCGAGACGCGCGGCGGGTCCTTTTCGGTGCTGAACACGGGGGAGACGGTCGCCGTGGCCACCGAGACGGGAGCGGTGGATTTCTCGGCCGCCGGCGAGAGCGTGGAGGTCGGCGCCGGAGAGCAATCGGTGGCCTCGGGCGGCTCGCCTTCGCGCCCGCGGGCGATTGCGGCCGACGTGATGCTGCGCGTCGTCGACCCGGGCTGCCGCGTGCAGCGAGAGGCGTTCATCGTGATTCGCGGTCGCACCAGCCCCGGCTCGCGGGTACGCGCCAACGACACGCCGGCCGAGGTGGACGCCTCGGGCCGCTTCGCGGTTCGAGTTCCGCTCCGGGTGGGGCGTAACACGATCGTTGTCACGACCGAGGACGCGCTGGGGCGCAGCAAGCGTCGCAGCTTTCCCTGCGTGAAGGTCGATCCGGGCGCGCCGATCAAGAAAGTGGAGATCGATTGGGGCGCGCCGGGGGGAGGGTAGTCTGTGAGCTGTTCGGGGCGGGAGATCCGCTGGGGTGTCGCGAGCGTGCTGCTGGCAGTCGCGCTTCCTGTGTCGGCAGACGAAACAGGACTGTCCGCGCTCGGTCTTCCCCCGCCCGCCCGCGGCGGCGATTTCGAGGTCGAGGTAGATCCGCCGCGAATTCTGTTGGGCGAGACATCCGAGGCGCGGGTCAGCACCGAGCTTCCGGACGGAGCTCGGCGGGTGGAGCTCTTCGCGGCCTACGGATCGATGCGCGACATCGAGGAGGAATCGCCGGGGCGCTTCGCCGCGCGCTACCTGCCGCCCGAGGACTGTCGGCCGCGGATCGACGTGGTGGCCGTCCGCGTCGAGATGGAGACCGGGACGCGCTGGGCTTTCCACGCGCTGCAGCTGGTGGGGCAGGGGCGTGCCGAGATCCGGACCAATCCGCGCGCCGAGGCGGTGATTCGAATCGGCGAGCGCGAGTTCGGTCCGGTCCGGGCCGACGCGAGGGGGCGGGCCAGCGTTCGCGTCTCCGTCCCGCCGGGGACGCGTCACGGCGTGGACGGAGAGCAGAGGCAGGTCGATCTGCATACGCCGCGCACTTCGCGCATCGCGCTGTTCTCCCCGGTCGAGGAGGTGGGCGTGCCCGGCGAGAAGGCGATCGAGCTGTTCGGCGTCGTGGTGGCGGAGGACGGAGCCGTTTCTCCGGAGAGCGTGGAGCTGGAGGCCGACCGCGGCCGCGTCGAGGCATTGGAGATGCTCGGCGACGGCGCGTTTCGCGCCAGCTACCTGCCGCCCAGGCGGGGAAGCGGAGTCGCGCGCATCGAGGCGCGACCGCGGGGAGTCTCCGATCCGCGGCCGGGGACTCTCGACCTGGTGCTGGTGCCCGCGGCCGAGGCGCGCGGCTCCGAGGCCGCAAGCGAAGAATCGTCGGATCGACCGGAGTTGCAGTCTCCGCTGCTGAGCGCGGCGCTCGAGGTGGGTTTCGTCTCGAACCTGGGCGCGATCCACAGCGCCGGCCTGTTCGCCGAGGCCGCGGCGCGGCTTCCCTTTCTGCAGGGCAGGGCGAGGCTCGGAGCCAGGCTGGGGTTCACCCGTTCGCGCGACGAAGGCGGAGTCTCCGGCGGAGCGCTGGGCGGCGCCAGGCTCGAGACCGAGACCTGGATCGCGCCGCTCACCGCCCTGGTCCGCACCCGTCTTCCGCTCGCGCGCCGTCTTGTCCTGGCGCTCTCCGGCGAGATCGGAGCGGCGGTCGTGGACAACCGGATCAGCGCGGCGGGTGCGCGGGTCTTTTCGGGCGCGGACCGGGAGCGCGCCTACCGGCCGGCGCTCGGTGCCGCGGTCGCCTTGGACTGGCTGGTGTGGGAGGGGGCGGTCCTGTGCGAGGTGCGCTACCTGTGGATCCCCGGAGATCTCGAGACCCTGCGGGGAACCCCTTCGGCGTTTTCGTTGCTGGTCGGCTACAGGTTCTTGCTGCTATGACGACGGGCGGCGCGGGGGGATCTCGTAGATCGCCGCCAGCAGGGAAGCCGGGCGAACCGGCTTGCGCAGCACGTTGCATCCCCGTACGTCCACCGCCTCCGGGGGTTTCTCCGGGTCCTGGAGAAAGATGAAGCGCCTTTCGAGATCGGCGTGCTCGGCGACGGTTTCCTCGAAAAAGCGCGCCAGCTGCTCGTCGCCGTTGGACAGGTCGCAGACCACGGCGTCCAGGTCGTCGGCGCGCTGCCGCAACACCCGGCGCGCCTCGCCGGCGTCGCGCGCCAGCAGCACCTCGTGCATCTGGCCAAAGGATTTCTGGTAGGCCGAGAGGTTGTCCGGCTCGGAATCGACGAACAGCAGCGTGCGTCTTGTGCGCACCATCTCGCCGCCCGACCCGACCACGACCATCGCCGGACTGGATGCGGCTGCATCGCTCATCAAGGGCAGGTTCAGGGTGAAGGTGGTTCCGCGGTTCTCCTCGCTCTCGACGGAGATTTCACCGCCGTGGTCATCGATCACCTCGCGCACGATCGAAAGGCCGATCCCCAAACCCGGCTCCTGTCCGGAGGCGGGCTCGGTGAAGAAGCGATCGAAGACCATCTTGCGGCTGGGCTCGGGGATGCCCTTGCCCGTGTCCGAGACCTCGATCACTGCGCGATCACCCTCGCGACGACCGCGAATCGCGACCAGGTTGTCCTCGACGCTGCCCCTTTCGATCGCGCGGGCCGCGTTGGTCAGCAGGTTGATGAAGACCTGGATCAGGCGGTTCTGCTGCCCGGAGACGACCAGCTCCGGCGGCACGTCGATATCCAACGTCGCCTTGCGCTTGAGCTGGTGTCGCACCAGCCTCGCGGAGGACTCGGCCGCCTCGACGAGCCTGACCGGCCTGGGGGCGCGCGGCTCGGTCTTGCCCAGCGTGTGCAGGTCGCTGGCCAGGCTCATCAGCAGCTCGATCGCTTCCGAAGCCGGCTCGAGGGATCGAGCCAGCCTGCGCAGGCTCTCGCCGATTCGCTGCGGGTCAATCTGGCCGCCTTCGGACTCGAGCCGATCGAGCTGGACCTCGATCTCATTGGCGGCGTAGGGAATCGTCATCGAGAGCAGCGACATCGGGTTGTTGATCTCGTGGGCCACGCCCGCAGCGAGGTAGCCCAGCGTGGCCAGGCGTTCCGAGCGCATTCGCCGCTGCTCGGACTCCCGGATGCGGCGCAGTGCCTCGCTGAGCTCCTCGTTGCGCTGCTCGATCTCGCGAGTGCGGCGATCCAGGTCGCGGCGCAGCCGTCCTATCTCGAGCGCGCCGTTGATGTCGAGGCGCAGCGCGTCGAGATCGAACGGCTTGCGCACGTAGCGGAACACACCCAGCGCCACCGCCCGAATCGCCGAGTCGGTGTCGGAGTACCCGGTGATCACGATCGCCTCGCAGTCTTGCTCCAGCTCTCGCATCCGTTCGACAATCCGCAGGCCCGATCCGTCCGGCAGGTTCTTGTCGATCAGCAACAGCGAGTAGTCGCGCTCGTCGATCAGCTTGATCGCCCCGGCCAGCGTGCCCACCGAATCCACCTGGTGGCCGTCCGCGGAGAGAGCCCGCCCGAGCAACTGACGAACGGATTCTTCGTCGTCGACGAGCAGGATCGAGGCCGCGTGCTGGCGAGGTTGGTCCTTCATTTCGTTGAGATTGTTATATTATGATGGCTCTGAGGAGGCAACCGTATCTTTCGCATCCGATGCCACGTACGCCACAAAAGACGTCATGAGAAGGTGCTGGTTTCGATATGATTTTTCGTGGATTCGTCGGCCGGGTTTCGCTAGACTGCCCATCCGAGTATACTGAATGTCGAGCTTTGATTCCGACCGGAAGGGGATGAAGATGCGCAAGGCTCCACTGCTACTGCTCGCGGCCGGGCTCGCCGCCGCGCTCTTCGCGGCGCCGGCCTGCGATGAGGGCGATCTCGGAATCGCCAAGAGTTACGGCGAGGAAGACCTGGATGCGTTCGTACCTTACGACGGCGGCGTGGACACGGGCTCGGACGCAGATGCCGACGCCGACGCAGATACCGACACGGACACCGACAGCGACGCGGACGCCGGAGACGGCGGCTGACTCTCAGCGTTTTCCTTTTTTCAACAGACGCCAGATGCGCGGGCCGAACCAGGCCGCCGCGATCGCCAGGCCGATCACCAAAAGCGCGTTGGGGCTGCGGATCAGGCGCAGCAACAGCGGCAGCGCGGCCAGCAGCAGCACCAGCACGATCAGGCCGCTCCACTTGCCCGGGCGCGCCGCCGGGGTACCGCCGGAAGGCGTCCCGGAAGGTGCTCGGCCCGCGCCGTTCCAACCGGTCGCACCTCCGCGGCGCGCGGTGTCGTAGGAGGCGCGCAGCCGATCGTCCTTGAGCACGCGGTGCGCCTCGTTGATCTCGGCCAGCTTTTCCCGCGCCAGGTCCTCCAGCTCGTTGCCCTGGTGCCTGTCGGGGTGATAGCGGGCGGCCAGCTTGCGGTATGCGGCGTCGATCTCCCGGCGGGTTGCGGCCGGCACCACGCCGAGGGTCGCGTAGTAGTCCCTGGCGGGATCGAACTCTCTCAGCGTCCGCCTCCGGACATGCGCCGGATGCGGCGCGCGTAGTCGGACTCGGTGGTCATCAGCAGCCAGGTCTCTTCGTCGAACGTTTGCCCGTAGCTCTCCAGCGTCTTGACGAACTCGTAGAACTCCGGGTCGACATTGTACGCCTCGGCGTAGATGCGGGCCGCCTTCGCGTCGGCCCGCCCGCGGATCTCCTCGGCGCGGCGGTAGGCCCCGGAACGGATCTTCTTGAGCTCCTTCTCCTTGCGGCCCAGAATCTCGGCCGACAGGCCCCGTCCCTGCGAGCGGAACGCCTCCGCCACTCTTTGCCGCTCGGAGATCATGCGGTCGAAGACCTTGACGCGAACGCTCTCGATGTAACCGATCCGCTTGATCCTCACGTCCTTGAGATCGATGCCGAGCTCGGCCGCCTTGGGCGAGGCCTTCTCCAGGATCAGGTCGGTCAGCTCGTCGCGGCCCGCCTCGATGGCCGGAATTTTCGCCTCCCCCACCGCCAGATCGCTCGTTTTTTCGATGTCGCGCTGCCTCGTCAGCTCGCTGGGCGGGGGCAAATCTCTGGGCGGCGGCTTCTCTCCGAGGCCCGCGTCCGCCAGGGCCGGCAGACCCGCGTCGGCGCCGGCGGTCCCGGCGTCGGAATCCTCCCCGGCTTCGATATCGCTCCCGCCTTCGGCTCCCTCCTCTTGCGGAGACTCGGCGGCTTCCTCCTCGGCGGCCTGGTCTCGTTCGCCGGGGTCCTGGTCCTGGGCGTCATCCTGCGTTGCCTCCTCGTCGGAGGCGGATTCACCCGAAGCACGGGCCTCTTCGTCGGTCTCGAGAAACTTGCGATTGGACGAGCGGACCGCCTCGATCAAGGCGTGGTTGGCGATCACGTTGCGTATCGCGTTGTCGATGATGTCGTCCAGCCGCCCCATCGCGCTGTTCTCGTCGCGCAGCTTCTCGATGAAGACCAGCGGGTCATCGATGCGCCAGCGCGCGAAGATGTCGATCGAGATGTAGCGCTTGTCCAGGGTCGTGGTCTGGCTCGGATCGCCGTCCCACTCCAGCCAGCGCCTCTCGAAGCGCCGCGCCTCGTCGATGAACGGCGTCTTGACGTGCAGGCCGGGCTCGGTGACCGCGTCTCCGATCACCTCTCCGAAGCGGACGATTACGATCTGCTCCGCCTCGCCCACGGTGTACAGGGCGCTGTTGACCACGATCAGGGCCAGCAGCAGCACGACCGCGACCGAGATCCAGCTCTTGACTTTCCTGGTCATCGGGCGCCTCCGTTTCCGGCCGGCAGGCCGCGCTTGTCGAGCGGAAACAGCATCGGCACCATTCCCTCGGTTCCTTCGTCGAGTATGATCTTTCGCCCCACCTGGGGCAGCACTTCGCTGAGAGTCTCGAGATAGAGACGGCTGCGGGTCACCCGCGGCGCCGCGGCGTACTTGCGTTGGACCGCCAGGAAGTGCGCCACCTCGCCGCGGGCGCGATTGACGCGCTCGACGGCGTAGCCCTCGGCCTCCTCGATGGTCTGCTTGGCCTGGCCGCGCGCCTTGGGGATCACCTTGTTGTACTCGGTCCAGGCCTCGTTGACCATCCGGTCTCGCTCCTGCTCGGCCTGGTTGACCTCGTTGAAGGACTCCTTGACCGGATCCGGGGGCGCGGAGTCCTTGAGCTCCACTCGTTGGATGGAGACACCGGTCTCGTAGCTATTGCACAGCTCGGCGAGCTCTGCCTTCACCTCGCTCAGGACCTTCTCCCGCCCGCGCGTCAGCACCTCGGTCACCGAGTAGTTACCGACGACCTTGCGCATGGACGCCTCGGACAAGGCGCGGAGAGTGTCCCCGACGTTGCGCACCTTGAAGACGTACTTGTAGGAATCCGTGATCTGGTAATGGACGATCCATTCGACGATGGCGACGTTGAGATCGCCGGTCAGCATCATCGATTCGTTGGTGGTCGAGGTGTCGCGGCGAAAAGAGGACTTGACGTCGGCGCGCTCGGTGCGGAAGCCGAACTCCAGCTTGAGCTGGCGCTTGGACGGAACGCGGTGCACCTGCTCGACGCCCGGGATGCGGAAACGGAGCCCCGAGTCCTCGGTGCGATCGAACCTGCCGAAGCGCGTCACCACCGCCACCTCCTCGGGGTCGACCGTGTAGAAGCCGGACGCGGCGATGATGATCGCCACCAGCAGCACGGCGGCGACGACGATCAACTTGCGGTATCGCTTCAATAGCCTTCCCACGTCTATCGATGGCGGCCGCGGTCCGCCGCCGCCGAAGGGATAGTTGCTCTGCGGCATCTGAACCTCCCCGCTTTCGCGGTGTGAGAGTCGTTTGGAAATCGAAGTCGGGGAAACCTTAGCACAGGTTGGGGCCGGGTAAACCCCACGGCGGTTTTGTCAGTAGCGGTTGACTATCGTGAAGCTCTCGGGGTGCGGGGCCGGCACGCGGATGAAGCCGACCGGATCGTTTTCCAGCGGCTCCCTTTCGATCTCGCAGCCCGGCTCGCAGACCAGTGTCTCCATCCAGTGGAACTTGAGCACCGCGTCGCGCTCGGGATCGGTGCCGCTGACCTCGATCCGGTTCAGCGAGGCGCTGACCTCGCCGGCGCCTCCGCGCAGGAAGCTGACAGCCCGTCGCGAACGGAAGATGCGGTGCGTCCCTATCTCGGCCACCTTGCGCAGGGATCGCCTGTGCGCCTCGAAGCGCTCGTGGGTGAAGGAGCTGACCACCCACCCCACGGCGTAGGTGTCCATGTACCTCTCGAGCGTGTCCTCGGGAGGATCGCCGAGCGGGTGGCGGCGGAAGAAGTTGGCCATCGAGTGGGCGATGTTGCGCAGCCGGAATCCGCCCAGCACCTGGACGTCGGTCTTCCAGGGCAGCATCTCTCCGATCGTCCAGTGCTCCACCATCACGCGGCCGCTGCCGTCGTAGTGCTCCTCGAACCACTCGATTATCTCCACGTAGTCGGGCGGCATCGGTCCGTGGCGGAACTCCTTGTGCCTGGGATAGCCGATGTTGCCGAAGCCGATCGTGTCGGTGATCTTCGGATTCTCTTCCTCGAGGTACTCCGTTGCGGGAACGAGCGCCTCGACGAAGTACAGCACGTCGCGCACCAGCCGCGGCGCAGCGGCGATGATCGCGATCGCGCCGAGCGCATAGACGATCCTGGGCAGGCCGGCCAGCGCCCTGCGGCGGCGGATCTCGCCCGCCAGCCCAGCGGCGGGGATCACGGCGAAAAACGCGGCCGGAGCGACGAAGCGGTAGGGCTGCACTTGCTGCAAGGCGCGCAGGTAGCCTCCCAGGTAGGTGGCCGTCAGCATCGCGATCACACCCACCGCCAGCGGCAGCAGTCGCGAGTCCCGCGTGCGCCACCACATCACGAAGGTGATCGCCGCCGCGCCCAGCCCCAGGAAGCGGAAGCCGCTGCGGATTCCCGAGCCGCCGGTCACCGAGCGATCGCTGACGATTCCCAGGTAGTCGAACAGCAGGTGCTCGGCCGTTCCGGCGGCCATGTAGCCGGAGTCGAGGATGTAGTGCCAGAAGCGAATCGCGACGATCAGCCAGTAGCTGTTGACGGCCAGGGTCACCAGGGCGACGGCGACTATCGCGAGGTGGTGACGCGCTCGCAGCTCGGAGAAGTGGCGCACGTAGAGCGCGCCCATCGGCAAAAAGAGGATGAAGAAGACATAGGGGTGGATCAGGTGCGCGGCGGCCAGCACCGGGGCCAGCGCCAGCACGTGACGCCAGCGATGTTCCTTGGTAAAGCGATAGAAAAGCGCCAGCGGAAGCAGGGCGAGGTAGCAGACCATCGAATAGGCGAGCATGCCCTCCCACCAGGCCCAGTGGATGAAGCCGTCAAAGAACCACAGGCAGGCCGCGAGGAAGGTGGCCAGCAACGCGGTCCAGCGCTCCAGGCCGAACAGGCGGGACGAGGTGTAGACCACCAGCGGCAGCAGCAGGTGGGCCAGCAGCACGAACATGTTGAACGCCGTGCCGCGGGGCAGCCCCAGCTTCCAGAGGGCGTAGGTCCAGATCTCCCAGCCCTTGTTGTCGGCGTCGAAGATTATTCCGTTCGGACAGCCGGCCAGGTGCTGCGGGTCGTAGGCCCAGCTCTCTCCCCAGCCGTCCAGCGCCTCGGTGACGCGCCAGACCTGGCCCACGTGCGTGTCGTAGTCGCGGCCCGAGATGGGATCGTCTCCGAACAGGACGCCGGGCGGCTCGTAGTAGAGGATCGCCAGCATGTAGAGCAGGGCGAACAGGATCGCCAGCCCGGGCAGGATCACGCCCGGAATACGACGTTGACGTCCATTGCGACTCGAATCGGCCTTGACGGCGCTGTCGCTTTTCTCCGTCATCTACCGCGGGCCTCCGCTCCGACATATCCGCTCGGCGGCACCGAGCCGGACGAGGACAGAGACTACATCACGACGGCGAAGAGGAACACACCGGCGAGCTCGATTCTCAGGTCTTCCACAGCATGCGGCGCAGGAATATCCTGAACAGCTGGAGCGGACCCATCTCGCCGGGGAAATCGCGCAGGATTCCGATCATCCTCGACGGCTTGGCGTAGAACCCGATCAGCGCCTTGCGGCGCAGCCTGTTGATCTCTGCCCGGGGGACTTCGGTCATGTTGACGAAGCCCTTCGAGTAGTAGTCCTGGTTGAAATCGGTGACGACGCTGCGCCCCATCTCCTCGGCGATCTCGCCCATTCGCGTGCCCTGGTAGGGAGTCGCGGTGAAGAGGTTGAAGGTGTGGAGCTCGGAGGAGAGGATGAAGCTCACGGTGCTGTTCATCTCCTCGAGCGTCTCGCCGGGAAGCCCGATCATGAAAAAGCCGTGGCTGTGGATGCGCAGCGAGCGGGCGATCGAGATGTTCCGCTCGACCTTCTCCAGGTCCAGATTCTTCCTGATCAGCTTCTGCATGCGCGGCGAAGCCGTCTCCACCGCGAACGATATGTATTTCGTACCGGCTCTCTGGAGCTTCTCGAGCACCTCTCGGTCCAACAGGTCTCCGCGCAGACCGTTGGGAAAGGCGATCGAGATTTGCATCCCGCTTTGGATGATCCGGTCGCAGAAGTCCAGCACCCGCACACGCCTCATGTTGAACACGTCGTCGACGATTTCGAACTCGCGGATTCCGTACCTCGAGTAGAGGTGCTCGAATTCGTCAAAGAGGCTCCCGGCGCTGCGAGCGCGGAACTTCTTGCCAAAAATATTGTGGCAGTAGATGCACTTGTACGGGCAGGCGCGGGACGAGAAAATCGTCATGTAGTCGCCGTTGCCGGTACGGCTGAAGCGGTCGTATTGCTTGTACTCGAAAACGGGGACGAGGTCGTAGGCGGGCATCGGAAGACAATCGAGGTCTCCATAGTGGTCCGCCCGTCCCGTGTCGACGAGCTCGCCGTCGCGCAGATACCTCAGGCCGGGCAGATCGCTCACGTCCCGCCCGGCCGTGAGCCGCTCGATCAGCTCGCCGGTGATGATCTCTCCTTCGCCCGCCACCGCGTAGTCGATGTTCGGGTTCGAGACGAGCGTTTCTCCGTAAGCCGTGGAGTGGGGGCCGCCGATGACGACAACGGTATCCGGATCCACCTTCTTGGCGCGGGCCGCGATCTCTGCCAGCGAGACGGATTCGGAGCTCTGGCCGCTGATTCCCACGAATTGCGGAGAGAATTTTCGTATCGATTCCTCGAGCCTGTCGTAGTCGCGCCCTTCGAGACGCATGTCCGAGATGCGAACGTCGTACCCGAAGTCCCTCCTGAGCACTGCGGCGATCGACATGATCCCCAGCGGATGGCTCATCTGCGTGGTTCCCGGCTCGTTGAAGAAGCCTTTGACCAGCAGAACGCGCACCGCGGATCTCGGCTCGGACGTCCGCCGTTCGTTTTCACCGTCGCCTGTGCGCGGGCCCGACATGTTCCAGATGCCTTTTCGTGCTTTGCGAAGCGTCGGCTCACGGGTTCCATGTTCTGCGTTGCGATATAACAGCGACACTATGACGCCCGGAAGAGAGTGTCAATGCAACTGTCGACGGAGTCGCGGCTCGCCGCGGGTTGACGGCTCACCGGCGCGGGGGCAAGACTTGCCCCAAGGAGAGCAATGCTTTGATACGCAAGAGGAAAACAGGTTTTGCCAATCCCCTCGGGACCGCCGCGGCGCTGGTGCGCAACACGTGGGTGACGCAGCGGCCGTATCTCGTCTACTACAAGCCCACCGCCCGCTGCGACCTGCGCTGCAAGATCTGCAGCCGCTGGAAGGACGACTCTCCGAGCGAAGAGGAGCTGTCCCTCGACCAGATCGAGAGCTTCCTGTCCACGTTCAGAAAGAACGGCGCGCAGATCCTCGTGCTGTGGGGCGGCGAGCCCACGCTGCGCAAGGACCTGCCCGAGATCCTGGCGCTCGGCAAGCGGCTCGGTTACCGCATTTCGATGTGCACCAACTTGAACTCGCTGGCCAAGAAGTCCGAGCGGCTCTTGCACAACCTCGACACGCTGCTGTGCTCCCTCGACGGCTACGGCGCGCAGCACGACGACCGCCCCGCGACAATGCCGGCATTGCAGACCGCAGCGCCGGGTGATCTCCCAGGCGATTATCAACTTCGGCTGTTTGTGTGTAGATCTCATGCCGTTATTTCAACGCATTTCGGTCTGGAACTTCAATTTAAAAGATCAAAATACTATATGTCAGGCTATCAATCAACCTCTCGCCGACGCAAATCAGGATATTTTGCCTTTACATTAATCAAGAAAAACGATTAAGATAGCGAACA
>JAWOBP010000200.1:0-23289 GCA_046484285.1 Polyangia bacterium
ACTCTCCGAAAACCAGCTCGAGACGACCACCGGCGCACCGCTGCGCCTGTTTGCGTGCATTTCGAAACGCCGTGCGCCGCACGACCCATCCAAAGCGCTGATCCGACCCCGCCCCTGCCTCCAAGCCGACCGGTGTCGCCCATCGATACGACTAAGGATCCCTCAGAAAACCTCACAGCGCGGATGGCTCAGAGGGGATCGATTCTTGACATGTGCGGGGCAAGATGAGTACACTCAAAATGTACACACGGGAGGAGAACACGTGCAGACGGTGAACGTGAGGGAAGCGCGCTACAGAATCTCGGAGCTGCTCGACGAGGCTCGTGACGGAGCGGTGATCGCGATCACGCGTCGGGGTAGAGTGGTGGCGCGGCTGGTTCCGCCCGAGCCTTCCGACGAAGCCCGCCTCCCCGACATGACCGATTTTCGCGCCACGATCGCGGTCAGGGGCGCACCCACCAGCGAGATCGTCGGCGAGATGCGCGACGAGGAGCGCGTCTGATCCACTACATGGATACCAGCGCGCTGGTCGCTTACTACATCCCCGAGCCGAAGAGCGACGAGGTCAATCGGCTGCTCGGCAGCGTAGAATGCGCGGCAATCAGCACCCTGACCGAGGTGGAGCTCGTCTCAGCGGTCTCCCGTCGCGTCCGGGCCGCGGAGATTTCTCGCGAAGACGGACAGCGAGTGGTCTCGCGGTTTCTCTCTCAGGTGGACGGCGGATTGTACCGCATGTTTCCGCTGGCGCGTCGAGAGCACGGGCGGGCCAGGGAGCTGCTCGGCTCGTTCGAGCACCCGCTGCGCACCCTCGATGCGCTGCACCTGGCGGTGGTGCTCCGCAACGACCTCGTGCTGGTCACCGCCGACGTCGCGCTGAAGGAGACGGCGCGAAGGATCGGAGCGCCCGTCCTGTTCGTCTGAGGCGCGGAAGGAAGCTCAGTCGCAGCTGCCGGTGTCGTCGTTGCCGGAGATGGTGGAGCTGCCGGTCCAGCCCTGGGCCTGGAGCTGGAGGACGAGGTCGGTGGCGTAGCAGGTGGGCAGCACCGGGTTGTCGATCACCGCCAGGTCTCCGCCCAGCTCGGTCAGCGTGTCGAGCCCGAGCAGGTCCTCGAGCAGCTCGTTGTCGCTGATCGTCAGCTGACCGCCGATGCTCTGGACGTCGTTGAGGCCGTTCACGTCGAGCAGGGCGTCGTTGTTGAACAGGGTCAGGTTCCAGCCGACCGAGGCCACGTTGCCCAGCGCGTCGATGTTGGTCAACGCGGCGTGGTTGTCGATCGAGAGGCTCCAGCCGATATCCTCCAGCCCGCCGAGCCCGGCCAGGCCGGTCAGCGCGTCGTTTCCGTCCAGGTAGATCGTGTAGCCCACCTCGCTCAGGCTGTTCATGCCCGCGAGCGTGGCCAGCGCGTCGTTGTCCCAGATCATCAGCGAGGCCTCCACCGTCTCCAGCCCGCTCAGCCCGTCCAGCGCGGAGAGCTGCTGATTGAACTTGATCGACAAATCGCCGCTGATCCGGACCAGGCACTGCAGGCCATCGAGGTTGGAAAGGTTCGTGTCGTCGATCGTCAGATCGCCGAGCACCTCGGAGTAACCCGCCAGGTCGACCACGTCGTCGGTGTCGAAGATCTCGACGCCTCCATCGTGCACCATCTCGCCGCAAGTGCCGGTATCCGTATCAGAATCCGTATCCGAATCGGTGTCGGCGTCGGTGTCGGCATCGGTGTCGGTGTCGGCATCGGTGTCGGTATCGGTGTCGCTGTCGGCATCGCTGTCGGCGTCGGGGGATCCGTCCCCGGCGTCGGGACCGCCGTCGCCGTCTCCGCCGCCCCCGTCGCTGCAAGCCGAAACCGAGATCAGCGCCAGGGAAGCGATCGCGGCGGCGTAAAGGATGGTTGCAATGAATTTCATTTTGTTCCTCCGCTTGAAAGCTCGTGGTTCAGTACGAGTACTCGCACACGAACGGATACTCGAGCTCGCACCAGCGAGCGTGCCAGTCCCCGGTGAAGGTATACATCGCGGCGCAGTCCTCGCTACCGTCGATGTTCTCGGGTTGACCACTCGCCCAGCTCGTATATCCCCACGGATCGCCGCTGACCCACTCCCAGCTTCCCTCGTTGTTGATGTCGGTCGCGCCGATCCAGGCGTCGTCGCCGATCGCGAGCCAGACGAACTCGTTTTCGCCGGCGTCGCCGATTGCAGCGAGCTGGGTTCCTTCGGCGGCGCAGAAAGCGTAGGCATCCGCCGCGGTGCTCGGCGAGCCGCAGTACCAGTAGACGCTGTCCGTGCCGGGATCGGTCAGCGGCATCTCGCAGCCGGGGATCTCCCAGGTGCAGGTGCCCTGGTAGCAGGAGTCGTCCCACTGGTCCGGGTTGGGCCACAGAACGTCGTTGTCGTCGCACAACGAGGTCGTGCCGCCCGGGCAGAGGTAGTCGCCGATCACGCCCGAGGAGCTGCCGTCGTTCTTCACGCCGTCGCCGTCCCAGTCATCCACGGTGCGGTGATCCCAGAAGCCGGAGGCGTACAGAGACGCCACTTCGAACTGGCTCAAGGATCGCTCGTAGAGCCGTAGCTCGTCCAGTCGACCGACCGCGTAGCCGGCGTTGTCGATAGAGCGCCCGACCAGGAACAGTGTTCCGCTCGAGGGGAACAGCGGTCCGGTGTAGCCGGCGTTCGAAGCGACGAGCTGACCGTCCACGTATAGATTCATTCCTCCGCTGCCCACGCTGGCGACCACGTGGAACCAGCTTCCGTTTGCTATCGAGCCGCCCGAGGCCGATCTGGAGCCGATCCAGAAGCGCACCGCCTGAGTCAGACCGTCACGCGAGATGCCGGTGGACTCGGAGCTGCTGCCGAAGTCGACCACGATTTCCGAATCGACCAGGCTGTCCCAGCGCACCCAGGCGGAGAACGCTCCGTGCTCGATCGCGGCCAGGTCGGGCTGGGCTCCGGTTTCGAGACGGACGTAGGTGTCGCCGGCGAGCGACAGTGCCGAGGGATCACCGAACGGATCATCGGCGTAGTTCACGTTGCCGAAACCGACCGCGCCGTATTCGTTGATCGAGCTGTCCGTCAGGTCCTCGTTGAACTCGAAATGGACCGTCAGGTCGCCGTCGATATTCCAGTGGCAGTACTGGCCGCCGTAGCCGTCGTCGCAGTCGCAGACCGCCTTGCCCCAGCGGTCGTCGCAGACGCCGTGCGGGCCGCAATCAATCTCGATCGTGTCGCAGTTGGGCAGGCAGGTACCGTTCTCGTCGTGGTCCTGGTAGCCTTCGTCGCAGACGCAGGTTGCGGTTCCGCTCGAATCTTCGCAGTGCTCGTTTGCTTCGCACTCCCACACTACGAAGCTGCAGGTCAGCTCGCAGGTGCCGTTTTCGTCGTGGTCCTGGTAGCCGTTATCGCAGTCGCACTCCGCCTCGCCCGAGGAGTCGTCGCAGGTTCCGTTCGGTCCGCAGTCGAAGCCGACGCTGGAGCAGTCTGGCTCACAGGTGCCGTTGTCGTCGTTGTCCTGGTAGCCGGCGGCGCAGGTGTCGCACTCGGCGCCTCCCCAGCCCTGCTCGCAGTGGCAGTCGGCCAGCCCGTCCGAGTCGTCGCAGACACCGTGGTCGCAGTCGAGGCCCGAATTGGCGCAGTCGATCGAGCAGCTGCCGTTGCCGTCGTTGTCCTGGTAGCCACTGTCGCACTCGGCGCACAGCGCGCCAATGTAGCCGGTGTCGCAGATGCACTCGGCGGTGCCCAGGCTGTCGTCGCAGTAGCCGTAGGGCCCGCAATCGAGCCCGGCGGTGGAGCAGTCGGGCTCGCAGCTGTCGTTGCCGTCGTTGTCCTGATAGCCGACATCGCACGCTTCGCAGGTGTCTCCTGCGTAACCCTCCCAGCAGGCGCAGATCGCGGCTCCCGAGCTGTCGTCGCAGGCGCCGTTGACACAGGTTGGTGATGCGGTGGAGCAGTCGGGCTCGCAGCTGTCGTTGCCGTCGTTGTCCTGGTAGCCGGCGTCGCAGACGCACTGGGCCGTGCCGGAGCTGTCATCGCAGCTAGAGTTGGGGTTGCAGGTGTAGAGCCCGAGGAAGGTGGTGCAGTCCATCGTGCAGATCAAATCGCCGTCGTTGTCCTGGTAGCCGGCGTTGCAGTTGCAAGTCGTCTCCGCTCCGGTCTGGCAGGTTCCGTAGCCGCCGCAGGTCACGTCCGTGCAGTCGGAGGTGCAGTCGCCACCGCTGTACCCGGTGTCGCAGTAACTGCAGTACGTTCCCGTCCAGCCGGTGTAGCACTCGCAGTGCGCCGTTCCCGAGCCGTCCTCGCAGCCGCCGTGATCCCCGCAGTCGCCCGCCCAGTTGTCGCAGTCGACCGAACAGGTTCCGTTGCTGTCGTTGTCCTGGTAGCCGGTATCGCACTGGTCGCAGTCGTCCCCTGTGTAGCCGGTCCAGCAGATGCAGATCGCTGTACCGCTACCGTCCTGGCAGCTCCCGTGTTCCGAGCAGTCGAGAGCCGCGGTGGCGCAGTCGGGTTCGCAGGTTCCGTTGGTGTCGTTGTCCTGGTAGCCGTCGTCGCAGACGCATTCCGCCGCTCCGCCCGAATCGTCGCAGTGCTCGTGAGAGCCGCAGCTCGGCGAGGCCAGATCGCAGTCGGGCTCGCAGGTCCCGTTGGTGTCGTTGTCCTGGTAGCCGGTATCGCACTGGTCGCAGAGCAAGCCGCTGTAGCCGGTCTCGCAGACGCATTCCGCCGTGCCGTCGGTGTCGTCGCAGACGCCGTGGTCGCAGCTCAGGCCCGAGCCGGCGCAGGAGGGAGCGCAGACCAGATCGCCGTCGTTGTCCTGGTAGCCCGAGTCGCAGACGCAAGCGCGAGTGCCCGAGCCGTCGTCGCAATCGCCGTGGCCTCCGCACCAGACGCCGAGACAGCTGGGTGCGCAGACCTCGTCTCCGTCGTTATCCTGGTAGCCGTACATGCACTGGCAAAGCGGTGTACCCGAGCTGTCGTCGCAGTAACCGTAGTCTCCGCAGTCCAGGCCGGAGACCGCGCAGCGCGGCTCGCAGGTCCAGTTGCCGTCGTTGTCCTGGAAGTAGGGATCGCAGACACAGACAGGCACGCCGGAGCTGTCGTCGCAGTGGCTGTTCTCGCCGCAGACCATGTCGGTCGACCCGCAGTCGGGCAGGCAGACGCCGTTGCCGTCGTTGTCCTGGTAGCCCGAGTCGCACTGATCGCAGTAGTCGCCGGTATAACCGATGTCGCAGAGGCACTCGGCGCTGCCGGAGGCCTCGGAGCAGATTCCGTGATCGCCGCATTGGAGCTCGGCCGCGGCGCAGTCGGGCTCGCAGGTTCCGTTTTCGTCGTTGTCCTGGTAGCCGAGATCGCATTGATCGCACAGCGCTCCGACGTAGCCCTCCTCGCAGACGCAGATTGCGTTGCCGGAGCTGTCGTCGCAGTCTCCCCAGTTCCCGCAGTCCAGCGCGGCGGTGGAGCAGTCGGGCTCGCAGGCTCCGTTTTCGTCGTTGTCCTGGTAGCCGACGTCGCAGACGCAGATCGCCGCGCCACTCGAGTCGTCGCAGACCTCATTGGCCTCGCACAGCGGCGAGGCGGTCGCGCAATCCGGCGCGCAGACCAGGTCGCCGTCGTTGTCCTGGTAGCCCGCGATGCAGTTGCAGACCGTGGTCGATCCGCTGTCGTCGCAGGTTCCGAAACCACCGCAGGTGACTCCGCTGCAATCGGGAATGCAGTCTCCGCTGCCCGAGTCGATGTAGCCCGTGTCGCACTGGTCGCAGGCCGCGCCGATGTAACCGGTTTCGCAGTCGCAAACGGCGGTACCGGAGCTGTCGTCGCACGATCCGTGCTCTCCGCATTCGAGCGCGGCGGTGGAGCAGTCGGGCAGGCAGCTGCCGTTCTCGTCGTTGTCCTGGTAGCCGGAGATGCAGCCCTCGCAGGCCGGGCCGTCGTGGTTGTCCGTGCAGGCGCAGACGGCGGTTCCGGAGCTGTCGTCGCACGACCCGTATGCGCCGCATTCGAGCGCGGCGGTCGAGCAGTCGGGCTCGCAGGTGTCGTTGCCGTCGTTGTCCTGAAAGCCGGCGACGCAGGAGTCGCAGCTGTCTCCCTGGTAGCCGACGTCGCAGACGCAGATCGCCTCGCCCCCGTCGTCGTCGCACTCGCCGTGTCCCGAGCAGTCGAGTGAGGCCGTGTCGCAGGTCGGCAGGCACTCGCCGTCGTCGTCGAAGTCCTGGTAGCCGATGTCGCAGACGCAGACCGCCTCGCCGCTGGAGTCGTCGCAGACCTCGTTGGCATCGCACGACAGGGCGGCGGTGGAGCAGTCGGGCTCGCAGAGGCCGTCGGTGTCGTAATCCTGGTAACCGGAGTCGCAGTCGCACATGACGCTGCCGGACGAGTCGTCGCATGATCCGTGGGCACCGCAGTCGAGCCCCGTGGTCTCGCAGTCCGGCTTGCAGATCAAATCTTCGTCGTTGTCCTGGTAGCCGGAATCGCAGTTGCAGACGGGCTGCTCTCCCGAGTCGTCGCAGGTGCCGTGACCGCCGCAGTCGACGCCGTCGCAACTCGGCACGCAGCCGTCCCCGAAGTCGGAGTAACCCGGTGCGCACTGGTCGCAGAACTCTCCGGCGTAGCCTTCGTCGCAGATACAGACGGCGTCTCCCTCCTCGACGACGCAATAGCCGTGCTCGCCGCAATCGACTCCGGTGCAGGCGTCGGTGCCCGTTTCGGTGTCGGTGTCCGTCTCCGTCTCGGTCCCGGTATTGGTGTCGGTCTCGGTCTCGGTGTCGGTATCGGTGTCGGTATCGGTATCGGTGTCGGCATCCGTGTCGATGTCGGTATCCGTATCGGTGTCGCTGTCTCCGTCCGAGTCGGTGTCGCTGTCGGCATCGGTGCCGGCATCGGGCCCTCCGTCACCCGATGACGAGTCGTCGTCACCGCAGCCCGCGACCAGCGCGGAGAAAAGAAACGCCAAGGCGATATTCCAAGTCCAGATCCTCATTGCGAACAACCTCCCGGTTAGTCGGTCCCCGGTCACGTCGGCCGCCGCCGGGGTTCTCGATATCTGCGCGCCGGTTGGGGCGCCTCTTTGCTCGATTTCCTTTCGAAAAGACATCATACCGCATTTTGGGTTGAGTTTCGTCTACTTTGAACTAAAGAAAGATGTCCACGATGCGAAGCCTCGACTCGCCACACTTGCTCCTGAAAAGGCGTTCAAGTGGTGTATAATGGAGCGGGTGGGCACTGGAGGATTTTCATGTCGAGAAAACTGCTTTGGGTTCTGTCCCTGGCCGGGCTGGCGGCGGCGCTGGTCGCCGGCTGCGCCGATATCTCCGAGGGCTCTCCGGGGGTCTCGGACGACGACGACGATGACACGGAAACCGGCACCGACGGGGATGCCGACGCGGACACCGACACCGATTCCGATACGGATTCCGACACAGATACCGATACGGACACGGATACCGACACGGACACGGACACGGACACCGACACGGACATCGACACCGCCACGGAAACCGAAACCGAAACCGAGACCGAGACCGAGACCGAGACCGAGACCAGTACGAACCCCGACCCGTGCCCCTGGACCTGCTGCTCCGAGACCCTCTGCGGACTGCTGGGCGGGACTGTTTATCCGGACTACATGTGCGGAAGCAGCGACGTGTGCTGCTACACCGGAACAGATGCGGACACGGATGCGGACACGGACACGGATGCGGACACGGACGCGGACACGGACGCGGACACGGACACGGACGCGGACACCGACAGCGACACGGACACCGACACGGGCGTGGTCTGCGACGATCCGCCGCCGGACGAGTGTCTCACCTCGGACGTGCTGAAGGACTACGGGGAGATCGGGATGTGGACCGGATCGGAGTGCGAGTATTCGTTCGAGGCGGTCGTCTGCGACTACGGTTGCGTCGACGGCGAGTGCGTGAGCGACGCCTGCGTCGGGGTCGAGTGCGACGATCCGCCGCCGGACGAGTGCATCGGCGACGTGCTGCAGTCGTTCATCTCGCCGGGGACCTGCGTGGACGGCGTTTGCCAGTACCAGGCGGTGGAGACGACCTGCCAGTTCAGCTGCTTCGCCGGCGAGTGCCAGGACTGCCAGCAGGGGGTCAACGCGGCGCCGCTCGCGACGGCGTCGACCAGCGGGGGCGGCACCGGCTCGCTTGGTCCGGTGCGGATAAACGACGGAGATCTGGAGGACACCTGCAACTACTGCTGGGTCGCGGCCGGAACCGAGCCGCTCGAATCCTGGGTTCAGCTCGAGTGGGTCGAACCGGTCACGCTGTGGGGCATCTGGGTGGATACGACTCACGTCACCAACTACGACTGCGAGTTCGCGGACGGGCGCAGCCTGGCCGGAGGCACGATCCAGTGGTGGGACGGAGCCGAGTGGGTCGATGACGGCGAGGTCAGCGGGCAGATCGACGACTGGAGCTGGGAGTTCACCGAGGCGGTCACCACCCAGTCGGTGCGCATCCACGCCGTCCACGTGGCTCCGGACGCCGATCCTCCCGAGAACCCGGTCATCTACGAGATCGAGGCCTATACCTGCCAGTAGCGGCCACGGAGTCGAATCTCCTTCGCTGCGAGCCGTTTTCCCTGTAGTATTCGAGAAAACAGACGAGAAGGGAGGATCCCGATGCGGCTGCTGACCCGATCCGATTTCGACGGCCTCGCGTGTGCGGTCCTGCTGGTGGAAAAGGGAGTAGTGGACTCTTTCAAGTTCGTGCATCCCAAGGACATCCAGGACGGCTCCGTGGAGGTCACCGCGGACGATGTGTTGGCCAACGTGCCTTTCGTGGAGGGCTGCGGGATGTGGTTCGATCACCACGTCTCCGAGGAGGAGCGACTCGAGATCGAGAAGCTCGATTTCGAGGGTGTCTCGCGTCCGGCGCCGAGCGCGGCGCAGGTGATCTGGGATTACTACGACGGAGAAAAGTCTTTCGACGAGCACTTCCTGCCCTTGCTCGAGGCGGTCAACAAGACCGATTCGGGCAATCTGACGCGCGAGGAGATCCTGCATCCCGAAGGATGGATTCTGCTCTCCTTCGTGATGGATCCGCGTACCGGGCTCGGACGTTTCAAGGACTACCGCATCAGCAACTACCAGCTGATGGAGGACATGATCCGGTATTGCCGCACCAGGAGCGCCGAGGAGATTCTCGCTCTCGACGACGTGCAGGAGCGGACGCAGCGCTACTTCAAGCAACAGCAGCTGTTCGAGGAGATGCTCAAGCGCAATGGGGAGGTGCGCGACAACGTGGTCGTCGTCAACCTGATGCGCGAGGAGACTATTTACGCGGGCAACCGTTTCCTGGTCTACGCTCTTTTCCCCGAGCAGAACGTCGAGGTGCGGGTGATGTGGGGCAAGAACAAGCAGAACGTCGTGTTCGCGGTCGGACACAGCATCCTCAACCGCACCTGCGAGGTGGATATCGGGCGTTTGATGCTCGACAACGGCGGCGGAGGCCACTTCGCGGTCGGCACCTGCCAGGTCGAGGCGGAGCGCTGGAGGGACGTGCTCGAGGAGATCGTCTTTCGCCTGCGCGGTTGAGACAAGCGCGGGGGAGCAGAGCTCGCCGCTTCTTTTCTCCATCCTGCGGCGATATGTGTTATCATTGCATGTAGAGTGAGAGCGGGGGCTCCAATGGGCGAGAAGATATCGATTGGTTTGCTTCTGTCGCAGCTGGCGATCGTCGCGCTGCTTGTCGGCTGCGTGTCCGCCAGCGTGCGGGGCGGATCCGGCGACGATGACGACGACGACGACGGGAGCGCGGACGCGGATACCGACGCGGATACGGACGCCGACAGCGACACCGACAGCGACTCCGACGGGGACGCCGATACCGACACCACCCCGGCCAATCCCGGCGAGGAGTGCGCCTCGGAGGAGGACTGTCAGGGCGGCGCGGTCTGCGCACAACTCTACCAGGACGAGATAACCAGCTACTGCTATCTCGATTGTCACGACGGATCCGAGATCTGCGAGGCGTCTCAGTGGCCGGAGTGCGCGGCGATGGGCTTCGACATGATCTGTCTGGAGCCGGCCTCGATCTCCGGATCGTTCTCCTGCGCGATGGACACCTTTCAAGGCGGCAATTCGGTGTCGTTGACCGTCGGCGGGCAGCAGACGACACAGACCGACTGTGCGGCTTCCAATTCGAACGGTGTGTATTCGATTCAGATTTCCACGTTGATCGAGACCGAGCACCAGCTCGATGCGCTGTTCATCTGGGATGAGGCGGATCACGCCGTCGGAACGGTGGAGAGCGCCTACGGACAGGTGCACGAGAGCTGGTACTCGAGCGGAGTGGTCGTTGACACCTGGATCCGCGGTTTCTTCCAGGAGGAGGGCGGCACTCTCCAGCTGAGCGAGACCGGGAGCACCGTCTCGGGAACGCTGAATTTCTCCGGGTACACCTACGACGCCCAGTTCGCTCCGTAGCCTTACCTACAGAGACCGGACCGCGGCCCAGAACGGCGTTTCGAAGGTGCGTTGTTCCTCGCGTCCGTTCACGCGGTAGAGCAGCGCCCCCTCGCGCGAGCTCAGCACGGCGGCCGGCATCAGATCGGGGGAGTCGGCGCCGACCGGCAGGGCCAGCACCGGGGTCTCGGGCCTGTGGATCTTGCTCAGATCGAGCGGATGGACGGCGCGCGCGGGGAAGGCTCGCAACGCTCCGCTGGCGCTGAGCAGCACCCAGGAGGTATCGCCGAAGGTCAGCACCAAAGTCGCGTGGAGCCGCGCTTCGTCCCGGCGTACCACCACCGGCGCCCCGGAGAGGGGGACGTCGCCCACAAGCGAGCAGACGTCGCCGGTGGAAAAGACGCGGCGCTCGATTTTCCCCGCCAGATCGACGGTCGCGATCGTGACTCGTTCGCCGGAGAGACTGTGCACGCGCCCCAACGCCGCCGGCTCCCCCGGCTGTGCGGCGATTGCCGGCATGCCGGGGAGCAGGCCTCCGGCCGCGCCGGAGCGGCGCAGAAAGGCGGCCGGGACCGGCGTGTCGGCCGCGTCGAGATCGACCTTGCTGTCCGAGCGCGTGCCGAGCACGGTCGCGCGACCGAACAGCCAACGTCCGGAGGGCTCGCCTCGGGGAAAGGCGACCCAGACCTTTTCTTTCTCGTCGAAGCTCTCGTCCGGGAGCGGAGGCGGCGGGAAACGGCTGAGCCCGGCGCGCCCGGCAGCGTCCGTTTTCTCGGGGGCCGCCGCGTCCGACGCGGCCGGGCGCGGCCGACGCCCTGGGGTCGCCGCCCCCTTTTCGGGAGAATCGGGACCGCATCCCAGGAGCACGGCCAGGATCAGGGCGAATGAAGCTCGTATGCGCGGCAAGGCCACCTACCTCCCGAGCCAATTGTAGCGCTTTTCAGACCGCTGCGAGCTCTTCTTGCGTGGCCTCGCGGACCTCGGCGATCTCGATATCGAAATGCAGTCGTTCGCCGGCGAGCGGGTGATTGAAGTCGGCGACCACCGCGTCGTCCTTGACCTCGGCGATCGAGAAGCGCACCGGCCCCTGGGGCAGCTCGGCGGCGAAGGTCATGCCCTCCTCGAGCTCGACGTCGTCGGGGAAGTTGTCGCGGGGAAGGTCGTTGACCAGCTCGTCTCGAACCTCCCCGTATCCTTCCGCCGCCTCGAGGGTGAAAGACGTGGTGTCGCCGGAGTCGAGGCCTGCTATGTTGCGCTCCACGCCCGGAATTATCTGGTCGCGTCCGAAGACGAACGACAACGGCTCGCCATCGGTGGAGCTGTCGACGACCTTCCCGTCGTCGAGCTTCAGAGTATAGTCGATGGCCACGTACGAGTCGTCTCGAATTTTCATCCCCTTGGTTGACCTCTCTCGCGCCAGCCGCCGATCGCGTGCCCTGCGCACACCGCGGATTCGGACGCGTAGTGTGTGTGTCTACGGGGCTATCCGGCTCGGGTCAACCGCTCGGGGGTCGAAGTCGTTCGGCGATCCGTCATTCGATCGCGACGCAGAGGAGAGAGGAGAGAGCTGGATCCACCACTTGATCATCAATCCCACCTCGTGACAGGCGGGTCGCGCGGGTCCGCTCACGTCCCAGACCGGGCGATAGTAGGGGCCGGCGTGCAGCAGCCTTCCGTGCGCGGGCGACCAGAGCGGAAACGAGAGACCGGTGTAGCCGTGTACGCCGTGAGCAGGGGCGGGGCCGGAGGGCAGCCCGAATCCATAGCCGGCGCCCAGCACGAGGTAGAGAAAAGACAGACCGGTTTCGACGTAAGGGATCGCGGTTTTCTCCTCGGCGGCGATCCAGGTTCGCGCACCGCCCGATATCCACCAGAACAGCGGCATGTTGAGCCGCCAGGAGAAGGAGACCTCGGCGCCGCCGGCGAAAGAGTGGGGGAAACGGCCGCCGGCGTATCCCAGCGACGGCCCCAGCGCGATTCCGCCTTTGGGGTTCCAGCCTCCGCCGGGAGGAGGGCCCTGGGGTGCGTCGGCCAGGGCCGGGCCGCCGAGAGTCAGCAGCGCGGCCGTCGACAGAGCTGCGAGAACCGGTCGCATCCAGCGCAGTGTACCGCGACGAAACCGATTTGCCGAGAACGCTGGCCCCGGCGACCCCGGGTCCCCTGGATCACGGTGTCAGGGATACTGAAAGGTGACGCGGCTTGATAGGTGCTTGATTGGAAAATTCCGTTGATTTTGTTTTCTCGCGGTTCTCCGCGGCTTGCTCAGGCGATGTCGGGGATCAGGCGGTCCTCGATGAAGCGCCTGCGCTTGGGCGTGTTCTTGCCCATGAAGAACTCCAGCGTGTTGGCCACCTGGCTCATCGACCTGATCGTCACCGGCTCGAGGCGCATCTCGTCGCCGATGAAGCGCACGAACTCGCGCGGGTTGATCTCTCCCAGCCCCTTGAAGCGCGTGATCTCCGGAGAGCGGAGCTTGCCGACTGCGCGGTCGCGCTCCTTTTCCGAATGGCAATAGATGGTCTGCTTCTTGTCGCGCACCCTAAACAGCGGGGTCTCGAGGATGTAGACGTGGCCGGCCACCACCAGGTCTTCGAAGTAGCGAAGGAAGAAGGTCAAAAGCAGGTTGCGGATGTGCATTCCGTCGACGTCGGCGTCGGTGGCGATCACGACCTTGTCGTAGCGCAGCCCCTCGAGACCGTTTTCCACCCCCAGCGCGCGCATGATGTTGTAGAGCTCCTCGCTTTTGTAGATCGCGTCGCGCTTGAGCCCGTGGCAGTTGAGCGGCTTGCCCTTGAGCGCGTAGATCGCCTGTGTCTGCACGTTGCGCGCCTGGACCATCGCCCCGCCGGCGGAGTCGCCCTCGGTGAGGAAAATCATCGTCTGCTCGCGCAGGTCCTCGCGTTTGCCCTTGGGCTTGGGGTCGCCGAGGTGAATCTTGCAGTCGATCAGCTTGGGAATCCGAATTGCGACTTTCTTGGCGCGCTCCTTGGCCTCTTTCTTGATCGAGGCCAGCTCCTTGCGCAACCGCTCGTTCTGCTTGACCTTCTCGAGCAGCGCTTCGGCCGAGGCCGGGTTCTTGTGCAGCCAGAGCACGACCTGCTCCTTGACCGCCTGGACCAGCTGGCTGCGGATCTCGGTGTTGCCCAGCTTGTTCTTGGTCTGGCTTTCGAAGACCGGCTCCTTGAGCTTGATCGCGATCGCCCCGACCACGCCGTCCCGCACGTCCTCGCCGGCGTGGTTCTTGCCGGCGAACTCGTTGATCCCCTTGAGCAGGCCCTCGCGAAAAGCGCTCTGGTGGGTTCCTCCGTCCGAGGTGTACTGCCCGTTGACGAAGCTGTAGTACTTCTCGCCGTAGGCCTGGGTGTGCGTGAAAGCCAGCTCCAGCCACCCGTTGCGGAAGTGTGCCGCGTCGTAGATCGTTCGCTCGGATCCGATCTCCTCGCCGAGCAGATCCAGCAGCCCTTCGTTGCTGATGAACTTCTCGCCGTTATAGCGCAGCGTCAGCCCGGAGTTGAGGTAGGCGTAGTAGCGCAGCCGTCGCTCGATGTACTCCTCGCGCCAGCCGTATTCGCCGAAGATCTCGGGGTCGGGGACGAAACGGATCAGCGTCCCGTTGCGCTGCCGTGCGGCCTTGCCCGAGGAGACCTCCTTCTTCTCGCCGCGTTCGAAGCGGGCCCGCTTGAACTTGCCGTCCCGCCAGCTCGTCACTTCGAACTCGGCCGAGAGCGCGTTGACCGCCTTGTTGCCCACGCCGTTGAGCCCCACCGAGAACTGGAAGACGTCGTCGTTGTACTTGCCGCCAGTGTTGATCTTGCTCACGCAGTCCACGACCTTGCCCAGCGGGATGCCGCGCCCGTAGTCGCGGACCTCGACCGCCTCGTCGTCGCGAGTTATGTCGATCCGCTTGCCGTGGCCCATGATGTACTCGTCCACCGAGTTGTCGATCACCTCCTTGAGCATCACGTAGATGCCGTCCGCCGGGTTGGAGCCGTCCCCCACGCGGCCGATGTACATGCCGGTGCGCAGCCGGATGTGCGTCAGCGCGTCCAGCGTATGAATTGCTTTTTCGTCGTAGGCGACCTGTTTTTTCTTCATGGCTTCGGGCACGGAGCGCGTCCTCCTGAACAGATGAACGGTACTGCCCATCGTTACCACAGCGCCGGGCGCGTTGCCAGTTTCGGACACGCCCGACCGCGCGCTTCGCGGAAGGCCTGGCTACCACGAGCCGGACGAGAGGGGAAGGGGACTCAGATGCAGAGCCAGTTCTGGTCGGGATCGATGTCGGCGCACGTGGTCGAGCAGGCGCCGGAGTCGTTGCAGTAGTCGCACCAGCTCGAGCTGGGGCCTTCGCAGTCGGGGTCCATGATTCCGCACCCGCAGTCGCAGCCGTCCGAGGCGTCGTAATAGTCGTAGTTGCAGGTCCAGGAGCCGCCTTCGCAGTCCACGCTGTCCCACGAGCAGGTATCGTCGCAGTCGCAGTTGCCGTTCTCGGCGTAGCCGCAGGTGTCGTCCACGTTGCAGCACGGATCCGAGCCGGTGTAGCCGGTGCACATCGCCGGCTCGTCGTCGCACCAGCCGCAGATCCCGCCGCAGCCGTCGGCCTCCTCGCAGCCCGCGCTCGAGCAGTCGGGCTCGCAGGGGCAGCTGTCCGAGGTGCTGCCGTACGACTGGAAACCGCCGGTGAAGGTGATCTCGGTCGGATCGATGATCAGCTCATCCGACGTGTAGTAGCCGTAGAGCGTGCCCCACAGCCGAATCCTGACCGTGGTTTCTATGCAGCCGTTGTCCACCATGTTGCCGGGGATATCGTAGCCGGCGTCGACCTCTATCTCTCCCACGGTCAGCTCGTAGTCGTAGCTGTAGCCCCCGTACGTTCCCTCGGCGTCGTCGGGAAATCCGGGGCAGTAGGAGTCGGCGGAGAACTGGACGTAGTCGATTGCCAGGCCGCCGTGCCAGTGATCGTAGCCGCTCCACAGGAAGCGGTCGCTGGCGTAGATGGTCAGCTCGCAGCCGGCGTTGTAGTTGAGCGTGAAATCGATCTCGGAGATGCATCCGTCCTCCCACTCGTCGATGTCCATCTTGTGCTGCATCGAGTAGGTGCCGGATTCGAAGGAGATGTCCGAGTAGTTGGTGTTGAAGGTGCCGGTCGGCGAGCCCACCGGAGTCGACCAGCAGTCGCCGTCGGTGTCGGTATCGGTGTCCGTGTCCGAATCGGAATCGGAATCCGAGTCGGAATCCGAGTCGGAATCCGAATCTGAATCGGAATCACTATCGGAATCAGAGTCAGAATCCGAGTCGGAATCGCTGTCGGAGTCCGAGTCCGAATCCGAATCCGAGTCGCTCGACCCGTCGTCATCGTCGTCTTCCCAGCCGCTTCCGCTGTCGTCGTCGCCCCCGCAGCCGATCAGCGGCCAGATCATCAGCGATGCCGCGATCATCCAAAGAAAAAAGCGTACCATCATGGCCTCCTGTCTCATTTTTCATGTCCCTTGCACCGTGGCCCGGGATTTTGTTTTCTCTGTAGACGTATTCTACGAAAAAACATGCATTTGTGGGCTCTTTTTTTAGGGCCTGTGGTTTTCGCGCGTTTCGTCCGCTAGTCTTGGTTTCGGGATGAAAGAAACCGGAGAGCCGAAGACCCGGGACGTGGCCGATCTGCCGACCGCGCTGGAGGACCTGCTCGGTTTCGAGACCGGGTGCGGCTGCGGTCGCCGGCACTCGGTCGAGCTGAGGAGAGCCTCGATCCGCGACGGCGCGCTGGAGGACGCCGTGGATGCGGTGCGGGGCACGGGCGCCGGGAAGCGCGTGCTCGTGGTCTGCGATCGGGTCACTCGCGAGGTGGCCGGCGAGCGCGTCGCCGACCTGCTGCGAAGCGCCGGGATGACGGTCGCCGTCCTCCAGGTTCCGGACGGGGCGGGAGACAGGCCGCACGCCACCGACGAGAACGTCGAGTTGGTGGAAGGCGCGCTGGGCTCCTTCGACCAGGCGCTGGCCGTGGGGGCGGGCACGATCAACGACCTGACCAAGCTCGCGACTTTCAACCGCGGCCGGCCCTACGTCGCGGTGGGCACGGCGCTGTCGATGAACGGCTACGCCTCGGCGATCGCCGCGGTGATGAGCCGGGGGGTCAAGCGCACGGTGCCCTGTCACCAGCCCGACGCGGTGCTGCTGGATCTCTCGGTGCTGGGCCGCTCTCCGCCGGAGCTGACCGCCGCGGGACTGGGAGATCTGGAATCGAAGCCCACCTCGACGGCGGACTTCAGGCTCGGCGCGCTGCTGCGGGGCTCCTACCACTGTCCGGCTCCGGAGCGGGTCGTGCTCGATGCCGAGCGACGCGCAGCGGACGCCGCGGCCGGCCTGCCCGAGCGTGATCCCGAGGCCGTGGCCGCGCTGGCCGAGGCGCTGCTGCTCTCGGGCATCTCGATGAAGCTGGCCGGCTCCTCAGGCCCGGCTTCGGGCGGCGAGCACCTGATCAGCCACCACTGGGACATGACCGCCGGCGAGGAGGGGAGGATCGAGGGCTGGCACGGAGCCCAGGTGGGCGTGGCGACGATCGTCTGCGCCGCGCTGTACGAGCTGCTGCGGGGGCTGGATCCTTCCCGGATCGATATCGACGAGGTGATTGCGTCCCGCCCGTCCCCGGAAGAGATCGAACGCGGCGTGCGCCGGCGGCACGGCCCCAGAGCCGGGGAGGTGCTGGCCGAGCTGCGCGACAAGCAGCTCGACGAGAACGCTCACCGCCGCGAGCTGGAGCTGCTGCTGGGCGACTGGGAGAGGATCTGGTCGCGCCTGGGCGACGCGCTGCGGCCGGCGAGACGCGTGCGCGGAATCCTGGCCGCCGGCGGAGCGCCGACCACGGTCGCAGAGCTGGGGCTGACGGCGCGTCACCTGCGGGAGAGCTTCACCGCGGCGCGCGAAATCCGCGGCAGGTTCACCGTCTTGGACCTGGCCTGGGACCTGGGCCTGCTCGAGAAGCTGCGAGAGCCGGCGATCGAGCTGGCCGGATCGCTGGAATAGCCGCGCCTACGACCAGTCCTCGATCGGCCAGCCGCGCCGGCGAGCCTCGAGCCTCAGCCTGAGATCCGGATTGACCACTCGCGGGTTTCCGACGCGCGCGAGCATCGGCGAGTCGGTGAAGCTGTCGGTGTAGAAGCAGCTCCCGTCCAGATCGATCTCGGCCTCTACGGCGTAGCGCTCGGCGATCTCCACCTTGCCCCTGCCGTAGCACAGAGGCCTGAGCGGCTCGCCGGTGAAGCGACCGTCCGCCACCTCGTAGCGCGTAGCCAAAAAGTCGTCGAGACCGAACGCCTCGACCGCGGCCTCGCTGGCGTAGACCGAAGAGGAGGTCAGCAGCACCAGCCGATCTCCGCCGCGACGGTGCCGTTCGATCGCTCGCCGGGCGCCCGGCGCTGCGTGGGGAAGAACATCGCGGCGGAACCACTCGTGGGTCCGCTCGCGCAGTTCGTCCTCGGTCAGCCCGCGGATGGTCCGAAGCGCCTTGCGCGAGAGGCTGTGCATGTCGATGCGGCGAAAGCGGTAGAGCAGCACGTAGAGAGCTCCCTCGAGCGCGAGTCGTCTTCCGAGCCGGCCGGCCCTGCGCTCCGCGCTCATCCACAGCGAGGCGCTGTTCTTGCTGATCAACGTACCGTCCAGATCGAAAAAGGCCGCTGTTTTTCGTGTGTCGGTCTCTGCTTTCATCGTCTTTTTCAGTCCATTTGGATGATGAAGTACACTAAGTATCTTGAAAAGTGTCGAGATCGATCAATTTGCGACCAAGGGAGGTTGTCAAAAATGTTTTTCAGCAGACTCATGTTGCTTTGTTTGGCCTTGGCGCTGGGCGCGGGCTGCGAAAAGGACGAGAGCCCGGGCACGAGCGGCGACGGCGACGCCGACACGGACGCCGACTCGGACGCCGACTCGGACGCGGACTCGGATTCCGATAGCGACTCGGACAGCGACGGGGACGCCGACGGTCTTTGCGCTCCGGGCGAGGTGTGGTGCGACGACGGCTGGGTCTCGGAGTGCTCTGCCGACGGGATGAGCTGGGAGCACCTCGAGGACTGCGAAGAGCAGGGCCTGGTCTGCGCGGCCGGGGAGTGCGTGGACATCTCCCAGCAGTGCGCCTCGGCGATCAACGAGAAGTCGTACATCGGCTGCGAGTACTGGGGGACGACGCTGGCCAACATCGAGCTCAACAACGGCCTGGCGTCCGAGCCGTTCGTCTACGCGATCGCGGTGGCCAACGACGGCGGCGACGACACCACGGTCAACGTTACCGACGGGCCGGGCGGCCAGGTGGACAACGACTACACGGTGCCGGGCGGTGAGATGGAAATCATCGACGACTTGCCCTGGAAGTACGCGCTCAAGGATCCGGGCAATCTGACCGCCGGCACCTTCGCCACGCGCAAGGTGGCCAACGGCGCCTACCACATCACCTCCGACCGGCCGGTGACGGTCTACCAGTTCAACGCGCTGGACTACCAGGTGGGCTCGGACTACTCGTATACCAACGACGCCTCGCTGCTGCTGCCGGCGCACGTCTACCGCGACGAGTACCTGGTCATCTCGCGGCCCACAACCAAGATCACGCAGACGCTCGGCAGCGCCCTGGTGCGTCCGGGCTACTTCGCGGTGATCGGGCCGGACGACGGCCCGGTCGAGCTCGATATCACTTTTTCGGCGCACACGCTTGCCTCCGACGCGGAGTCGAATCAGAACTATGGAGCGATGACACCGGGACAGAGCGCCAGCGGTGTGCAGGTCGGGCCGTACGAGGTGCTGCAAGTGCTCTCGGCCGGGCCGCCCGATTGTCCCAACGGGACGGCGTGCAGCTCGGGATATACCTGCTGCCAGGCGGGAGCCGACTACGACCTGACCGGCACCGCGATCCAGGTCGTGGGCGGCCCGGCGCCGGCCGTGTTCGGCGGCACCGTGATGTCGTTCATCCCCTACAACGTCTGGGCGGCGGACCACCTCGAGCAGCAGATGTTCCCGCTCGAGACCTGGGGCACCCACTACCTGTGCGCGCACAACATCACCCAGGCGCCGCAGGAGCCGAGCGTCTGGCGCGTGATCTCCGGATCGGACGGAAACGAGATAACGTTCTACCCGGCCTCGGTGCACGACTCGGTCACGCTGGACAAGGGAGAGTACGTGGAGTTCGGCAGCATGGCCGACTTCGAGATCGAGGGAACCGGTCGCGTCGCGGTCGCGCAGTTCATGGTCGGACAGAACTTCACCTCGGATGTGAACCCGCCCGACAACGGCGACCCGGCGATGGCGCTGGCCGTGCCGGTCGAGCAGTACCGCACGCGCTACACCTTCCTGGCGCCGACGAGCTACGTGCACAACTACCTGACCGTGATCCACCCGATCGGGGTCTATCCCTCGCTGGACGGCTCCCCGATCAGCGGCGAGACGGTGGAGATCACCGATGAGCACGCGCGCACCAACCTCGACATTTCCGGCGGCATCCACGATATCGCCGTGGATGACGACAATCCGTTCGCGATCACGGTCTACGGAGTCGGAACCTACACTTCATACATGTATCCCGGTGGCCTCGACCTCAAGGAGGTCCCGGTAGTGGTCGAGTAGCCGGGAGAGGAGCTGAGCCCAGATGTCGAATCGGAGGACCTTTCTCGAGAGGATGCTTGCCGGCGTGGGGGGCATGTTGGCCGTCTCGGCCGGCGGCGCGGCGCGCGCCGGCAAGCTGGCGGTGCGCCTCGACCAGCTGCCCACCCTGAAGCAGGTCGGCGGATCCGTGATCGTCAAGCTCGAGGGTGAGCCGTTGCTGCTGGTTCGACGCAGCGTGGGAGAGGTTCGCGCCCTGAGCCCGATCTGCACCCACCGGCAATGCTACGTCAGCTACAACTCGACCACGCGGCGGGTCGAGTGCGGTTGCCATCACTCCGGCTTCGACCTCCGGGGGCGGGTGCTCTACGGTCCGGCTCCGTCGCCGCTTCCGCGCTACGAGGCGAGGCTGGACGGCGATCGAATCATAGTGGAGCTCCCGTGAGCGCCGCGGCGAGATCGAGTTTGGCGGCCCTGGTCTGCGCGCTGGCGATCATTCCCGCGGCTGCGAGGGGCGATCTCGAGCCGGGAGATCCGGACGGCCCGATAGAGATCGTCGAGCAGGTCGAGGAAGTCGAGGTGATCCAGGCCGTCGAGACCGTCAACCATCCGGAGGGCGATCGGCCACGGGTGCTCGACGTCTTCGGACGTCTGCATCCCGCGCTGGTCCACCTGCCGCTGGGGTTCTTCGTCTTGCTGGTCGCGTTCGAGCTGATCGGGCTTACGCGGCGGGGCGAGCGGCTCGCGCTCTGCGGCGTGCCGGTGCTTTGGGCCTCGTTGCTGGCCGCGATTCCCACATTGATATCGGGGATGGTGCGCGCCGGCGAGATGTGGCCCGTCGGCGCTCCGCCCGAGCTGCTCGTCGACCACCGCAACGCGATGCTGGCGGCCACGGGCGCGATCGTCGCCGCGCTGGCGTTGCGCCTCGCGCGCCGCGGACGGCTGGAACGGGGCTGGCGCGCCGCCTACCTGGCGCTGCTGATCGCGGGTACGATCGCGGCGGGCGTCGGCGGCCACCTGGGAGGAGAGCTGGTCTTCGGCGAGGATTTCCTCTGGCTTTGAGCGATAGTCCCGGCGGTGATTTTTTTTCAATTGTGGTAATGTCTCCGGGCGGGGACAGTTCTTCCAAGGAGGGAGCCATGCAGAGCATCGCCAGGCGCGCTTGGTGGGGAATCGTTTTTTCTCTGGGCTTGCTGGGCTGCGGATCGGCCGCGGTCGATGCCGATACGGCCGCCGGCCGGGGCGAGGTCGACACGGACAGCGGCGAGGCCGCGGCCGCGGAGCCCGGGATCAAGGCGCGGATCGATCACTATCAGTCCAAGGCCGGAATGGCTCGGATGGAGGGCGACGCCCAGGGAGCGCTGGAATACTACCTCGAGGCGGCCGCGGTCTGCGAGCAGGAAGAGTCGATCACCGTGGCGTGCGCCGACGTCTATTACGAGACCGCGGGTATGGCCTACGAGCGCATGGAGAAGGAGCTGGCGATCGAGTACTACGGAAAAGCGATCGACATCTACCTGCGCTTCAAGGGAAACGCGCGGGCCAAGGCCGCGGTGGCGCTCAACGCCGAGGGTGTGATCTACCGCGAGATGGCCGAGAAATCAAAGGCGCGCAACCTCTTCGAGCAGGCGCTTCAGATCTACGAAGAGACGCCCGAGGAGTACAAGAACGCGGCCAACATCGAAAAGATAAAGCAGAACATCCGCGACCTGGAAGAAGGTTACTATTAGCCCTGACCGCGCAGCCACCGCTGGAGAGATTCGCGGCCCCGGTCCTCGAAATCGGTGAGCTGGGCGCCGTGCCTGTGCTTTTTGCCCCGTTCCTGGTTCCAGACAACTCGTGAGGTCGCTTTGATCGGAGATGCGCGGCGGTCGCGGGAAAGGTAGATCCAGACGCCGACCTCCGAGCCGACTTCGACCCGGATCGGGATTTCGAAGCAGAGTCCGCCTTCAGAGATGTTGATCGTCCAGCTGCCGTAGCTGCGACCGTCGAGCACGTCGATCTTCACGCGGATGCGATGCCGCACGAACTTGCGGTGGTAGGGATAGCGCTCCCGATCGCCTCTTAGCGTCACCTGTCAGCCCCCTGGCAATCGCGCCTCTCGTGTCTATTCTATCACAGACCCCGTCTTTCCAGGAACTCTTCGATCGCCGCGGCCACCTCCGGGCCGCGAGCGAAGACCATCGAGTGTCTGCCCCCCTCGATCTCCGCCCACTCGGTCCTCGTTGCGGACGGGAAGACCGTCGGGTTCTTTCTCGCGACCTCGACCGGGTAGGTCTCGTCCTCGGTGCCGTGGAGGAACAGCACCGGGCACTCGATCCGCTCCGTGCGCTGGGGCCGATCCCCCTGGTTCGCTCCGATGCCGAAGACCTGATGGTAGTAGGGATAGGGTCGCGTGTGAAAGATGTCGAGCTGTCGGATCTCGCCCGGCGCGGGGCCGTACTCGGCGCGCTCGGCTCGCCACTCCACGATGCTGCGCAGCGTCTCCGGGGAAAAGGAGAGGGCGCGTTCGGACATGGCGGTTCTTTTTTCGATCTCTTCGTCGGTGAGGGCGAACATGACCGAGGATATCAATACCAGCGCGTTCACTTCCAGGCCCTTGCGCTCTGCTACCAGATCCACGGCGGCATAGGTGCCCATCGAGACGCCGACGACCGTAAGCTTTTCGATTCCGAGAGCATCGATGAAGTCGTGTGCCACCGCGCCGAGATCGGATGCGTGTCCGGTGTAGAACAACGAGTTGTCCGGCCAGTCGAGGGCGTACAACGAGAAGTGCTCGGCCAGGGAGTCGCAGTAGAGCCAGATGCGGTTGTCGTAGATGCCGCCGGGAAGCAACAGCATCGCCGGGCTGTCCTCTCCGGGGCCGGGGGCGTAGAGGTAGCGGTAGGTTTGGCAGCTGGCCTCGGAGCGCACGCTGCGCTCCTGCCACGGATCGCGTTCGACCTCCGGCCGATCGGTTCGCTGTGGAGCCGGGAAGCAGCCGATCATCACGACCGCCAGAGCCGCGGGCAGCAGTGGGTGATCCATGATGAAAAAGCTGGTCGTGTTTTCGGACCGCGTCAAGTCGGACCGCGTCCGCTACGCCTTTGCCCCCTTCCCCGCCCTTGCCCCCCCGCCCTTGCCCCCTGAACGGATCGCGTTGGGATCGTTGGGGTTTTCAAAAAAATGCAACTCGAGGGGCCGAGCGGCCGATATCTACTGTGAGCAGCGCCGAAATGGGACGGCGCGCCGCAAGCCGGGAGGACCGCGATGAGATTCTGGAGCCCCGACAAAGCCTACTTCGTCACCAACCGCTGCGAGCAGGAGCG
>JAWOBP010000203.1:0-16664 GCA_046484285.1 Polyangia bacterium
TCGTCCTCCTGCTGGTACCAGCCATCGGCGACGAACAGCACGCTCAGCGGGTCGGGAGGATCGACCGCCAGCCCGAGGCGCGGGAGCAGCAGCACCATTGCCGCCGCGAGCGCGGCCGGCGCTCGAAGTCTACATCGCCCCCCCCTCCGAAACCCTTTTCACCTCGCGCATCGTCGCCTCCCTGTTGTTAGTTGGTGCCGCATCCCCCGCGGATGGACGGCTGATTACCAACAGAATAGCTTTGCGACCGATGGGCTCGCAAGCGTTTTCTCTGGCCGGGCGGGCAGAAATACCCTACAGCGCGGATTGCTCAATGGAGTCGGGGATCAGAAGTTGATTCCGGCCGCGATCACCGGACCGTGGCCGAAGGCTCCCGCGGAGTTCCAGATCAGGGCGTAGCGCAGGTCGAAGTGGAGACGGATCGAGGATTGCCTCAAGAGCTCGAGGCCGAAGACCGGGAAGACCTCGTAGCCCATCGGCGCGTCCCTGCACTCGTCTTCGTCGTCGAAGCTGTCGATTTCGCAGTCCGGACGCACGCGCTCGCCGAAGTGCACGCCCACGCCGGCGCCGATGTACGGAGAGATCGGGGTGTGCGAGAGGTAATAGGCGGCGCCCAGGTCGACCAGCGCGTGGAGGGAGCCGTTGTCGTTGTAGTCGCCGCCGGCGCTCAGCCCCAACCCGGCGTTGGCGAAGACCATCACGTCGGCGATCTCTAGCCGCGCGTCGAAGGCGACGAAGGTGTAGTGATCCAGGTTCTCGCCGACGCCGAAGCCCTGACCGAGCACCACGCCGAAGTTGCGCTCCAGCTTGTAGCGCTGCGGCAGCTTTTCGGTCTCGGCGCGGGTGGCGTTGTCCAGGTTGCGCGTCTCCTCGACCGTCTCGCCCCTGGCCAGCGCCAGCGAAATGCGCTCCAGCGCGGTCGCCAGGTCGTCCTCGGTGCGCGCCTCGGCGCCGCGGCTCTTGATTTCCAGCCCGTCGCCGTCGCGCAGGGTCACCGCCACGCGCATCCGGGAGCCGAGCCGCACCAGCGTGCCCTCGACCAGGTAGTCGCAGTCGAGCTCCTCGACCAGCTCCAGCTTTTCCTTCAACGATGTCGGCGGCGCCGCGGCGGGATTCGGCTCCGGAGGCCGGGCGGGGGTCGCGGGACGGGGCGGAGCCGCCGTCGCTCCCGGGGGTTGGGCGTGGCTGACCACGCGCTCTTCGCCGCTCGGTCGCGGAGGCTGGTCGTAGGGAGTCTGCGGCACCTCAACTTGCGGCTGCGGCTCGGGGGGCTGCGCCCGCGGCGCCGGGGATCGAGCCTCGGCCGCGGCCTCTCTCCAGCTCACCACGCGAAAGCCGCGGCTGCGCAGCTCGGCGGCCAGCACCTCGCTGGCGGCTGCCGCCGTGGCCGCGGAGACGTTGACCGGCTCGAAGGGAAAGACCACCAGCCGGGCGTCGGTGCCCACCTCGTCGATCTTCCTGCCGTCGTCATCGTCGTCGGCGAGCGCGAGCCCGGCCGCCAGCGCGGCCGCCAGCCCGATCGCGATTGCAGCTTCGAGGCGCTGTCGCATCATGACCTCCCCTGTCTGTTCCCTGTTCCTCGCCGCCGATGGCGCTGCGAGCCGTCCAGGCGGAACGCGAATCTGAAATGCAAACGCGATGCCGATTATACCACCGCCGATCTCGGCGATTGCGCTCGAGGAGAAAAACGACGCTATTTCGAGGTATTGCAAAACGAGCAAGCGAGCCTGTCGATAGTCCCGCCGCGGTCGCGTCCGTATCCGGGACGCGACGAACCGGATCTTTTCGTCACACTTCGTGAAACGACGTCACACGGTCAGAAGCGGGGCGCCGGATCCTCGCCGGCGAGGATCCGTTTCAGGTTGCGCGCGTCGTCCAGCGCACGCTCGGTGCCGAACACGCAGATCGTGCTCTCGAAGCGCTCCGCGGTCTCGGCGATCCGCTCCAGGTCGAAGATCCCCATCCGCGATCCGAACGTCGCCATCGGACCCAGCCGCAGGTAGGCCAGCGGGCCGGGAGGCGGCTCGTCGCGCAGCGGATCCACCGCCAGCACCAGGCCGTGCCGCTCGGCGAGCGCGGCGGCGCGCTCCGGCTCCCACGGTCCGTGCGGCTCCCAGGCCAGCGCCTTGCCGTCGCGATCCACCGCGCCGACGAAGGCGGCGAAGCGATCCACCGCGGCCGCGGCCGGCGTCAGCTCGGGCGGGGTCACGATCACCAGCGCATTTGCCTCGAGCGCGCCGGCGAAATCCAGGCAGCGCTTCCACAAGGCCAGGTTCTCGTCGCTGAGCTGAAAGCGGCCGTAGGCCTCCGGGTCTCCGTCCAGCGGAGCGCCGGGAGGGATTCGATCGTGCAAGAAGCGGCTCGCCTGCGCGCAGAAGGACAGCCCCTCGGGGGCGCGGCGGCGCCAGCGACGCGCCGTGGAGGCGGACGGCGGGAGCTCGCGGCCCTCGCTCAGCTCGACGACGTCCACCGCGCGCTGCACGCGGTCGCGCGAGATCGGATAACCGATCGTTCCCACCAGCGTCGCGCCGCTCACGGGAACCCCACTCCGGCTATCTCGGCTCCGCACGACGGGCAGCGACCGTCACGGGTGCGCAGCTCGCGAACCATGTATCCGCTGCGGTCGACCACCACCTCTCCGCAGCCCGGGCAGCGCGTCTTTTCGCCCTCGTGTCCGGGCGAGTTGCCGATGTAGACGTACTTCAGCCCGGCTTCGACACCGATCCGGCGGGTTCGTTCCAACGTGTCGATCGGAGTCGGCCTGCGATCCGACCAGTGGTAGGCCGGGTGGAAGCGCGAGACGTGCCAGGGGATCCGGGGGTCGATTCCGGCGACGAATCCGGCGATGCGCGCCAGCTGCTCGTCGTCGTCGTTGAAGCCCGGGATCACCAGCGTGGTCACCTCGAGCCAGACGCCGGCCGCGTGGAAGCTCTCGATCGTGCGCAGCACGGCCTCCAGGCTGCCGCCCAGCACGTCCCGGTAGGCGTCGGCGTCGAAGCACTTGAGGTCGACGTTGGCGGCCGCCAAGAAGCCGGACAGCTCGCGGCCCGGGACCGCGTTGACCTGGCCGTTGGTGACGAACACGAGCTCGATTCCCTCCGGGCGGGCTAGTCGCCCCACGTCGCGGGCCAGCTCGAAGGAGAGCACCGGCTCGGAGTAGGTGAAGGCGATCGATTCGCAGCGGTTGTCGATCGCGGCGTTCACGATCTCCTCCGGCGAGTGCTCGGACGCAGTGCGGCCCAGGCTCGGCGTGTCGCGCAGGCACTGGGAGAGCCCGTGGTTCTGGCAGAAGGGGCAGGTCAGGTTGCAGCCGGCCGAGGCCACGGAGAAGGTGCGCGTTCCGGGACGGTAGTGGGCCAGCGGCTTTTTCTCGATCGGATCGACTGCGGCCGCAGCCAGCATTCCGTACGTCTCGGCCACGAGGCTTCCGTCCTCGTTGCGCCGGGTCAGGCAGTCGCCGCGCTCGCCCGGCAGGATCACGCACTCGTGAGGGCAGAGGCGGCAGCGCACCGCGTCCTTGGCCAGTCGATCGAAATGGGCCGCCGGGTGGGGCATGCCCCTCACTCCTTTCCGCCCGCCGCGAGCGCGTCCAGCACGGCCCGCTCGAGCTTCTCCTCGTCTCCGGGCACGTAACCCTCGTGGGTCCAGACGATTCTCTGGTCGCGGCCGATCAGCAGGCTGTAGGGCGCGGCCCGCCTCGGATTGAACTGTGCGGTGACCCGCGACTCCTCGTCGAGCAGGACAGGGTAGGTAAAGCGGCGCTGCTTGACGAAGGTCCGCGCGTCTCCCCGCGTCTCGGGCTCGTCCATCGAAATCGAGAAGATGGTCAGCCCGTCGTCGGAATGGGCCTCGTGGAGCCTCTGGAGCTCGACCATCTCCTTTTTGCACGGCTCGCACCAGGTGGCCCAGAACGACAGCAGGATCACCCGCTCGCCGAGGTGCTCGCCCAGGGTGTGGGTGCGGCCGTTCACGTCGTCCAGCGCGAAGTCGGAGATCTCCCCGCCGGAGGACGGCTCGTCCCGGGCAGTGCTCGAGCCGCTCGTCCCGGTGGCGGAAAAAACCGTCTTGCAGCCCGCGAGTGATGCCGCGACGACCATCATGACGGCCAACGGAATCGTCCATTTACAAAACGACATGTCGTTCTCTTTCAACCAACATATTCAGACTGGACGTTTTCGATCCCAGCCGAAACGCGAAGACCGACTTTCAACGATGTGATAGCACACGGCAGACAAGCCGCCAATCACCGCGCCGGCCACCGCGCCGACCACGGAATCCGACAGGAATTACTATAGGTTAGTTCAGTAGTATGCCGCGAGAAAGGTGTTGACCCCCAAAGCGTGTTGGACCACAATAGCGACCTTGGTTTCGTTGGGATGTGAGTTGTTTTGATGACCGTGAAGGCGGGCATTGTTTGCGGTGAATGTGATCGACTGAACCCTCTGGAGAGCTCCGAGTGCGAGCAATGCGGAAACGCTCTGGAGCTCAGTCGGCTCGTCGCGCAGGAGGAAGGGACGCCCGGAGGATCGGAGTCGGATCAGGGGCAGCCCGCCGGCGAAGAGAGTGGTGAGACGTCGCCCTCGGCGGCACAACAAGGAGCAGAGGAAGACCCCATGGAGCAGGCACGTCATTACATCTGCCAGTCGTGCTACAGCCCGGTGCCGACAGGCCACAAGTTCTGCGGGAAGTGCGGCACACCGGTTCCCGAGGAGGAGCTGAGCAAGGCCGATCCGAATTACTTCGGGGACATGCAGACGCCGGGCAAGGCCAAGCTGATTCTGATCAAGGGGGAGGGGATGGACGGCATCTCCTACCACCTCAACTCCACCGAGCACGTGGCCGGTCGCGTCGAGGGCCCGATCCTGTTCACCGACGACAAGTGGCTGTCGCCCAGGCACGCCAACTTCGTTTACCAGGACGGCCAGCTCAAGGTGCGCGACGAGAACAGCGTCAACGGCGTGTTCGTCGGGCTGGGAGGCCCTAGCAAGATCGAGCCCGGGGCGACGTTCATGGCCGGCGAGCAGGTCTTCCACGTCGAGGAGTTCCCTGCGCTCGACGACGAGCCCGACAGCGACGGGACCTACTTCTTTAGCAGCCCGCGCCCGGAGGCCAGCTTCCGCGTGGTCCAGGTGCTCGAGGGCGGCGGAGACGGAATGGTGGTCTGCCCGACGGACAACAACGTCACGATCGGCAGGGAAGGCTGCGACATGAACTTCCCCAACGATCCCTACATCTCCGGCAACCACTGCAAGGTCGAGCTGTCCGGCGGCTCGCTGGTGCTGACCGACACGGAGAGCAAGAACGGCACCTATATCAAGGTGGAGGGCGAGCGCGACCTGTCCCACGGAGAATACATCTTCCTCGGCCGCCAGTTGCTGAGAGTCGAGATCACGACGTGAAGGAGGTCCCAAAGTGATAGTCTGCCCGACTTGCGGAAAAGAGAATCAGGACCACTACAAGTTCTGTTTGGGCTGTGGATCGGATCTCCCGCGTCCAGGGGACGACTCGAAGCCGATGGCGTCGACCACGCCTCCGGCCGGAGTTCCCGCGATCGGCGGCCAGGGACAGGCGGCCACCCCGCCGACACAGGAGCAGCCCACGCAACCCGAGCCGCAGGCCGAGCCCGAGTCGCAGGCCGAGCCCGAGCCGCAGGCCGAGCCCGAGCCCGAGCCGCAAGCTCAGCAGCCGGAGCCGCAGGCTCAGCCCGAGCCGCAGCGCGAGCCCCAGGGGACCACTCCGCCCGACCAGCCCGAGGCCGGAGCGGCGCCTGAGACGGACAGCGTGCAGTGCACCAACTGCGGCGCGATGATCCCGCCGGGGTTCGCCTTTTGCGGCGCATGCGGGGCGCCGGCGCCCGGAGCCGAGCCGGTCTCCGCGCCGGCCGGGACCTTTGCCGCCGACTCCGCGAGGCTGGTGCTGATCCAGCCCGACGGCACCGAGGGCGGGACCGTCGAGGTACCCACCTCGGAGGTCGCGGTGGGCCGGGAGTCGGGGGGGTTTTTCGCCAACGACGCCTACCTCTCGCCGCGGCACGCCGTGTTCAAGTCCACAGGCGAGGCCGTGGAGGTGCGCGACGAGGGCAGCCTCAACGGCGTATTCGTCAAGATCCGCCCCAACGAGCCCAGGGAGATCCAGTCCGGCACGATCTTCCGCATGGGTCAGGAGCTGGTGCTGTTCGAGGCGATCGATCGCGGCTCGCCGGCGGCCGACGGCACCGAGCGGATGGGCTCTCCGATCGAGGGCCTCTGGGGTCGGCTGTCCTTGATCGTGGGCAAGGGCCGGCTGGGCAACGCCTTCCCGGTGGGCGGCGAGGGCGTGATTCTCGGCCGCGAGCGGGGCAATATCCTCTTTCCCGAGGACGGCTACGTCTCCGGTATCCACGCCCGCGTGCACATGGACGGCGACAAGTTCTTCCTCACCGACCTGGGAAGCTCCAACGGCAGCTTCGTCAAGATGTCCGAGACCTGCACGGTCGCTGGCGGCGATTTCTTGCTGATGGGTGCCCAGCTGTTTCGCATCGACCTGTAAGAAAGAACGAAAAAATCGAGATCAGAGCCCCGTCGGGCGCGGACCGACGAAGCGCACCTCGGGCGCCAGCTCCACGCCGAAGCGTTCGCGCACCGCGCGGGCCATGCGATTAGTCAGCTCCAGCACCTCGCGGGCCGAGGCCCGGCCGCGGTTGATCACGATGTTTGCGTGCCGCTCGAAGACCGCGGCGTCTCCGACCGACATCCGCTTGGCGCCGACCGCGTCGAGCAGAGCGCCGGCGGCCCGCCGCCTCCCGCTCGGCTCGACCGCTGGAGGGTTGCGGAAGTATGAGCCGGCGGTCGCGATCTTCCGCGCCGGGTGTCGCTCCCTGCGCAGCCGGCGGAGGGACTCGGCCACCTCGCGCAGCCGGGCGCGATCGCCGGGCTCGACCGCGAACACCGCCCGGGTCAGGATCGCGCCGCGGCGGGCCAGCGACGAGAGCCGGTAGTCGAAGCCGAACCAGCTCGGGTCGTCGACCCGACGCGGCGCGCCGTCCTTGTCGACCACCTCGGCGGACAGCAGCCGCTCGCCGAGCGACTCGCCGAAACAGCCTGCATTGCCCGCGATCGCGCCGCCCACGGTGCCCGGCAGCCCGGCGGCGAACTCGAGCCCGGCCAGCCCCTCCTCGACCAGCAGGTCGACCAGCTCCGCGGTGGGCACCGCTGCTCCGACCGCGACCGAGTGCCTGTCCGGCGCCGGCTCGAGCCCGGCCAACTCGGGCCTCAGCGCCAGCCCGTCGAAACCGTCGTCGCTGACCAGCAGGTTGGTGCCGCCGCCCAGCACCAGCAGATCGCAGCCGCCGCGCCGCGCCGCACGCACGCAGGCCGAGAGCGACATCGCGTCTCGCGGCGCCGCCAGCAGGCGGGCCGGCCCGCCGATGCGAAGCGACGTGTGTCGCGACAGCGGCTCCTCCTCGCAAAGCTCGCCCGCAGCGGAGGCCAGCGCCCGGCGCAGATCGTTCAACGCGATCAGCTCTCCTCGTCGAGACAGGCGATCAGCTCGTCGTTGCAGTTCTCGAGCGCGCAGAGCAACAGGTCGGTCATCTCCTGGCCCAGGCAGTCGGCCTGGAACAGGCACCAGCCCAGGTCCCACATCTCGCCGTAGGCGTCGCCCGAGGTGTGCCCGGCGCAGCCGATCAGCGTGCTCCAGGTGTCCTCGCCGGCGCCGGCCAGGCACATGAAGGCCTCGGGGCACTGCATCGGCTCTTCGGGCCAGGTGTCGGTGTCGCTGTCGCTGTCGGCGTCGGCGTCGGTATCGCTGTCGGCATCCGAATCCGTGTCCGAGTCGACATCGGCGTCGCTGTCGCTGTCGGCATCGGCGTCGCTGTCGCTGTCGGCGTCGGCGTCGGAGTCCGCGTCGCCGCCCGCGCCAGCGTCGTTGGCCGGGCACTCACAGTCCGTGGACCACTCGTCCTGCGCCGGAGGCGAAGAGTTCCACGAGTCGGGCACGCCGTCGCAGGACAGGGCCAGCACGGCCAGCAGTAGCGAGGCGGCGCGAACGGATCGGTCTAAAAAGCGCGTCTTGGACATCTCGAGCAAGGCTCCTTTCAACTCCAACATTCTACCACACGAGCTCGTACAGCGTTGCGCGGCGCTTGACAACGCCCGGGCCGGACGGCTATATCCCACACCTCGGCCCGGCGGGCCAGATCTTTCACAACTGGAGGAGTGGCCGAGTGGTCGAAGGCGGCGGTTTTGAAAACCGTTGAGTCGCGAGGCTCCCGGGGTTCGAATCCCTGCTCCTCCGCCGGCTCAGGCCTCGACTGTGATCAGACCTCAGGGGAGGTGGCCGAGCTGGTTGAAGGCGCGCGCCTGCTAAGCGCGTATACCGAAAGGTATCGAGGGTTCGAATCCCTCCCTCTCCGCCGGCCGCTCCGAAAGAAAGAACCGGGCTGCGCCTGTAGCTCAGCTGGATAGAGCATCGGTCTACGGAACCGAGGGTCGGGCGTTCGAATCGCTCCAGGCGCGCCAAATAGCACGAAGCCTTCCGGGTAGTTGGCCCGGAAGGCCTTTTGCTTTTTTAGGCTCGCAATTCGAAATTTGACCATTTCTTGTCCAGAGATTCGCAGCGCCCCTCTGCTCGGTTCGTTCATTTCCCCCCGCTGGCCTTCGTAGATTCCGCGTGCTCCTCCGGCGTCGACTCTCCGGCCGCGGGTTTGCAAGCCCCCTCGATCATCTCGATGGCCCTCTGCTGGTCGCTCGCGTCCAGACGGTTGTAGCGGTCGTACGCTGCCAAGCTCTTGTGCCCCGTCATCGAGCGGATGGTCTTGTCGTCGACTCCAGCTCGTCGAGCATTCACCACGAAGGCAGCACGGAGATCGTGAAACCAGAGGCTGCTCGGCAGCCCTGCCTTCCGCCGCGCGCGCCCGAACAGCTTCCGGATGTCGTTCCAGGGCTGGTTGGTCTTGGGGTTCACGAAAACGAACCCACTCAGCGATCGCGGCAGCGAACCGATCGCCTCCGCGGTGCGCTTGGTAAGCACGACCGTGGGGATACCGGCGTGGCGTTTCACGTCTTCTGCATCGAGCTTGATCCGACCCCGATCCCCACCGAGGTCGACCTGGCTCCACCGCAGTTGCAAGATGCTGCGTCTGCGTAGTCCCGTATCGTGCGCGACCAGCAAGATCGGCTTGAGGGGTGGTTCCGCCGCTTCGAGGAGCCGTTCGAACTGCGCCGGAGAGATGATCACGTCCCGCTGGTTGTTCTCCGGCTCCAGCCGCATGTCCAGAATCGGATTGCTCCGCAGCAGACGGCAGTCCCTCACCGCGTAGTTGATCATTCTTCTGAGCAGCGCCACCTCCCTGTTCACGGTCGAGACGGCTGGTGGTCCGCCGCGCACGGTTTTCTCCCCGCTCCTGGCGAAGTAATAGTCTTCGATGTCTCGGGGAGTAAGGCGGGCGACTCGTCGCTCGCCCAGGTGCCGGAGCAAGTGGTTCGCTCTTCCCACGTCGGTCTGCCAAGAACTCTTTTTTCTCTTCGAGTGGGGGAGGAACAGCTCCCAGGCCTCCTCCACAGTAGCGATATCCTCCTTTCTGTCGGGGAAAAACCGGCCATCGAACGCTTCTGCGATTCGTCGACGAAGAAGATCCTCTGCCTTTCGCCGGGTCGGAATCCGCCGCTTCCGAAAGCGGTAGAACGAGCCGTCGGAAAGCTGTAGATACTCGTCGATCGCCCACATGCGCCTGCCACGCGCCTCGTATGCGTAGACGCCCATGACAACCTCCATCATCTTTGCAGTGGCAGGCGAGCATCATCGCCGCCGATGATACCTCCTCAACACCACCATGCTCAAGCCCAAGAATCGAAGGCATCCTATCGGGGTCCTCCAGCCCGCCTCTTTCGCTCGACTACCAGCGCTCGAATCCATTCCGTCACCTCACGGATATTTTTCGACCCGCGAGCACGATCTTGACCAGCTCCGAGCGGCGCAGCAGCAATCGCCCGCCGATTTTGTACCCTGGCAGTGCTCCGGTGGCGCAAAGATTGTAGATCGATTTTTTCGGCCGACGCAGAACACGGCCGGCCTCCTCCACCGAAATGAAATCCTCGGCGATGTCGACGAAATTCTCGGTTACACTGTGCTTGTCGCGACCGGGCATATCTCCATCCTCTCTGCCGCCCGGCCGATCTGTGAGATGCCGGGAGGCTTCAGCGTCGTGAACAGGCGCCGTACAGACAGGCCGCGATTCATCATCGCCATAGCCTTCCGACCGACGCCGTCTTTTCGCTTTTTGCCTCCCGCATCTTGCGGGGAAAGGAGGTGGGCTACGGATGGATGTAGCCCGGGGAGTACCTCCTGGAAGCTTCTGGCGAGACTGCTCTTCATATCAGCATCCACAATAATAGATGCGGGGAAACGGGATGTCAAGACACTACTATAAATGAATTTCGAGTCGGGGGCATTGGCGGGCAATGATTTTACCTGGTATAAACCATCATGTTTCGAGCAGGCTTTTGGTCTTGGCGCCTATCGCCGTTTTTGTTAGCATCCGTGAAATTGCATGACAGACACCAGCGAGGAGAAGAGATGGCGACCGAGAATCGACTAGAACGACAACTCAATGGCCTTGCCGAAGAGCTGAGCGGCAGGATCTGCGGGATTGTAAGGGGGATGACGCTGGCCGAGCTCACCGAGCTGGCGGTGGAGGAAGAGGTACGGGCGCCCTCACCTGTCGAGAAGAGAAAGCCCGCGCCTGCGAGGAAAAAGAAGCGCGCGCGCTCAGCTAGAAAACCGGCCGCCAGCGAGCCGGCCCGGGCCGCCGAGCCACAGACCGCCGAGCCGTCCGAGCCCAAGGCCGCGACAGAGCCGGAGCCCGAGGCAGAGCCAGAGCCCAGGCCCGAGCCGTTCAAGCCGATGCCGGTCAGGGACTCGGCCGCCGTCTACCGCAGGGCCGAGCAGGAACGGCTGGAGAACGCCGTGTTGAGCTTCGTGAAAAACAACCCCGGAACCGACGCGGAGCCGCTCTCCCTGCGCCTGGGGCTGCCCAAGGGCCGCGCCCAGAGCACCCTGGACGACCTGGTCCTGCGCGGAGTGCTCAAGATGACCTCCCGGCAGCACGGGCGCTGCTTCGAGCTGACGGGGGACTGACGACTGCCCGCCGGCCGCGGCGATGCGCTCTCACCCCTTCATCCGCAGCATCTCCAGCCCGAAGCTCCGTTTCCGGCCCTGCTCGGAGCCCGGGGCGGGCCAGGTCTCGCTGCATTCGGGCGAGAGCGGCTCCAGGCGGGTGTCGCGCTCGTTCGCTTCACCGAACGCCACCTCTCCGGGGCCGATGACCAGGTGGAGCAGCAGCGCGTAGCCGTGCAGCAGCCCGGCGCCGAGTATCTTGTCGACGTCTCTGGACACGGAGCACAGGCCGTACGAGAGCTTGTCGCTGCGGATGAACTTGAGCTCGAAGACCGGCGCGTCTTGCCGCGGCTGGTCGTAGTAGTTGCCCTCGTACTCCTTTGGCGGAAACTCGACGTGCGGCCCGACGAACAGGTCGACGTGGCTGCGCGCCTCTTTTTGGCCCGGCAGCAGCACCTCCGGCCAGGAGCTCCACCTCTCCTCGTTGGCCGGCCTGCCCAGCGCGTCGGCTTCGTGGTTCAGCCGCGGGAAGATCCGCTTGTAGGTCTCGAGCACCAGCCAGCACTCGAGCGCCCGCTCGGCATAGGCGAACGCCGAGAGCCCGCCTGTTTCCCGGTTGTGCTCGAGAGCTTCCCGCGCCGCCGCGAACACCTCTCCGGCCATCTCGTCTGCTCTGGTTCTATCGATCTGCATGGCTCTCACCCCTCCTGGGAGGATCTATCTCGCCCCCCGGCTTGATTGTAAACACAAAGCTGTTCCATGATAACTTTTATCCCGTAATCGTCGATCTTCCGTTCACATTCTCCATAACGAGGCGGCCTTGAGATTCTGACAGACAGCCTGATGCATTCTTCAAACTGCACGTAAACGAGCGAGTACGATGGCTTCGACGCGACCAGGGGAAATGCAGTCTGTGGCGATCGGATCCAGCAAATTCATCCCCAGACTTCGAGCATAATGAACCGCTCGCTGGTACACGGCAGCAAAGAATTCTACCGACGCCTCAGCGTTCGGCACCGGCTCCGAGAGGCACTTCAGGGCCGTTACCCGGGACATGGTAAGCGGCTGGACGAAGATCGGCCCCGGCATTGCGGCTACGTGGAGTTGTACTAGCGGAAACAGGCGGTCGAAAATCCTTGGACTGCGCTCGGCTGCATAGGCTAGGTTGCCCGGATGCCACGTTTCGACTATCCGCGCACCACCGCTCCATTCCTGGTCGCGCTTGATCTCACGCTGCGAGACCATCTCATCGAAATCATCCTGGCGGCGCATGGCGTGGGCGCCCGGATCGCTGATCAGCGCATTTTCGCGCAACTCCTGACCGATCTCGTGGTGAAACCGAATACCGAGCCTGGCTGACAGCTGCTGGCCGAGGGTCGTCTTGCCTACGCCGTGAGGGCCCACCAGGACCAAGGTGAAATCATGATCCGTCACGCTTCCAGCTCCTTGCTCAGCACGGCCTCGAGCGCAACCTCCTCACCGTAGTCACTGACGATCCCGGCAAGGTCGATGCCCAGATCCGGACGATGCATGCACGGAACCAGCATGCCCGTTGACGTCAACCGCTCGGCGAAAATCCCTTCGCGGCATGCGTCGCGGTGCCGGCACCCGCGACAAAAGGCATAGGGCGCCACGTCCCCGAGGCGCGTGTGCTTGATCTCTACGCGCAATCCGTCGGCGTATATCCAGCGCAGCGTGGGCAGGCTGTGCGGATCGTCGTCCACGATCTCCTGATCGGGGTCGCCCCGCAGAAAGCGCACGGTCTCGGCGACGTCTTCGTAGGAGAGGTCGATTTGCAGATTGTCGAGCACGTTGACGAGCGCTCCCCGTGCCGCGGCCCATTCCAGCAGCGCATCCAGATCCTCGCGATCTCCGTGCCCGGTGTAGACGTAGTTGATCTTCGGATCGAGGCCGCGCGCGAAAAGCGTGTCGACGAAACGCGCCCTTTGGGCGTGCGCCTCTGGCCCCGGACCGCGCAATGCAAGCTCGCGTGGGCGGAAGCCGTGAATCGACACGTTGACGCGATCGAGCCCGGCGCGTAGGACCGCATCGAGTCTGGAGACCGGGACGACGCCCGCGGTTATGATCGATATGTCAACGGCCGGCACCACACCGCGCACCGCGCTTACGAGGTCGGCCAGGTCCGATCGCAGGAACGCCTCTCCGCCCATGAGCTTGATCTTTGCAGTACCGGAGCGCGCCATCACTCGCAGGCACGACGTCAGCAGCGGACCGGGTAATTCCCGTTCGCCGCTCGCACTCTGCTGCTCTCCCTCGCCGTGGCAGTAGCCGCAGCGGTGATTACACCGCGTGGTAACAACGGCGCGCAGGTAGGTCGGACGACGCCGGCTCACGTGTCCCTCCCAAATAGCGTGTCGACGGCCTTGCGCAAGCACTCGGTCGCGGAAAGGCGCGAGGTATCGATGACGATCACACGTCCCGCGCGTGCTTGGTCGAGCGTTAGAAGGTAGTCCTCTCGAAGCCGACCGTGGTAACTCACGCTGTCCAGATCCGCCGAGGTGCGACCGCGAACGGTCAGGCGCCGCACCCGCTCCTGCTCGTCCACATCGAGAAAGAAAGTCACGTCGGGCACAACCAGGCGCATCTCCAGATTGCGGAGGTCGACGGGCTCGCCGTAGAGCGGAGCGTAAACGCAGGTGGTCATCCAGTAACGATCGACGACGACGTCGCTCCCGCTGGCAACGATCTCCTTCACCCGACTCGAGATGGCCGCCACGCACGAAGCGTAGAAAAGTTGGCGGGAGACCGGATCGCTACCGAGCACGTCTTCGAGACGGTTTCGAATGTCGGCGATCTCGTCGGGCGGTGTCTTGAGGTACTTCGCGTCGAGCTGCGAGGCTAGCTTTTCCCCGAGGGTGGTCTTGCCCGTCCCGTCCAGCCCCTCGATCACGATGAACATCCCGCGCGCCACGCTACACCTCCCCCTCCTCGGCCCTCTCCAAGGCCACCACTTCCAGCTCCCGTGCACCTCCGTCCACGTGCAGCTCGCGTACCTCTCCCGGCTCGGCGCCAATCAGCACCCTGGCCAGGGGCGCCGTGTAGGAGATTCGTCCGACGCTGGGATCACCGTCCTCGTAGCCGCCGATGACATAGCGCCTCTCCGCGCCGCCATTTTCAGAGACGACCACGGCGCTGCCTAGCACCACACTCTGCGGCTCCGCCTTCGGCTTCACCACGCTAATCTCGGCGAGCAGCGATTCGAGGTCGCGCACGCGTCGGGCGAGCTGGTGCATCTGCCGCTGGTTTTCCTCGTAGGCGAAGTTGTCGTGCCATACAGACGAGTCGCCAGCCTCGTTTGCCTCTTCGTTGCTATCCACGACGGTCTGATATTCGGCGCGGACGCGCTCTATCCTTTCGACGAGGCGCCGTCTGCCTCCCGGGGTCGTGTAGTACCTGTCCGCCATCGCGTCTCCTTTCCGCCTTGGTCGTCGAGAAAGAGACGCCGTGGCCGACATCCTTCTGACAGACAGTTCCGGTACCAGGCCGCCATGGAACCGAACTCGACCCAGTCGAAGGACAGATCGAGGTCACCGCGAACGCGTTTTGCCCGGACGTTGATAGAAACAACCAACTGAGATATCCTGAGATGAGCACTCGGAGAACGCTTCATGAGCACTACGGCTCCGCGAACCATGGCCCGCATTGGAAAGGTAGCGGTGAGCGTCGTAGACGCGGACATCACCGCGCTCGAGGTGGACGCCATCGTCAACTCGGCGAACACGGAGATGCACCTCGCCGGGCGGAGTTCCGTTTCCGGGGCGATTTTTAAAAAAGCCGGCGAGCGCGTGCTCAACGAACTGAACGAAGTAGACCTGCCTGTTCGCATCGGCTCGGTTGTCCGGACGAGCGGTGTCGGGCTCAGCTGCAAGCACATCTTCCACATGGCGACTCACGGTCCGGTCGAAGTAGAGCAACAGCTCGCCGTCGAGATGGGTATCGACTATGACACATTGCGGCTGCAGGCCATCACGCAGGGGATTACCGCCTCGATAGAGGCGGCCAAGACGCATCAATGCCGTTCTCTGGCGCTGCCGCTCATAGGCACCGGCACTCTGGCCTTTCCCGCAGAGCTCTCCGTGGAAGCGACTCTGAACACACTGCGAGCAGATCTCGAATCGGAGCCGGGCAGCATCAGGCAAGTGATAGTCGTCGTCAAAGAAAACCCGCTTCGACTCTCGCTTGTCGAACGCGCACTGACCGGATACGACACCGAAACCAAAAACCTTCAAAGAGAACTGACCAGCGGGCTGGAAAAGGCACTCAAGGCCGTCGTCGCATCGCAGGCACTGCCGTTCGCCGGAGTGGCCCTGCCCGCCGTACCTTTGGTTTCCAAATTCATTGGTGGCGCGATGGCCTCGACGTTGGCTGCGAGCGTCAAGAAAAAGGCCTCCAAACAGAAGCCGAATAAGCTCGAGAAACCAGATGACGGTGCAGAGACCAAGCGGACGGCGGTGCTGGAAAAGAAAGCCGAGATCGAAATAGCCAACCTCAAAGAGCAGCTCCGCGAGCGGGATCAGACCATCGCCACGCTCAAGACCATGCTCGTAGAACGCGGCGAAGAGGGCGAATTCGAAGATGATCTGCCCCTGCCCGCGGCCTACGGCGCGAGCATGGTGCGATCGGAGGCGGTCCCGGCGCTGCAGGTCGAAAACCTGCGCAGGTCCCTGTCCATCCTGCTGCGATACCTGGGCGCGCTGGCCTTGGCCGAGTACCACGCCGCGGGACGGTTCGACGCCAAGCTGAACGACTGGCTTCGCACTGTCTTCGAGAAGCCACTCACCGACGGCACTTGGAGGAAGGTATCTTCCGACGTCGCCCACCGCTTTTTGGACCGCGAGCCCGAAGTGATCTCCGAGCTCGCTTCCTGCTGGCATCGCGACACCAGGCACTGGTCGCCCCTCAACGGAAGACTCGACGATCTCGTCAAGCTGCGCAATCAGATCCACGACGCCGGCCCCGTCGACGAGAGCGGCGCGCGCGCCTGGCTCGAACGAGCGCTTCCCATCTGGCGAAACGTCATGGAGCTGGGCCGACCCTTGCTGCGATACCGCCTCTTCCACCTCGAGCAGCACGTAGACGTGGGGGAGAAGGACGAAAGCGCCACCCTCTATCATGTGCGTTGGCTCTCGGGCGCCCACTTCGTGCAACCGGTCGAGCTAGTCGAATGGCGTGCGCGGCTGCGAAAGGACCAGCTCTACGTCACCGATCCGGGTAAGGAGAGGTTCCTGGCGATGCACGACTACATGCGCTACGAGCACTGCGAGATCACCAAGGCTCGCGAGGTATGTTCCCTCGACCGACGCGCCGGAGAGAGCATCCACCTGGCGACGTTCCGCTTTCCCTACAGCTTCTCGGCAACGCCGACCGACACGCTCTTCGACTGATCCTTACTCGCCCAGCGGCAACAACGCTTTGCCGTCTTGGCTCGGCGCCACGATCCGGTTGCTGCGCAAGCGGCGCGTCACCTTGTCGCGCCAGTGCCAGCCTAGCCAGCCGGCGGCGGCGGCGTTGAGGTCCATCACCATGTGGTGACCCCACTCGGGAAGGGC
>JAWOBP010000204.1:0-7445 GCA_046484285.1 Polyangia bacterium
ACTCTCCGAAAACCAGCTCGAGACGACCACCGGCGCACCGCTGCGCCTGTTTGCGTGCATTTCGAAACGCCGTGCGCCGCACGACCCATCCAAAGCGCTGATCCGACCCCGCCCCTGCCTCCAAGCCGACCGGTGTCGCCCATCGATACGACTAAGGATCCCTCAGAAAACCTCACAGCGCGGATGGCTCAACAAGCATAGACGGACGCCCTTCTTCGGCTATCATGCAGTTGTTGTCGAAGCGGTCCAGGCGATCGCTGGCCGGAGGCCCGGCGCCTCCGGCGGGAGGAAAGTCCGAGCTCCGCAGGGCAGGGTGCCGGGTAACGCCCGGTGGGGGCGACCCCGAGGAAAGTGCCACAGAAAAGACACCGCCCCGGCCTCGGCCGGGGTAAGGGTGAAATGGTGCGGTAAGAGCGCACCGGGGTCGCGGCGACGCGGCTCGCACGGCAAACCCCACCCGGAGCAAGGCCAAACAGGGAGCGCCGCCGCACCGGAGCCTCGGCAAAGGGCGCGCGGCGCGGGTTGCCCGCCCGCAGCTCCCGGGTAGGCCGCTCGAGGCGACCGGCAACGGTCGTCCCAGATGAATGATCGCCGCCCCGGCGAGGGCGACCGATCCGGGGAACAGAACTCGGCTTACGGGCCCTTCGGCAATCGGGCCGCCGTCTCCCGCGGGAGCGGCGGCCCGTCTTTTTCAGCCGCGGCGCCGGCGCAGCCAGCCCGGCGGGTAACGCACCTCCATCAGGGTCAGGCCTCGCGCCGGGGCGGTCTGCCCCGCGCGGGTCCGATCGCCCAAGGCCAGGATCTCGTCGATCGACTCCACAGCGCGGCGACCTCCTCCGACCTCGACCAGCGTCCCGGCGATGATGCGAACCATGTTCTTGAGAAAGGCGTCGCCCTCGACCGCGATCTCGACCAGCCCCTGCGGCTCGCCGACCGCCTCGATCTCCACGCACTCCAGCGTGCGCCTCGTCGTCTCGCGCCCGCAGTCGGCGGAGCGAAAACCGGCGAAGTCGTGCTGGCCGACCAGGAGCCGCGCCGCGTTGCGCATGCGCTCCAGGTCCAGCGGCTGCGGGACGTGCCAGCTGGTGCCCGCCAGCAGCGGCGAGGGAGCGGAGCGATTCAGCAGCCGGTAGCGATAACGCTTGCCCGCCGCGTCGAAGCGGGCGTGGAACCCTTCCGGAGCGATCGCGGCCTCGACCACGGCGGCGTCCGGACGGCAGAGCGCCGAGACGCCGCGCACGATCCGCGAGGGATCGAACGGCTCGTCGCACTCGAAGCTGGCGACCTGACCCAGCGCGTGGACCCCGGCGTCGGTGCGGGAGGCCCCCTGGATCTCGATCGGCCTCCTCAGCACGGTGGAGAGCGCCTCGGAGACGGCGGACTGCACGGTCCGCGCCCCGGGTTGCCGCTGCCAGCCCGAGAACCCGCTTCCGTCGTATTCGATCGCGAGGCGCCAGGTCGTCATCGTCCCGGCTCAGAACTCGAGCGCGACTCCGATCATCCAGGTTCCGTTGCTGCCCAGATCCGTGGGGCTCAGGTACATGTTCTTTCCGCCGAACAGCCCCTCTACCTGCGCGTAGGTGTACTCGAAGAACAGGTAGCTGTGGTTGACGCCGATCTCGTTGTCGAACGTGCGGGCCGACATCCGGTCGAAGCCGTCGAGCTGGATCGCGATCCCGGGGCTGATCTGCCAGCCCGGCGTGCCGCCCTTCCCCTTCTCGGAGTGGGTGTTCCCCTGCTCGTCCTCGTAGGTGAACTCGGCCGTCTCCCCGCCGCCCAGCACCCACCACAGGTACCAGTTCAGACCGCCTTTGAAGTACGGCACGATCGGGACGCGCAGCTCGCTGGCCAGCACGTCGACGCGCACCACGCCCAGCAGGACGAACGGCATCACGTTCAGCACGGTGTAGTCCGCCGACTGGGCGCCCGAGACCGTCTGGGCCTTGGCGTATGTCTGCATGAACCCGACGCCGCCGCCCACCCCGAAGTTGATCCCCCTCAGCCGCAGGAACTGGTAGTCCAGCTCCAGCATCGTGAGAAACATCGCGCCGTCGTTGAAGGCCGACTCGTAGGGAAGCCGCCCCTCCTCGTTGGGCTGCAGCCCGGGCTCGTCGTCCACGTTGGGCGTGTACGGACCGAACTTGATCTCGAAGGCACCGTACTGCGGCGACGGCACGTAGGCGGCCGCCGCGGCCGGCACGAGCAGGGCGATCGACGCCAGAATCGCTGCCGGCCACCTCATCGCTCACTCCTCCGCCGGGGCAGCAGCGCGCCCAGAGCCGCACCCAGCAGCACCGCCAAGCCGATCCCGAACATCAGCGAGTCGGCGCCCAGCGAGAGCAGCGCCAGCGCCAGCCCCGCCAGCGAATAGAGAGCTGTGCGCGACGCGGAGCCCAGCGTTTCGCTGCCGTCCACCGCCGCGGCCAGCGTCGGCCCCGCGGCGTAGTAGGCGTCGATTGCCGTTTTACCTCCCGGCAGCTCGGCCAGGATCTCGTCGCGGAAGCTGCGCAGCACGCGCACCACCGGATGATCGTAGGAACCGAAGGCCGCGGTGGCCACGAAGCAGTAGTGACCCGCTCCCTTGCCGCCGGCGCTGCCGTAGTCGTCCATGAAGTCCCGCGTCAGCTCCGGAACGGCGCAGATCACCTCTGATACCGGCGAGGGATTGGCCGCCTCGTCGAGCGCGACCACAGCGAACAGGTAGGCCTGGCCGTTGGTCAGCCCCGTGATCTGGGCTTTGCCCTGCGTGCCGTCCACGTCCTTGTACCCGGTGACCTGCTCGTGGTCGTAGCTGTCGCCGGAGCTCAGCCAGCCGGTCGGACACTCGGGCGCCGCTTCGCCGGTGCCCGTGTCGGTGTCCCCGTCGGCATACGGCACGGGATCCTCCCCGGGCCAGAACTTGGAGCCGGTGTCGGTGCCGGTGTCGGTGCCGGTATCCGTGTCGGTATCCGTGTCGGTATCCGTGTCGGTATCCGTGTCGGTATCCGTGTCGGCATCCGTGTCGGTATCCGTATCCGTGTCGGTATCGGTGTCGGCGTCGCCGCCGGTGGTCCCGTCCCAGTAGATCAGCCGATAGCCGTCGACGCCGCCGCTGCCGGCGTCGGATTCGCCCTCCGCCTCCCAGCTGACCTCCACCTTCTGATCTCCGACCGCGTAGCCGAGACTGCCCGGCGCGCTGCTCGGACCGTCGAAATCGGCGTCGATCGCAATCGAGGTCGACCACGCCCCGCCGTCCTCGTAGGAATCGTCCTCGTTCTCGAGCAGCCCGACCCAGACATTCTCCTGGTGGCTTCCCGACGAGCAATCGACCACGCCGAAGATGTCGCTGACCGCCAGATCGAAATACTGCGGGCTGGCGTAGGCGAGCCCCTTGATCATCGAGCAGTCCTCGGGCGCCGTGTCGCAGGAATCGCCGACGTAGACGAAGTAGGTGCGCCCCGCATAGGAGCCGCTGTCCTCGACCTCGAACTGCAAACTGGCGTCGTCCCGGCAATCGGCCTGGTTGAGCGTGGCGTCGTCGTCGGGCTGGAGCTGCGACGAGTTTCCGCTGCGACCGTAGATCGAGAGCGACTGCGAGCTCGCCGCCAGCGGCACCAGCAAGAGCGCGCCCGCGATCGCGATCCGGCTTGCGTTTCGCATCATCAAAATCATGTCTCCTTGTTTAGCAAGAACCGAACCAGATGGCGAGCGCCGTTCCATGCGGTCTTGCGGACCGATGTCAGCCCCAGGATTGACATTCTGTCACAAAGAGCCGCGCAACAGAGACGAATCGTCTACCTCCCCGGGCTCCGGGCCGGGATTTTGCTGCACGAGCTACCCGGAATTGTCGCCGGGCGATTCCGGCGCCTCGTCGCCGCCCCGCTCTCGCGACTCCGGGCGCACGAAGCGAAACCCCAGGACCACCTGTCCCGGATCCTCGGAGAACACGCCCAGGTAGTAGCGGCCCGGCTCGAGCACGGGCGAGTCGATCGCGGCGCCCCAGGCGACGCGGTTGATCGCGGCGTTGGCGCAGTCGCTGAGCAGGACCAGGATCAGGCCGTCGATCGGTTTTTCCGTCTGCAGGACCTCGAGGCGCAGCGACTCTCGCACCGCGACTCCCACCAGGCCCCCCCGTTCCAACGGAAGCATCTTGTTCGGCGTCCCGCCCACTCCTTCCAGCTGCAGAGCCAACTCCGAGTCTTCGTCGACGTGCGCATCGACCTGGCAGCCGTGCTCGCTTTCGGTATCGGGGGCGGGATCGGTGTCGGGAATCGACTCGTAGTGACAGATGCCCTCCAGACAGGTGTCCAGCGTGCTGGAATCTCCGTCGTGGCAATCGGCGTTCACCTCGCACTCGGCGCCGGAGGCGATCCCGCTCGGCTCCCGCTCGCCGAACGGCTCTCCGCTGGCACAGGCCGCGAGCCAAAACGCGCACAGCGAAAAAACGAGCGCGAGCTGTTTCGACGAGTCCATCCCGAGCCCCCTGGATCGGCACCCCCGCGTCGGGCCCCGATTACACAGTCCCGATTATGATAACCACGATGGAAGATTTGCACAAACGGAGCACTTTTCGGAGGCGCTTTCGTTTATACATCGCCGTAAGAATCGCAGTCTCACAACGGGCCCGCGGCCCCAGGGCCTCACCAGCACTCGATATCTCCGTCCTCGAGCAGGGCGCAGGTACAAAAGGCGACCGCGTCTTGACAGGCATCGCGGCCGGCCGTAATTCCGCCGCATGCGGATTCGCACAACTGTCCACGTCGTCGGTTTTCTCGTGGCGATGGTCGGCGCGGCGATGCTGCTGGCCGCCGCGGTGGCGCTGATCCACCGCGAGGAGGACCTGCTCGCCCACCTCGTCGCGGCCGGTATCGCGATCGCCGTCGGACTGGGCGCGTTTTTCTTCACCCGCGAGCCGAAAGACGATCGCAGGATCGAGGTTTCTCACCGAGAAGCTTTCGCCGTGGTCACCTTCGGCTGGCTGGCCTGCTGCATGTTCGGCGCGCTGCCCTACCTCTGCTTCGCGCACCTGCCGCCGCTGCTGTTCTCCGACGCGCCGGAGCGCGCCGACGCGGCCGTCGGCGCGAAGACCCCGACCGTCTCGCCGCCGGACTGCGCCGCCCGCGAAGGCCTCGGTCGCGAGCTGTGCTCGCCGGTCAACGCCGTTTTCGAGTCGACCTCGGGCTTCACCACCACCGGCGCGACGATCCTGACCGACGGCCTCTGGGAGAACCCCGAGACGCGCAGCGGAGGGCTGCCCCACGGGCTGCTGTTCTGGCGGGCGCTTACCCACTTTCTGGGAGGGATGGGCATCATCGTGCTCGGCGTGGCGATCCTGCCGCTGCTGGGAGTGGGTGGAATGCAGCTGTTCAAGGCCGAGGTCCCCGGCCCGGTCAAGGACAAGATGGTGCCGCGGATCGGCGAGACCGCCCGCCTGCTGTGGAAGGTCTACGCCGGCCTGACCGCACTGGAGGTGTTGCTGCTGCTGACCACCGGCCAGGGGCCCTACCTGGCGATCTGTCACGCCTTCGCCACGATGGCGACCGGAGGCTTCTCGCCGCTGGCGGCCTCGATCGAGGGGCTGGGCAGCCCGCTGGCGGAGTGGATCGTGGCTCTGTTCATGTTCCTGGCCGGGATCAACTTCGCCTTGCACTTCAACAGCCTGCGCCGCAGGCGTCTGATCTACGCCGCCGACCACGAGTTCCGCTTCTACGCCGCGCTGGCTGTGCTGTTCGCCGCGGGCATGGGCGTCTACCTGCTGGTCGGCAGCGATCTCGGCGCGCACGACAGCCTGCGCGCCGGCGTCTTCCAGTCGCTGACCATCCTGACCACGACCGGCTTCTCGTCGCAGAACTTCGCCGCCTGGGCGCCCGCCGGGCAGATGTTGATCTTCGCGCTGTTCTTCGTCGGAGGATGCTCGGGATCAACCGGTGGGGGCGTCAAGTCGGTGCGCGTCCTGTTGATGATCAAGCTGGCGCTCAGCGAGCTGAAACGGCTGGTGCACCCCCACGGCGTGATCCAGACCAAGCTCTCGGGGCGCGTGGTCAGGGACGACGTGCTGCACTCGGTGGCCGGGTTCGTGATCCTCTACCTGGTGCTGTTCTTCGTCTCGGCGCTGGCGTTCGGAATCGCCGGCCACGACCTGGTCACCTCGCTGACCGCGGTCGGGGCCAGCATCGGCAACATCGGCCCGGGCCTGGGCCCGGTCGGCCCCTCGGGCAACTACGAGTTCCTGGCCGCGCCGCTCAAGGGTCTTTGCATCTTCGACATGATCGCCGGGAGGCTGGAGATCTACTCGGTGCTGATCGTGCTCACGCCCGAGTTCTGGAGAAGATGACCCCCCCGGGGCGACAGAGCTCCGATCTCCCTACTCAACTCCCGGGCGGGCCGCCTGCCCGCAGGAATTCCTACGGTTGAAAAAAAAAAAACGCTCGATCCTAGAATGAATATCGCTTCGCTTTTCCACAGGGTGGGGGAATGACTCGAAGACGTTCAAAACGATGCCGCGTGCTGCTGATGGACGACCAGCGACAGCTGCGCAACGTGCTCGGTCGTGCGATCGGAAAAAAGCACCTCGTCGAAACCGCGGCGAGCGCCGAGGAGGCGCTCGAAAAGCTCGCGGCAGAACGCTTCGACCTGGCGCTGCTGGACATATCGATGGGGGACGGCGAGACGAGTGGGCTAGAGTGCCTGTGGCAGGTCCCGAGCACAGGGCACCGCGGCACCGTCTGCATTTTGACCGGCTATCTCTCCTGCGAGTTGCTGCACGAAGCCCTGCTGGCCGGTGCCGACGACTACCTGATCAAGGTCAGCGAGGACAGGATCATGGCCGAGGTGAACCGGCTCGCCCAGCTGGGAAGGCTGCCGCCCGACAAACGCCCCCGATACGAGACGATCGCAGACATGGGATTGCTCAGATCGCTCGAGATGAACTCAGACCAGATTGCGCTGCTGGGCAGGATGCTGAGAAGCGGTTTTCCGACCCAGGCCGAGCTGGCCGCGGAGGTGGGCATCAGCGAAAAGGCGCTGGAGGCCAGGCTCAAGAGGATCAGAAACAAGTTCGGCGCAGGCAACACGACCCAGCTGGCCCGCTACCTGGTCGTGCTGGGAGGTTACGTGCGCCATAGCAGGCTGGAGTGGGGCGAGGGAGAAACCGACATCGCGCCGCTCATCGAGGGAGCGACGCTCATCGGACGGCCTCTGGGGGGCCGTCGGAAAGAAGGAGGTTAGAAATGTCTCGATTTATTGGTAAAATGGAAAAGAATGGGAGGCTGATGTCACTGGTCGTCATATCGCTGCTGGCCGTCTCGGCGCTCGCCTTCGCGGCGCAGGAGGCGTACCGGGACGGTGAGACGGGTCTCGTGGCGAGCGGGGACACGGACTATCCCCAGGATTGGGGAGACACCGATTCCTCGTCCGACTGGGGAGACACCGACACCGGCCTCGAGGTGGAATCGCCGTACCAGGGA
>JAWOBP010000087.1:0-21212 GCA_046484285.1 Polyangia bacterium
GCGCGAGCTTCTGGTACGACCTGAACGAGTCGGATACGGACGGCTGCGAGTACTTCTGCCAGCCGACCGCGGAGTCGGATCTGTGCGACGGGGTGGATCTTCAAGACACGGACAACCCCTACCAGCCGCTGGACAACGACTGCGACGAGGATTTCGACGAGGACGTGGATTTCGACAACGACCCGTTGAACTGCGGTTGGTGCGGCCACCTCTGTCACTTCGCCAACGCCGAGCCGCTCTGCGTGGGCGGCGAGTGCCAGGCCGGGGAGTGCAACACCGGCTACTACGATGTCGACACCGATCCCGGCTGCGAGTACGAGTGCGAGTTTCTGCAGGACGAGGAGCTGTGCAACGGTAAGGACGACAACTGCGACGGACAGATCGACGAGGGCGACCCGGAGAGCGGAGGAGCCTGCGGGGGCGCCGATCCGTTCGGCTGCGATCCCGAGATCTACACCGACGGAGAGTGCCCGGACGGAGCCGAGCAGGGCGACTGCACGGCGGGCGAGCTGCACTGCGTGAACGGACAGCTCCAGTGCCAGGGAGGTACGGGACCCGCGGACCAGGAGGAGTGCAACGGCATCGACGACGACTGCGACGGGTTGGTCGACGAAGAGGAGGACATACCGCAGGTGGGACCGGACGGGGCGCTGTGCGGCTCGGCCACCGGCGTCTGCGAGCAGGGGCGCCAGCGTTGCGCCTACCCCGACGCCAGTGCCGATTCGCGGGAGCTCTTGTGCTGCGAATCGGTCGACACCGAGGGCGTCTGCGTGCCCCCGCTGATGCCCGGAGACCAGCTCGAGATATGCGACGGGCTGGACAACGATTGCGACGGTCTGATCGACGAGGATCCCGACAACCCCGATCAGAAAATGACCAACGGTGAGTGTTGGTGGCCGAACATAGTCGAGGGTTCCGGTGTCTGCCAGCCCGGGCAGCTGACCTGCTTCGGCTTCGGCGGCAGCGCGAACTGGGTTTGCCAGGGAGCGACCGGGCCCGAGGTCGAGGAGTGCAACGACGTGGACGACGACTGCGACGGCCAGACCGACGAAGGGATCTTCGAGTCTTGCGGCGGTTGCGACCCGGCGCTCTACCCAGAATTCAGCTGTCCAAACGGCCCGACCGAGGGTCGCTGCCAGCAGGGCACGCGCACCTGCTCCACGACGGGATCCGGCTGGGAGCCCTGCCTGGGCGGCATCGGTCCGATCGAGGAGCTGTGCAACGGGATCGACGACGACTGCGACGGCGTGACCGACGAGGACGTCACCGCGGCCAGCGATCCCCAGGTCGGCCAGCCCTGCCCCGACAAGGTCGGCGCCTGCGCCGGGACGACCGTCTGTGAGAGCGGCGAGATCGTCTGCGACAACGATCTCCAGCCCGGCGACCAGGCCGAGACTTGCAACGATGTCGACGACGATTGCGACGGCTACACCGACGAGGGGCTGATGGAGGCCTGCGGGGGAGCGGATCCCTCCGGCTGCGATCCGACCGTCTACACCGACGGCGAGTGTCCCGACGGAGCCGACCAGGGCCTCTGCCAGGCCGGGATCCAGACCTGCGAGGACGGGCAGCCGAGCGGCTGCCAGGGCAGCATCGGTCCGGAGTGCGGCTGGGACGACGGCTGCGATCTCTGCGACGGCGTGGACAACGACTGCGACGGCGTGACCGACGAGGACTACTCGGGTGGCGGAACCTGCGGCCCGTGCGACAACGGCACCTACATCTGCCAAAACGGAATCGAGCAGTGCTCCGGCGGAGACGTTCCGTCTCCCGAGGTCTGCAACGGGGTGGACGACAACTGCGACGGATCCACCGACGAGGGTCTCTACGAGATTTGCGGAGGCTGCGATCCGGCGGTCTACACGCAATGCACCTCGGATCCCAGCGAGGGCTCCTGCCAGACCGGAGTTCGTTACTGCGATCCCGACGCATCGTCGCCGGGCAACCCGGTCTACGGCGCCTGCCAGGGCAACACCGATCCGATCCCGGAGATCTGCGACGGCGAGGACAACGACTGCGACGGGCAGAGCGACGAGTCGGGAGATCTGACCGCGCCCGACGGCACCTGCGACCCCGACTGCCCGGGTATCAACACCGAGGTCTGCCTGGGATCCTCCGGCTGGGACTGCGACTACCAGTGCGGCACCTCCGCCGGGGACGTGGAGTGCGACGCGCAGGGCAACCCGGCGCCGGTGGAGACGATCTGCGACGGCTACGACAACAACTGCGACGGGCAGACGGACGAGAGCTTCGATTTCAATTACGACGTCAACCACTGCGGCGGTTGCAATCTCGACTGCGAGACGATGGGCAGCCTCTGGGACCAGGGGACGGTGCCGGCGCACGTGGCGATCTTCGGTTGCCAAAACGGCAGCTGCGTGATCGTCCAGTGCGAGGACACCTACTGGGACGACAGCACCAACGCCTATTCCGATTGCGAGATCGGACCCTGCACGCAGAGCAATGACGGGGTGGAGGAGTGCAACGGGATCGACGACGACTGCGACGGCCAGACCGACGAGGACATAGGCGGAACCGAGATCTGCAACGATGTGGACGACGACTGCGACGGCCAGACCGACGAGGATCTCTCGTTGCCGCCCAGCACCTGCAAGAGCCTCGGTGAGTGCGACGGGATCGAGTCGGTGGCCGCCTGCGACGGCGCCAACGAGCAGTGGAACTGCAACTACGACGCGCTGGGATCCCAGGTGGAGCTGTCCGGCGGCGAGCCGGTCGCCGAGGAGACGATCTGCGACGGGCTGGACAACGACTGCGACGGCTGGACCGACGAGCCGTTCTCCACGCTGGGCTCGGCGTGCGACAACGGCGGAGTCGGCGCCTGCTACGACTCGGGGATCTACCTGTGCAACCAGAGCGGCGACGACGTGGTCTGCTGCGACGTGGGCAATTCGGGCACCGTCTGCCAGAGCGGCAACCAGATCGGAACCATCTCCGGCACGGACGAGGTCTGCAACGGGATCGACGACGACTGCGACGGGACGACTGACGAGGGCGCCGGCGTGACCGATCCGGCCAGCACCACCACCTACGTGGACTACATCACGGTTTCCGGCTCGGGTTGGTCGTACGATATCTTCGCCTACGAGGCCTCGCGGCCCGATGCCGCGGACTACAACGGGTCCAACTGGACCGAGATGGGCTCGAAGACCACCGCGGCCTGTGCCACGGCCGATGCGGTGCCGTGGACGATGGTGGACAAGACCGAGGCCGAGCAGGCCTGCTGGAAGCTGAACGCCAGCGGCACCTACGAGGTCGGAGGCTGGGATCTGTGCACCGCGGATCAGTGGCAGTACGCGTGCCAGTACGGAGGAGGCTCAGACCCTACTCCTCACGAGTACCCGTACGGGGACACTTACGGGCCTACGATCTGCAACGGCCACGAGTACGACGGTTCATGGGATCACGTGGTCGGTTCCGGCTACGCGACGAGCTGCATTTCCGAATCGTCGGTGTGGGGAGAGTCCCTGGACCTGTTCGATCTCTCGGGCAACGTCGAGGAGTGGACCGGCACGGATCGAACCGTCGGCTCCGACACGCTCTGGGAGATTCGCGGCGGATCGTACAACGACCTGGCCGGTGGAATGACCTGCGACTTCGACTTCTGGGCCGCCGAGGCGACATTCACCATGCCCAACCTGGGCTTCCGTTGCTGCAGGGGCGACGATCCGGAGTACCCGTGCCAGCTCGACGTCCACGAGACGTTCGATACATCCACGCTGCCGAGCGGCTGGGCCAACGTCAGCGACTGGGCCTGGACGGACAGCAACAACAGCATCACGGGATCTTCCGGCGGTTACTGGTGGATAGATTCCGACAACTACATCGATTTCGACGAGTACCTGTACACCGATACGTATACGGTCGGCCTGTGCCAGGCCATTACCTTCGAGTTCAATCACGACTACCAGTATTACTCGGGAGACTACGGCGAGGTGCAGATCCAGGTCGACGGTGGAGCCTGGCAGACTTTGGCAACCTACGACTACAATTCCAGCGGTACACAGTCGTTAGATATCACGTCGTACATCAGCGGTGCGACCGACTTCCGGCTGCGTTTCCACTACGTTGCCTACTTCGACTGGTACTGGAAGGTCGACGACGTCAAGGTCTACGGTTACTGAGCCTCGTTTCGACCGGCTATTTCAGCAGAGACAGGACATCCCGAAGGTCGTTGCCCGCCACCTCGTGATGACAACAGGCGCGAAGCTCGTCGCTCTTGCAGTTGAACGCGATCGAGAGCCCGGCCTCGCGCGCTATCCACACGTCGTTGACGTTGTCGCCGACGAAGGCGGCGCGCGAGGTGGGCAGCCGCTCGCGCCGGCAGATCTCGCGCAGGCCTTCGGCTTTTCCCTCCAGGTCGTAGAGCGTGGGTGTGCCGCCGCGGATGCGGCCCGCTCGATCGAACTCGATCCGGTTGATCAGCACGTGATCGAATTTCACTTCGGCGAACAGCGCCTCGACCACGATGTCGAGGCTGCCCGATATCACCGCCAGCCGATGACCGCGCCGCGCCAGCTCGGCGAGCGTCTCCCGGGCGCCGCGCATGGGGCGCAGGGTGGTCAGCAGCTCGCGGATCGCCTCTTCGGTCGCCCCGGCCCGATCGAGCAGCGTGAGGTCGGCGGCGAACCAGCCCCGGTAGGGGAGCCGCCCGGCCAGGTAGTCGTCGTGGGCCCGGCGGCGGGCGGCCGCGTCGGTGCGGAAGTGCTCGTGCAGCGTCTGCCAGATGTAGACGGTGTCGTCCACCAGGGTTCCGTCCAGGTCGAAGCAGACCAGGGGGTAGCGAAGCCGGCTCATGATTCGCGATGGCGCTCGAGGAAGGACTCGATCTCGAGCACTAGATGATCAGGATATTCCAGCGGCAGGAAATGCGTGGCGCCGCGCACCTCGAGGTAGTCGGCGCCCGGGATTTCTCGCGCCATTTCGCGAACGCGGGCCGGGGGCACCATCCGGTCGCGCTCGCCGGCGATCGCCAGCACCGGTCGATCGACCCGGCCGCGCAGATCCGAGGCGTCGTGCTCGGCCGCGGCCTCGACGTAGCGCCGGTAGACTCCGGGATCGAGGGCGATGAAGTCGCGGATCACGGCGTCGAAGACCAGGTCGTCGACGAGCGGGTCCACCAGCCCCAGGCGCTTGGCCCAGCGAGTGGGGCGCTCGATCCTGCGCAGCATTCCCCGCAGCGTCTCGATCCGATCCATCCGTTCCGACAGCCAGCTCACCGCCCCGGGAACCGAGGAGCGGAGGCCGAGCGACGCGGCGAGGGGATCGTCGTTCGGCGTCTCGACGAAAGGTCGCCCGTCCACCCCGCAGATCGCCACCAGCGCCTCGCAGCGATCGGCGCGCTCGCGGATCAGCTCCGCCGCCACCTGGGTTCCGAGAGACCAGCCGACCAGCACGGCTCGTTCCCAGCCCAGGTGATCCAGCAGCTCGGCCTGATAGGAGGCCAGCGATTGGATGTCCACCGGGACGCGTTCGTCGAGGGTTTCCCCCGCGGTGAGGCCAGGGTAATCCCAGATTACGATCCGGAAATCGCGGCGCAGCGCGCGCACCAGCGCCGTCCAGACCAGATGAGTGCCGCCCAGTCCGCCGGACATCACCAGAGCACGCCCGGAGCCGCCGACATCGTCCACGAGCCGGTAAGTGATCTCCAAGCCTGGAGCTGCTCGAAAGACACGCGGTCGCACCTCTGGCCTCCTCGAAGCAGGTCAGCACACGGTGCTCTCCCGGTCAATGCCAGTTCGATCGGTTCAGAGTCGAAGACAGTTTCCGAAGACAGTTCGGGTAGCGGTGGGGGGGGGCGTTTTTTTCCAACTCGCAGGGCCGACCGCACCCGCTGCGAGCCGGTCGTCGACGAGGAGCGCCTCGAGGAGCGCCTGATCCACGCGGTGACCAACCCGGTCAAGGACGGCCTGGTGGAGCGCGTCAGCCACTGGCCGGGCTTCACCTGCACCCGTCTTCGGCTTTGAGCCGGGCTGTGGTGGGGGTATGCTCCTCGATCGGCGGGGAGGTATGGCGATGGGTAGGTTTAGGAGAGGTCGAAAGCTGCGCGCGTCGCGGCGGGTGTCGCGGTTGATGGCCGAGCATCACTACGAGCTGAACGAAGCCGCCGCCGGCCGATCGCGTCCGGTGGCGTGGTGCTCCAGCGTCGGTCCGGTGGAGTTGCTGCGCGCGATGGGCTTCGCTGTCCACTTCCCCGAGAACCACGCCGCGCTGCTGGGCACCTCACAGCAATCGGCCAGCGCGATTCAGGCTGCGTCATCCGCCGGTATTTCTGCCGACGCCTGCTCCTACACGGCGGCGGACATCGGAGCCCACCTGATGGACAGCACACCGCTGTCCGCCTTCCACGTGGGCAACGAGCGCTATCGACCGATAGAGAGAGTCGCCGCTCCGGACGTGCTGGTGGCGAGCACCAACCAGTGCGTGGAGATCCGGCGCTGGTTCGATTTCTATTCCCGGCGGCTGGGAGTACCGCTATTGACCCTGGACGGGTTCGTCGAGGTCGACCAAGTGACCGACGGCCACGTGGCTTTCATCGCCGGGCAGCTTCGCGAGCTTGCCGAGCGGTTGCAGCAAGTGCAGGGTGCTCTGCCGGCCGAGGAGGAGCGGCTGGCCGAGGTGGTGGGGCTCTCGCGGCTCTGCTCCGACCTGTGGGCGAGCTGCCTGGAGACAGCTGCCGCGGCGGGAAGCCCCTGGACCTTCTTCGACCAGCTGGTGGCGATGGGCCCCGCAGTGGTTGCGCGTGGCACGGAGCAGGCCGTGAGCTGCTACGAGGAGTTGCTCGACGAGCTGGAATCACGCCGCAGCGAAGGTTTTGCCCGTGTCGATCCAGAAAAGCATCGTCTCTACTGGGAGGGGATGCCGATCTGGCCGGCGCTGCGCGAGCTGGAGTCGACCTTCCAGGCGCTGGACATCGCGGTGGTGGCTTCCACCTACTGTGGATCGTGGGTTTTCGACGCGCTCGACGCCGATCGGCCATGGGAGTCGATGGCGCGAGCCTACACGGAGTTGTTCGTCTGCAGAAGCGAGCGGATCAAGGGCATGCGCATAGCCAGCGAGCTCGACAAGTATCGCTGCGATGGGATCCTGTGGCACGATTCGCGGACCTGCCCCGCCAACACCAACTGCCGCTTCGGCCTGCAAAGGCGAGTCACGGAAGACAGCGGTGTTCCCCACCTCGTGCTAGAGGCGGATCACACCGATCCGGAGCAGTACAGCACGACCAGAAACGCAGAGCGCATCGAGGCGTTTGCCGAGCAGCTCGATGTGGTCGCAGAAAAAAACACTCCACGCCGTTGACAACCCCCGGGCGGTGATTAGGATGTCCCGCGAGCACTCGGACCCTCTGAGTGCTCAAGAGGAGCAGAGGACCACAAGTTTTCGGAAAAAAAGGTTTTTTTGCTGAGTAGGAGGAGGTCAGCCATGGCGATTCGACCGCTGCATGATCGAGTGCTCGTCAAGAGATTGGAGTCGGGCGAGAAGACCAAGGGCGGAATCATCATTCCGGATTCCGCAAAGGAGAAACCGCTGGAGGGAAAGGTGCAGGCCGTGGGGCAGGGGCGCACCGACGAGGAAGGCAACGTCAAGCCCCTGGCGGTCAAGAAGAACGACAAGGTGTTGTTCGGCAAGTACGCCGGCACAGAAATCGAGATCGACGGCGAAGAGATGGTGATTCTTCGCGAAGACGACATACTCGCGGTGATCGAGTAGCCCGAGGGAAAGGAGACGGATTATGGCAGCCAAGGAGATATTGTTCAGCGAGAACGCCCGCAACAAGATCCTCCAGGGAGTCAACGCCCTGGCGGACGCGGTAAAGATCACGCTCGGTCCCAAGGGGCGCAACGTGGTCCTCGACAAGTCGTTCGGCGGCCCCTCGGTCACCAAGGACGGGGTCACGGTCGCCAAGGAGATCGAGCTCGAGGGCAAGTTCGAGAACATGGGTGTCCAGATGGTCAAGGAGGTCTCCTCCAAGACCTCGGACGTCGCCGGAGACGGCACCACCACCGCCACCGTGCTGGCGCAGCTGATGTACCGCGAGGGAGCCAAGCTGGTCACCGCGGGTCACAACCCGATGGCGGTCAAGCGCGGCATGGAGAAGGCTGTCGTCGAGGTGGTCGACAAGCTCGACAAGATGAGCAAGAAGATCAAGGATCGCAACGAGATCGGCCAGGTGGGCACCATCTCGGCCAACGGCGATTCCACCGTCGGCGACATGATCGCCGAGGCGATGGAGAAGGTCGGCAAGGAGGGGGTGATCACGGTCGAGGAGGCCAAGTCCATGGAGTCGACCATGGAGGTGGTCGAGGGCATGCAGTTCGACCGCGGTTACCTCTCGCCCTACTTCGTCAGCGATCCGGAGCGGATGGAGGCGATCCTCGAGGACGCCTACGTGCTGATCCACGAGAAGAAGATCTCCAACATGAAGGATCTGTTGCCGATCCTCGAGCAGATCGCGCGGATGAACAAGCCTCTTTTGATCATCGCCGAGGACGTGGAGGGTGAGGCGCTGGCCACGCTGGTGGTCAACAAGCTGCGCGGCACCTTCACCTGCGCCGCGGTCAAGGCTCCGGGCTTCGGCGACCGGCGCAAGGAGATGCTCAAGGATATCGCGACGCTGACCGGCGGCCAGGTGATCGCCGAGGAACTCGGTCTGACCCTGGAGAAGGTCTCGATCAACGATCTGGGCAAGGCCAAGCGCATCACGGTCGACAAGGACAACACCACGATCGTCGACGGCGCGGGCAAGGCCAAGGAAATCAAAGGCCGCGTCGAGCAGATCCGCGCGCAGATCGAGGAGACGACCTCTGACTACGACCGCGAGAAGCTGCAGGAGCGGCTGGCCAAGCTCGTCGGAGGCGTGGCCGTGATCAAGGTCGGCGCCGCGACCGAGACCGAGATGAAGGAGAAGAAGGACCGCGTCGAGGACGCGCTCAACGCCACGCGCGCCGCGGTCGAAGAGGGGATCGTTCCCGGCGGCGGCGTGGCGCTGCTGCGCTCGATAGCCACGCTGAAGAACATCGATTTCGAGAACGAGGAAGAGAGGGTCGGGATCCATGTCGTGGAGCGCGCGCTGGAGGAGCCGTTGCGCCAGATCGCTTCGAACGCCGGCGTGGAGGGCTCGATCGTCGTGCAGAAAGTGCGTGAGGGCAAGCAGGCCTTCGGCTACGACGCCGCGGCCGACAAGTACGGAGACCTGGTGCAGTCCGGGATCATCGATCCCACCAAGGTGGTGCGCACCGCCTTGCAAAACGCCGTCTCCGTGGCGGGCCTGATGATCACCACCGAGGCCGCAGTGGCCGAGAAGCCCAAGAAGGACGACGGCCCGGCCGGCGGCGGCATGCCGCCGGGAGGCGACATGGGCGGAATGGGCGGAATGGGGATGATGTAGCCCCGCTCGTTTCCAGACCGGATTGTTATCGACGGCGCGGTCGGGAGAGGTCCCCGGCCGCGCCTCTTTTCTGCTAGACTCCAATCGATGCTCGATCCGCACCAGCTGCTGCCGGCCTGGCAATGGTACGCTGCGGCCGCGGTGTTCGGCGCGCTGTGGGGCTCGTTCGCCAACGTCGTGATCGTGCGCTGGCCCCGCGAGATGTCGGTATTGAGGCCGGCCTCGCACTGCATGTCCTGCGACAGGCCGGTTCGCTGGTACGACAACGTGCCGGTCGTTTCCTACCTGGTTCTGCGCGGTCGCTGCCGCGAGTGCGGCTCGCGATTCTCGCCCCGCTACGTCGTGGTCGAGGCGGCACTGGCGCTGCTGTCCGTAGGCGTGATTCGACTCACGCTGCTGGCCGATCCGCCCTCGTTCCAGCTGGGGCTGGCCGAGTACTTCGTCCTGTTCGCCTTCTGCTGGGCGATGGTCACCGCCGGATTGATCGATTTGGAGACCTATTGGATTCCCGACGTGATTCCCTTGCCGGGAATCGTCGTGGGCCTCGCGGCCAACGCCTTCTTGCTCGATCTCGGCTGGCGGGAGCCGTTGATTGCGGCGGCGGGCGGGTACGCGGCGATCCGCCTGCTGTTCGTCGACGGCTACCGGCTGCTGACCGGCATGCCGGGAATGGGCGAGGGAGACGCCAGGCTGGTGGCGATGATCGGGGCGTTTTTCGGTATCCGCGGGGCGCTGTTCGCGCTGTTCGCCGGTGCGATCCAGGGGTTGATCGCCGGAGTGGTGATTCGCGCTCGACGCCGTCGGGGGCTGGACAGCGAGCCGGTGTTCGAAGAGGAGATCGAGGAGGAGAAACTAGAGGAAGACGGCGACGGGCCGGCGACGGATCCGGGGTTTCTCAAGTCGCGGATTCCCTTCGGGCCTTTCCTGGCGCTCGGAGCGCTGGAGCACCTGTTCGTCGGCCCCTGGGTCGTCGAACGCTACACGGCGGGGATCGCCCGCCTGCTGGGGATGGAGTAGCTCGAATGCAGGACTTGACGAGAAGGAATTTCATCGCCGCGGCCGCCGCGGCCGGAGCCGCCGGGCTGGCGGGTTGCGCGGGACGCCGGCCCGCGACGCCGACCGGAGTCCCTCCCACATCCGAGCCGGCGAGACCGGAAGCGAGCTTTGCCGAGGTGAGCTTCGAGTGGACGGACGAGGAGCGGCCGCTGGTGGAGGCGGTTCGGCCGGGATTCGACGTCGTCGTGCGCGGTTGCGACGACAGCACCGTGCTGCGGAGGCGCGCGCGCGAGGTGCCCCCCGGCCTGGATCTCGAGGAGGTTGCGGCCCGGATGGAGCGCACGATGAACGAGGAGGGCGGGGTCGGGCTGGCCGGTCCCCAGGTCGGGCTCTCGCTGCGCGTGGCGACGTTGATGCTGGGTTACAAGACGGACCGTCCCGAGACCGTCTTCGTCCGCAACCCGGTGATCCTGGAGCGCTCCGACGACTGCGTCGAAGGCTACGAGGGTTGTCTCTCGGTGCCGGGCGTGGGGGGCATGGTGCGCCGCAATCGCTGGATCCGGGTGCGGCACACGGCGGTCGACGGCGAGGAGCTGGTCACCGAGGCGGAGGGATACGACGCCGTGCTGTGGCAGCACGAGCTCGATCACCTCGACGGGGTGCTCTACCTGGACCGGCTGCTCGGCGAGCTGCTGACGATGGAGGAGGTCCACCGGCGGCGCAAGGAGCGCGAGGAGTCCGGTGCCGGTCCCGGCCACGCGAAGGAGCCGCCGCGGATCGATACGTCCGAGCAGACGAGGCTGCTCGACTCGCCGGAAGGGGCGGCCTGGTTGATCGGTGAGGTCAGACAGGTCTGACTGGTTGGACAGGTCGGGAGTCGGACCTGTCGGACGGGTCGGACCTGTCGGACGGGTCAGACCTGTCCGACCAGCCTCACCAGCAGCTTCAATAGCCTTGCTTCCCCCCGGGCGCCCGGTGTTCTGCACCCGCACGAATCTCCCGGCTCGTAGCTTTCTTCCGCGGCGGCCGCGGTCGAGCTGTCCGTATCCGTGTCCTGCCCGGTGGCCGTGTCGCTGTCCGAGTCCGCGTCGCTGTCCGAGTCCGCGTCGCTGTCGGCGTCGGAGCCGGGATCGACGCATTCTCCCTGCTGGCAGACCAGCCCGTCGTCGCACTGCGGATCGGGGATCCCCTCGCCTGTGATCGTCAGCTCGTACGGTCCCCAGAGCGGGACTCCGCCTTCGACGTAGGTGTCGACCACCACGTACCAGCTCCCCGGCGTCACCTCCCAGGAGGCCTCGCTGTGGCCGCGCGAGAGGCAGGCATCCTCGGACGGTGCGGACAGGATGTGCACGTCGTTGTCGACGCCCCCGCCGTCTCCCGCGACCGAGGCGGTCAGCGTTCCCTGGTGGCAGATCTCGACCCGGTAGACGTGCTCGCGCCCCCACTCGGCGAGCGCGTCGTTGCACGAGTACCAGTCGAAGAACATCCCGCCGGCGGCCAGGTCCGAGCTGTCGCGCGCGTCTTCGAAAGGCAGCTCGGCGACCGGGATCGGGTCGAGCCGATCGCCCTCGTGCGGAGCGAAGTCGGAGGCGAAGGCGTATTCGATCTCGTCCCACAGCTCGCTGTACCCGGCGTCGTAGCGCAGCGCCCAGATTCCGATCCCGCCCATTCCCTGCTCCAGGGCGAAGCGGTACTTCCATGCCAGGCTCTCGGCGTCGTCATAGTAGACCTCGTGCCAGGAGGCGCCGTCCCACCAGACGTACCAGGGAGCCAGGGAGTGCGAATCCCAGAGCGAATCGACATCCGGGTTTTCGATATCGGCCATCGCCGTGGCGTAGGTGACCGAGCCGACGTTGGAGTAGGTCGCGGCCGCGAGCTGATCGCTGGCGGTGGTCCACTCGCGCCCGTAGTACGGCACGCCAAGCACGATCTTGGCCCGCTCCTGCTCGCTGACCTGGCCGGCGTAAGTCGCCATCGATCGAAGCTGGGAATGGGAGGTGTACGAGCTCCAGAATTCGTCGCTGAGCGCGATCCCGGTCGGACCGGCGTTGGACGAGCCGCTCCAAAAATAATCGTAGCCCATAATGAAAAAGACATCGATCGCGTCGATGAGCTCGGAAAGGTAGAAGGCCCCGGACCAGTCGACCGCCGGCCCGGCCACCGATATCTGCTTGTCGTACCAGCCCAGCTCGTCGAAGCGCTGCCTCAGCTCCGCGAGGAACGTCGCCAGCCCCTCCGCCGCGGCCGAGGGAACGCCCTCGAAGTCGATCGCCGCGCCGTCGGCGCCGCCGTCCTCGATCGCGGAAACGATCGTATCGATTGCATTCGACCGGTTGGTGGCGCTGGTCAGCAGGGTCTCGATCGCGCTCGAGGAGAAGAGGGTGAACGCCACGTCGAGGCGGACGCCCTCGGCGTGCGCAGCGTCGACCAGCCCGGTCCAGCTTCCCGGCCAGCCGTTGCTGTCCACCGGGTCTCCGCCGGCGTCGAGCGAGATGGCGAACCAGGCCACGTGGGTCAGCAGCTCCCATTGGAGATTCTCGTAGCCGGAGGACCAGTACGGGTAGTAGCCGTAGACGATCCGCTGCACGATCGGGTCGCGTTGCTGGAGGGGGCGCGCCGCGGGCGGGTCGGCCGGCGCCGGAGCGGGAGCCGGCCCACGATGGCGTTGGAGCTCGAGCTCGTGGATGGATGGTCGCGTCGGGCGATCGGCGGCTCGAGCCGCGTCGGAGTCCGAAAGCGCGGTCACGGCCAGCAGGGCGGCCAGCGGGGCTGCGAGTCTGAGCATGGGTGTCCTCCCTCCTTGACGGGCTCCACGCAGACATCCTAACCGAGTTGTCGTTGTGTTGGCACGCGTGTTGCCTTAAATTTTGCGTGGCGGGGCAATGGGGCATGTCGTCCCCAAGGCGCTTTGGGCCAAAGCGCGAGAGGTTGCGATGCGCGTTCGTCGGATTCTGGTCGGCTTGGCGATTGCGGCGGCTTCGGTCGCCGGCTGCGCCGAGCGAGACGATCCCGAAGTGCCGTTCTACCCGGCCGAGGCGGACACGGAGACTGAGACAGAGACAGAGAGCTACGCCGGCACGGACAGCGAGTGCCCTCCGGACTACACCGACCCGCTGGGGCGCTGCATCCGCTACGTGCGCTTCGATTCCGAAAACGACGACGGTTGCGGCTTCGCCTGGGAGACCGCGTTCCAGGATCTGCAAGAGGGGATCGAAGCGGCCTACGCAGCGGCGCAGGTGCTCGGCTCCTGCTCGGTCTGGGTGGCGGAGGGTACCTATCGCGCCTGGGAGAACGACCCGCTGGACACCTTCAAGCTGCACCCGCAGATCGAGGTCTACGGCGGGTTCGCGGGCGACGAGCACTACCTGTACCAGCGCGATCCCGAAGCGCATCCGGCCGTGCTGGAGGGACGCCAGCAGGATGGAAACGAGCGAGTCTACCACGTGGTGATGGGCGCCAGCGACTCGCGCCTCGACGGTTTCGTCGTACGAGGGGGGAATGCGGTCGGGGAGTCGCCCCACCACCGGGGCGGCGGAATCTACCTCAACGCGGCGTCGACCTCGATCGCGAACTGCCGGCTGGTGGATAACGCGGCCTACGACGGCGGAGCGGTCTTCGTTTACGACAGCATTCCGAGCTTCGTGGCGACGACGTTCTCGGGCAACCGGGCCGAGCGAGGCGGAGCCGTCTACGTGCTCAACGGCCTGCCGGCCTTCGAGAGGGCGACTTTCGAGGACAATCGCGCCGGCCAGCACGGCGGCGCCCTGTACCTGGAGAAGATGTACTCGGCTTGCCTCCCCACCTTTCTCGAAACGGAAATCCGCCAAAACGAGGCTCTCGGAGAGGGCGGAGGGCTGTTCAACAACGGCTGCAGCCCGGAGATTCACGACAGTATCGTCGAGGAGAACACGGCGCAAGCGAGCGGCGGGGGAATCGCCACCTATCGCGGCGAGCTGGTCATGGCCGACACCGCGTTGAGCAGAAACAGCTCCGAGCTGGACGGCGGCGGCATGTTCGTCAGGTTCAGCGACATGGAGCTCAGCCGTTGCAGCATCGAGAGCAACCGGGCCGAACTGGACGGCGGCGGTGCGATGATCGAGCTGACGGAGGGCTCCCTGTCCGCCTGCGATTTGAGCGCCAACCTGGCCGGACGCAACGGCGGAGGCGTCGCGGTCAGCTACGGCGGCCCGCGGCTGCTCAGCACGCTGGTGGTCGGCAACATCGCCGCCAGCGGCGGGGGCATGTACGACGGCACGCGCGCCGAGCCCAGGCTGGTCAACACGGTCTTCAGCGGCAATCTGGCCCAGCGGGGGGGCGGAATCTACAACGCCGAGCTGGCCGAGCCCGAGGTGACCAACTGCATCCTGTGGGGCGACGAGGGCGGGGAGATCCACGACGAGCTCGGGAGCGAGCCGGTCGTCTCCTACAGCGACGTCGAGGGCGGCTACCCCGGGCAGGGCAACATCGACCAGCAGCCCTGGTTCGTCGACGCCGGACATTGGGACGACGGCGGAACCTCGGACGAGCCGAGCGACGACAAGTGGGTCGACGGCGACTACCGCCTGCAGCAGCTCTCGCCGTGCATCGATGTGGGAGACGAGGAGGCCGCGCCGATGCACGACGCGGACGGAAACTGCTGGACCGACCTGGAGGGAACCGGAAACCCGGGCGTCACCGCGGACATCGGAGCCTACGACTACCGCCCCTGAAAAATCGGAATGATTTCGGCTTGATCCATTCAGTCCCCACGTGGATCGGGACGTGGATCGGGTGTGTCTTCCAGCCACAGGGTGTTTTCGATGCGCTCCAGCAGGGGCCTCAGAGTCTCGCGGGTGCGGGCCGAGATCGCGACTCCGTCCAGGGACTGGGCGGCGGCGGCGGCCTCCTCCCTGCCGAGCAGGTCGGTCTTGTTAAGCACGGTCAGCCTCGGCTTGGACCCCAGGCCGAGGTCGGCCAGGATGCGCTCCACGCATTCGATCTGCTCGCGGTGGACCGGATCGGCGGCGTCGACCACGTGCAGCAGCAGCGAGGCGTCGTTCAGCTCCTCCAGCGTGGCCTTGAACGCGTCGATCAGATCCCGGGGCAGGTCGCGGATGAAGCCCACGGTGTCGGTTATCACCACCTCGCGCTCGCGGGGAAAACGCAGGCGGCGGCTCGAGGTGTCGAGCGTGGCGAACAGCCGGTCCTCGACCGGCACCTCGGAGTCGGTCAGCGCGTTTAGCAGGGTCGACTTGCCCGCGTTGGTGTAGCCCACGATCGACAACACCGGCACTCCCGAGCTGCGCCGCAGAGAGCGGCGCTGGGCGCGGCCTTTCGCCAGCCGGTCGAGCTTTTTCTGCAGCCGGGCGATCCTGTCCCGCGCGCGGCGGCGGCCGATCTCCAGCTTGGTCTCGCCGGGTCCGCGGCCACCGATTCCCCCGGTCAGCCGCGACAGCGAATCGTCGCGCGCGCCCAGCCTGGGCATCAGGTACTTGAGCTGAGCCAGCTCCACCTTGAGCTTGCCATCCAGCGAGTGGGCGCGCCGGGCGAAGACGTCCAGGATCAGCTGCGTGCGGTCCAGCACCTTCAGCTCGGTCGACTGCGCAATCGCGCGCGCCTGGTTGGGATTGAGATCGGTGTCGAGGATCAGCAGATCGGCGTCGTGCTGCATGGCGCGGACCGTCACGTCCTCGAGCTTGCCCCGGCCCAACACGTAGAGCGGGTCGGGCCGCGAGCGTACCTGGACTACGCGATCCACCACCTCCACTCCCGAGGTTCGCGCCAGTTCTCCGATCTCGTCCAGCGATCGCTCGGCCTCCGGGATCCGGCGGCGGTCCCGCACCACCGAGGCCAGCACCGCCCGTCCTTCGGCAGCCTCGATCGGCCTGGCGCGCACCCGGCGGCGGAACTCCTCCTCCAGCGAGCCGATCAGCGCGGTGAAGTCGTCGTCGAGCATGCCCAGGTTGAGCGGACCCGCCTGGCGGTACAGCTCGCCGTCCGGAGACGGCGGCAGCAGGTGCGCGTAGTAGACCGCGCCGGGCGTTCCCTCCGGCGCCACCCCGACCGCGACCACCATGTCGAGCCGCAGGCGCGTCAGGTCGGTCAGGTCGTCGCGGCTGAGCGGCTCGGAGCGCAGGTGGGTGTGCACCAGCCGCAGACCGCGGAAGCGGCGTTCTCCAGCGCGCAGGCGTCCGAAGTCGGGCAGCCAGATGCGGTGCTGGTCGCCGACGGTGACTCGCGTAACCTGGCCGCTGCGATCGATGAACAGCCCCACCTGGCGTCCGATCTCCCGCGAGATCAGCGCCAGCGACTGGGCCAGCTCCGGGGTGACAATCCTCTCGGCCGGAATTCGTCGCGAGCTCAGCCGCTCCAAGGAGCGCTTCTGTGCGGTCTTGAGGCCGCTGGTGTTGCCGTGGACGCTCAACTCTGTTCCGTTGCCCCGCGAATCCGCTCGGTGACCAGCGAGCGGGCCGCCCGGTGATCGGCCGACTCCAGCCAGTCGAGGTCGACGTCGGGTCCCGGCGGCTCGCCCAGCGCCGCCAGCCGACAGGAGGCGATCTCCACCCGGCGCAGCAGCCCGGGCTCGGACGAGAGAGCGCGCGCCAGGCCGTCCCGCACCTCGTCGAGCACCTCCGCGCTGCGGCAGACCAGCATGCCGTCCACTCCGGCCGCCAGCGCGCGGACCGCCACGGCGGCCGGTCCGCCCGATTCACCGACCGCACCCATCTCCAGGTCGTCGCTCAGCACCGCGCCGCCGAAGCGCAGGCGCTCCCGCAGTTCGCCGCGCACGACGCTTCGGCTGGCGGTGGCGGGTCCTTCCGGGTCGAAAGCGGGGTAGACGGCGTGGGCGATCATGACCGGCCCCAGACCGGTGCGGCACCAGGCGCAAAACGGCTCCAGCTCGACCGCCTCGAGGCTCTCGCGGTCACAGTCGACACGCGGCAGCGAAAGGTGGCTGTCCACCGCGGCGCGACCGTGTCCCGGAAAGTGCTTGGCGCAGGGCAGCACGCCGCCGTCCTTCAGCCCGCGTGCGAACGCCAGCCCGTGGCGCATCACCGCCGCCGGGCTCGCCCCGTAGGAGCGATCGCCGATCACCGGGGAGTCGGGGTTGGTGTCCACGTCGAGCACCGGCGCCAAATCCAGCGTGAATCCCACGGCGCGTAGCTCGGCGCCGACCAGCCGTCCCGCCAGCTCGGTGAGCTCGGGATCGTCGATCGCGCCCAGTGTCCGCGCCGGAGGCAGCACGGTCAGTGGATCGCGCAGGCGCACCACGCGGCCACCCTCCTGGTCCACGGCCACGATCGGTGCCGGCGATCCGCCGGCGGCCCGCCGCGCCTCGTCCGTCAGGCGCCGCACCTGAGCAGGGCTCTCCACGTTGCGCGAGAACAGAACGATCCCGGCCAGCGCTCCGCGCTCCAGGTCGCGTGCGATGCGGTCGGGCAACGCCGTGCCGTCGAAGCCGGCCAGGATCAGCCTGCCGGCCAGCACCGCTTCGTCGTGTGTCGCCGAGCTCATCAGCGCTGGTCTAGCAGAACCGCATCGGGCGTAGCAAGTCGCGCGGGCGCCGGATCAATCGGGATGGCAGGTCTGGCACGACTCCGGGTCGGGAAAGCTCTGGCCGCCGCCGTGTTGCTCGGGGTGGCAGTCGCTGCACGGCGCGCTCTGTCCGTGCCCGGCAGAGGCCCCGTTGGTTCCGTGGCACCCGGCGCACTCGTACGGATCCATCTCGGGGTGGTGCGCGTCGGCGTGGCATTCGGAGCACCTGGGATCCTCCCAGCCGGCGTGGCTAGAGTCCAAGACGGGATCGCCGTCGGCGTCGGTGTCCGAGTCGGCGTCGGTGTCCGAGTCGGCGTCGGTGTCCGAGTCGGCATCGCCTCCTCCTCCGCCGTCGTCGTCGCAGCCGAGGGCCCCGGCGATCATGATCCCGACCAAGAACAACAGTAGAAGTGCCCGCTTCATTGTCTACCTCCTAGCTAGACCTTAGCTTACCGCGAAAACACGCCGGCGTCACTTCTCGCCTGCGTTTTTTCGTCCCGGCCGCGGGGGCGATGCCAGGCGCGGTCATTTCCGGTAGTATTGGCCGGCACAGGAGGAACGATGAAGATCGCGATGGCGCAGATCAATCCCACCGTCGGCGATTTCGGCGGTAATCTGGAGCTGGTCGAGCGCGCGCTGGCCGCGGCCCGCGAGCGGGGCGCGGAGCTATGCGTCTTTCCCGAGATGGTGCTGTGCGGCTACCCGCCGCACGACCTGCTGGAGCGGCCGCGTTTCGTGGCCGAGAACCTCGAGGCGCTGGAGCGGGTCGCCGGGATGTGTCGCGGCCAGGCCGCGGTGATCGGGCACGTGCGGCCCAACCCCACCGAGGTCGGCAAGCGGCTGCTCAACGCCGCCGCGCTCGTGGAGGACGGCCGGGTGCTCTCGGTGCACGCCAAGGCGCTGCTGCCGACCTACGACGTCTTCGACGAGCGGCGCTACTTCGAGCCGGCCTCCGAGGTGCGTCCGGTCGAGTTCCGCGGAATGCGGCTCGGGATCACGCTCTGCGAGGACAGCTGGAACGTGCCGGGAGTCTTCCAGTCGAAGCTCTACGCGCGCGATCCGGTCTCGGAGCTGGTCGAGGCGGGCGCCGATCTGATCATCAACCTCTCGGCCTCGCCGTTCACGCTTCCCAAGCGCGCCTCGCGTCCCGAGATGCTGCGCTCGACGGCCGTGCGCCACGGGCGGCCCCTGGTCTTCGTCAACCAGGTGGGCGGCGACGACGACCTGGTTTTCGACGGACGCAGCGAGGCGTTCGCCGCGGACGGAGCAACGCTGGCGCGCGCCGCGGAGCTCCGAGAGGACCTGCTGGTCTTCGACCTGGAGCGTGGCGGCGAGGTGCGCGACGTTTTCGAAAACGATCGGGACGCGGTTCTGGAGGCGTTGAAGCTGGGGCTGCGCGACTACGCCGCCAAGTGCGGCTTCGCCAGCGCGGTGCTGGGGCTCTCGGGCGGGATCGATTCGGCCCTGGTCGCGGTGATCGCGGCCCGCGCGCTGGGCGCGAAGAACGTGCTCGGCGTGGCGATGCCGTCGCGCTACTCCTCCGAGGGCTCGGTGCGCGACGCCGAGCAGCTGGCGCGCAACCTGGGCATCGGTTTCGAGGTGGTCCCGATCGACGATGTCTACCAGGGATTCCTCGAGGCGTTGGGATCGCGGCTGGACGGCGGTTCGCCGGGCGTGACCGAGGAGAACATCCAGGCCCGCGTGCGCGGCGTGGTGCTGATGGCGCTCTCCAACCGCGAGGGCCACCTGCTGCTGGCCACGGGCAACAAGTCGGAGCTGGCGGTCGGCTACTGCACGCTGTACGGAGACATGGCCGGCGGGCTGGCCGTGATCAGCGACCTGCCCAAGACGATGGTCTACAGGATGGCCGAGCGAATAAACGAGCTGGACGGGTCGGAAACGATTCCGCGCGAGATCCTGGAGAAGCCGCCCAGCGCCGAGCTGGCGCCCGGGCAGCGCGACCAGGACAGCCTGCCTCCCTACGAGCTGCTCGACGCGGTGCTGAGCAGGCACGTCGACGAGCGGATGGACGTCGCCTCGCTGGTGGAGCAGGGTTTCGACGAGCAGCTCGTGCGCCGCGTGGCGCGCATGGTCAGGGCCAACGAGCACAAGCGCCGCCAGGCCCCACCGGGGATCAAGGTGACCTCCAAGGCGTTCGGCTTCGGGCGCCGCTTTCCGCTGGCGCAGAAGTGGCCGGGCTGAGCGGATCAAGGCTTTCTTTCGCCTCCGAGCAATCCGCGCTGTAGGGTTTTCTGAGAGGCCTTCCCCACCGAGCGAGCAAAGAAAAGCCCTGGCCAGAACGTCTTCGCCACGGGCAACGGGATCTACCGCTACTCCTGCCAGTAGAGCGGCGAGCAATCGGCGAACAATCATATATCCTCGCCGGGTTGTCCGGTCCCACGTAACTCGATCAGTGTTTCCCAGGAAGTGATCCCAACTATGCCGGACTCTCTTCCTCCCTCTGAGCGGCCTCTCACCCTTGCGCGTAGCGCGATGGAGGCCGATCAGAGGGAGGAAAAGTAAGCCGTCCTTTCTGAGATTGATGTATGAAATATCCTGGTAGAATAGCGAGGGACACGACAACCTCCTGCGGGATCCACTCGTACGCGTGCATCCCGCAGTTGAGCAGCAGCGCCGGGACCTCCATTTCCGAGGAATCCGCGTTCTCGGAGACGCGAGCCGCTACCAGCGGGCTCTCAAAACCTGGCGAGTACTGGGTGTCATATGGAGAGATGTCCAACGCCACACTACTTCCCGGAACCACCAGCTCCAGGTAGCCGCTGGCGTCCAGCAGGTACAGCAGGTACAAATATTGATTCGACTCTAAATTCGATGCGTAATCGGCGATGTATCCGTAGTAGAGCGGCACCATGCTCGATGGTCCGCTGCCCTTTGCGCATTGGTTGTCTTTCGGATCGCAGCCCCTGAAGCCGTCGGAAGGATTGTTGGCGCAGGGCTCGTCAGCGCGAGCGACGCGCAGACAACAACCCCGGCGATTCTCGAAAAAATACCCGGCATGACCCCACCTCCCTTGCGTGTTTCGAGCCGAATACGATGAGCATACAGATAGAAAAAAACGATGGTCAAGCGAAAAAAAAGGCGTTAAATGATCTATCCGCAGAAACACAGAGATGGAGATGCGGCTCGGTCTCGCGCCGGTCGCGTTGATGGCTATGGCTCGTGGGAATCAGCACCGGCTGCATGAGCCGTCTGAACGGCGGCTGTTTCCCAAACTGATCGGCGACCACCACCGACACACCATTGCACCTGTCTGCGTGCCTTTAGAGACGCCGCG
>JAWOBP010000095.1:0-63224 GCA_046484285.1 Polyangia bacterium
TTTCGAAGAAGGCCGGGCTTTGAGTTGGCTTAGGGCTCGCGCAAGAATAGGTTCGACGCACCGAGGCTGCCGAGGCGCCCGGCCTGCGGCGTCGCTCGTCGGTTGAATACATCAATGTATTCGCCCTCCTCCCTCCTTGCGGGCCGGGCGCCTCGGCAGCCTCGGTGCGTCGAACCTATTCTTGCGCGAGCCCTAAGCCAACTCAAAGCCCGGCCTTCTTCGAAAAAAGGAGGTCGGCGGGCAGCTCGGTCGCTTGGGCAACGAGACCGGGTTCGTCTTGCGAAAAGACTCGCAGGAGCGTCACTGACAAGTCGAAGATCGCAGGACCGTCCCACTCCCTGCACGACCTCGAGCACGAGCGAGACGGGCTCGCGGTGACGATGCTGGTCGTCAGCCCCCGGGGCTTGGCCGGCGGTGTCGTAGGCGCCGAAGGAGCACAGGTCATCCTGACCGCGCCCTTTTCAGGGCGCGGCTCCAAGGACGCCGAGACGAAGACGGTTGGCTCCGGCCGTGTCGGCGCCTGGCGCCCGGCAGACGTCGGGAGGCAGCTCCGGCTCTCCCCGCGGCCTCATGAGGCCGCGGTCAGGATGGCCTTTTTGCCTCTCGAGCCCGCGATGCAACCGGCCGCGCCCAGCGGGCTTCAGTCGGTCGGTTCCCAGGCGTCGATCGTCGTGGACAGGCCGTGGTGACGGTGCTGGTTACTGATCAGGGCGCGGCGACGAGGACGCCGAGACGAAAACGGCTGGATCCGGATGAGCCTCATTTTTTCCTCACTCGAAATCTCTTCCGAACTTGGTTCCTCTCTTGCCCTTCTTGAACATCTCATCGCTCTTCTTCTCGGGCTTTTTCTTCTCGGGAACCTTCTTCTTCTCGGCCGGTTTCGGTCTCGGCTTCCTGCTCCTTTTCGGCCTCGGCTTTTTCTCCTTCTCCCGGGGCTCTTCTTTCAGCTCGGCCTCTATCTTCAGGTCCTCGCTGGGAATCACCGCGGTGACGAACGGCTCGTGGCCGTCGGCCCTCACCTCCAGCCTGACCAGCGTCTCGCGCCGCTCCACCGGGAACGGGTTTTGCGGCACCGGCGCTCCGTCGTAGTAGATCCTCGCCCCCTCGGGAGCTCCCGCGACCTCGATCTGCACCGCGCCCGGCTCCTCGGCCGCGGCCGGCTCTCCGGCAGGCTCCCCGGCAGGCTCCGGCTCGGCCGCCGCCAGCGGTACCTCCACCGCCTCGTCCGCCTCTTCGCCGCTGTACACCCACGCCAGCACCACCGCCGCGACCACCGCGACCGCCGCCGCGCCCAGGCCGACCAGCAGCCCCTTTCGCCTCCGGGAGCCTTTCGGCCGCGTGCCGGCCCAGACGCCCGACGTGCCCTCGCGCATCATCTGCGAGTAGACCGCCGACGCGCTCGAGCCCGACCCCTCGCGCAGCGCGTCGCCCACGTCTCCGGCCGCCACGTTCCTTTTCTCGATCGACGAGGCGACCCGCGTCAGCTGCTCGGTGCGCTCTTCGTAGACGCCCAGCTCCTTCAGCCTCTCCAGCATCTCGGCGGCGCTCTGCGGCCTCTGCGCTGGATCCTTGGCCAGCGCAGACATCACCAGCTCGCGCGCCTGCTCGGGGAACCCGGCGTGCGCCTCGGCCGGATCGAGCGGCTCCTCGGTCAGCACGCTGATCAAGAGCGCGTTGTAGTGCTCGCCCTCGAAAGGCATCCTGCCGGTCAGCGCCTGGTAGAGAATCACTCCCATCGAGTAGATATCGGCGCGCGCGTCCAGCTCCCGGTCCCCACGCGCCTGCTCGGGAGACATGTAGGCCGGCGTGCCCAGCAGCGAGCCGGTCTGCGTGAGCTGCGACTCGCCCCCGGCGTCGGCGAACTTGGAGATCCCGAAGTCGATCAGCTTGACCTCCACCTCGCCGTCTTGGCCGTGGCCGAGGAAGATGTTGTCCGGCTTGAGGTCGCGGTGGACGATCCCCTTGGCGTGGGCCGCGGACAGCGCGCGCAGCGCCGGGTCGAGCACCCCGCAGGCCGCGCCGAGGTCGATCGGGCCCACGCGCTCCAGCATGTCGCCCAGGCTCTCGCCCTCGAGGAACTCCATCACCAGGTACGGCTCGCCCAGCTCGGAAAGCCCCACGTCCAGCACCTCGACGATGTTGCGGTGACCGATCGCGGCCGCGGCCCGCGCCTCGCGGTAGAAGCGCTTGACCACCTCCTCGCTGCCGGTCAGCTCGGAGTGCAGGAACTTGATCGCCACCTTGCGCCCCACCATCACGTGCAGGCCCTGGTAGACCGCGCCCATCCCGCCCTCGCCGAGCAGGCGCTCGACCGCGTAGCGCCCCTCCAGCGTCTTGCCCGTGTATCCCTCGCGTGCCACTGTCGGCTCTCCCTGAATGATGATATCGAGTCGACGCGCGCAACGCCGCCGACCCTAGAAAGTCAGCGCCATCCCTCCCGGCGCGGCGGTCAGCTCCACCTGCGGCTCCTCCTCTTCTCCCCCGGCCCCCACGGCCAAAAGCGAGATCCCGGTCGCCACCAGCGCGCCTCCCACGACAGCGAACGTCAGCCCCAGGTTCTGGCGCGTCTCCATCTCGTCGCTGGCGCTCGACATCTCGCTCCACGACGACTGCTCGCTGTCCAGCGCGTCAGGGTCGGACGGGCTCGTTCCCAGCGTCTCCAGCGCTCCCTCGTATTCCTCCCTGGCGGCATCGAACTCGCCGGCGCTCCTGCCCGCCAGCCCGTAGAAGACACCCGAGCCGATCCCGGCCGCCAGCCCGGTTCCCAGCGCGACCCAGCCCCAGATCGCGGTCGCGGAGGGCTCCTCCTCGGGCTCGGGCGGCTCGGGCGGCTCGGGCGGCGGCTCGATCTCCTCGGACGGCTCGGCGGCCGGCGCCGGGGGACCGCCCGGCTCCTCTCGCTCCAGTGCGAAGCTCTCCTCCAAGCGCTCGCCCGAGACGAGGCGCACCTCGCGCCTCTGCGCGGCGAAGCCCTCCAGCTCGACCACTATCTCGTGGCTGCCCGGCGCCAGCGCCAGCGGCCCGGCCAGCGGGCTCTCGCCCAGCGGCTCGCCGTCCACCTCGATGCTCGCCCCGGGCCGGTCCACCTCGATCGCCAGCCTGCCCACCATCGCCTCCAGCGTGCGCTCGAACGTCGCGATCTCCTTTTTCCAGCGCTCGTCCAGCCTGCCGGCGAACTCCTCCCGCAGCCTCGCGACCGCCTCCAGCGCGTCGCCGTAGCGGTGCAGCGCCTTGTAGCAGTTGGCCAGATTGAACAACCCGTTCCTGGTCGGGTAGAGCCCCACCGAGACCTCGAACTCGGACGCGGCCGCGGCGTAGTCCTCGGCCTCCAGCAGCGCCAGCCCGGACTCGAAGTGCTGCCTGGCCTCGGCCTTGTCCCCGGCCGCGGCTCCCGGCGACGCCAGGATCAGCGCGCATCCCAGCACAACGGCGACCACGCTCTCGAATGGATTCGCTCTTTTCATCCCCTTCTCCCGACAACGCCCCGACGAAGTCTCGCGGATCGCAGCTCTCGCGAGCCTCCCGAAGCTCTCACGTGAACCCAAAAGTCGGGAAATTATATCACTGCCCCCGCGCGAAAGAAACCCCGCCTGCCAGTTTATTCTACGGATCAGAAGAGCTTCAGGCTGTCCTGGACGGCCCGCATCGCGGGCCTGCGGTCGTGGAACTTCTCGGCCGGCGCGGTCAACACGAAGATATAGGTCCCCTTGGGGCCGTAACCCACCATCCCCAGCCCCTCGTCGCCGCTGCCCTCGGCCTCGTAGCTCCAGGAGCGGCAGCTCTCCCAGCCGCTGCCCCGGCAGGCGGCCGGCTCCTGTTTCCACTCGCCGGGAAAGTAGCTCATCAGCCTGAACTCCTGGCCGGCCTCGGGCAGACGCTCGCCGGCGCGCACCACCGCGGTCAGCTTCACCTGCCGGTGGCAGCCTTCGAAAATGACGTCCTCGGACGCATCGCGACGCTCCACGTCCGCCGCCTCGGCCCACTCGAAAGAAAACCCTTCGCCGTCGTAGTGGTACAGGCAGCTCTTCGCGGCCAGCGCGCCACCGGCGGCCAGCGCCGCCGCCAGCATTGTCGCAACAACGATTCTCGGCTTCACCTCGTCCTCCTTTTTACGTAGACGCTCCGCGGGCCTCGGGATTCACCTCCGCGCTCGCGGGCCCCACCCCGGCACCGGCGGTCCCGGCCCCACCGCGACGGCGTTCTCGATCGCGACGCGCAGCGTGTCGCGAGCCGTGCGCACCGCTTCTGCCGGCTCGACTCCGCAGGCCAGCCGCGCCGCGATCAGCGAGGCCAGCGCGCAGCCGGTGCCGCGCACGTCCCGGCCGGCGACGCGCGGGGAGGAGAGCTCCAACGTGCCTCCCCGCCGAGAGACCAGCACGTCGACCGAGCGATCGCCCCCCAGGTGTCCGCCCTTGACCAGCACCGCGGTCGGCCCCTCGGCGAGAATCTCTCGGCCGGCTTCGGCCATCTCCGCCGGCCCACGAATCGCAATCCCGGAAAAGAGCTCGGCCTCGGCGATGTTGGGTGTCACCAGCGCGGCCAGCGGAAACAGCCTCGAGCGCAGCGCGGCCACTCCCTCGTCGTCGAGCAGCTCGCCGCCGGTGCTGCTGCGCACCACCGGATCCACCACCAGGGGAATTCTCTCGTGCGCGCGCAAGGTTCCGGCCAACACCTCGACGGCCGCCCGTCCGCCGAGCGCCCCGGTCTTGACCGCTCGTATATCGATCCCTCCCAGGACGGTCTTCAGGGCGCTGGCGAAGACACTCGCCTCCAGGGCGTGAGAGCCGACGAAAGATCGCCCGTCCTGAATCGCAATCGAGGCGATCACCGCAGCCGGATGCGCGCCCGCGACTCTGACCGCGGCGGCGTCGGCCAGAACGCCGGCGCCCCCCGTGGGATCCAACCCGCCGACGCACAGCACCGCGGGTCTCTCTGCTCGCGAAGCGGACATCTCCGGGATCCTGACGCCCCATCCGGTCTCTGTCAAAACCGCCGACTCGCCCGCTACTGAAAAAAAGCGTGCCGACCGCATTGACGCCGACAAAACAATTCCATACTATCTTTTTCAAGCCAATATACGTGAACGGTTCAGTGGAGGTAAACCATGGAAGCAACCGACAAGTGTTTTCTCTCGAGGCTGCTGTGCGCCACCGCAGTCTTCTCCGCGGCGATCGGTGTCTCCGGTCTCGCGGCGGCGGACGAGGAGGACGCTCAGGCGGCCGCCCGCGAGCACTACACCAAGGGCAAGGAGCTCTACGAGGCGGGTGACTTCACCAAGGCCCTCGAGGAGTTCCAGGCCGCCTACGACGCCAAGCCCCACCCCACGGTGCTCAAGAGCGTCGCCGAGTGTCAGGTGCAGACCAAGGATCTGGCCGGCGCGATCGCGACGTTCGAGAAGTACCTGGCCAACCCGGACGCTCCGGACAAGCCCACCGTGGAGGCTCGTCTGCTCGAATTGAAGAAGATGATGGGGCAGGTCGCGGTCACCAGCGATCCTCCCGGAGCCGGAATCGTGCTCGACGGCAACGTCACCGGCGAAACGACCCCGATCACGCTGGACATCGCCCCCGGCGACCACGAGGTCGTGTTCAATGTCGATGGATACGAACCGCTGATCAAGCAGCTCTCGGTCGAGAGCGGCTCCAAGACCCAGCTGGCCGCCGACTTCGCGAACGAGGGAACCCCGGTCGAGCCAGCCGAGGCGTCCGGAGCAGGCCCGGGCCTGGTCGATCCGTTCGCCGACGAAGGCGGAGAGGACGCCGGCGAGGAGCCGGTCCCGGAGCCGGCGGAAGAGGACGATGGACCTCCTCCCGCCTTCTGGGTATCCGCCGCTGTCGCCGGAGTCGGCCTGGTGAGTGGAACCGTGTTCGGTACGATGGCGCTGGGAGACGAGGAAGACTACAAGAAGAACCCCACCAACGATATCAAGGACAGGGGCGAGACCAACGCAATCATCGCCGACGTTTCGTTCGGGCTGGCCGCGGCTGCCGCCGTTGTCGGTGCCGTGATCCTGATCACGGACGACGGCGGAGAGGCCGAGGTGAGCACCGCCGATTCGCGCTGGCAGGTAGTTCCGGTGGCCACCGACGAGACCGTCGGTGTCAGCACCGCGGTGAAGTTTTAGGGAGGAACGACGATGAAAAAAGCAATCCTCACAATCGTTGCGATCGCCTCGCTCGCTGCGCTCGCCGCTTGCACCGTGATCACCGATTTCGACGAGCCGAAGGATGCGGGACCCGACGCCGGCGATCTGTACTCCATCGATCAGAACCTGGCGACCTCGATCGAGGTTACCCTGATCAGCGAAAACGGCGAGCTGACGATGAGCTTCGCCGAGCAGCTCCCACAGGCCGACGACGACACCCTGCTGGGGCTGGTGACCGACGGGACCGTCGATCTGGTCGTGGAGAACCTCGACACCGGCGTCAGCTTCGACCTGGCCGAGGACGGCAGCTACTCCGACAGCATCTCCGGCCCCGGCGACTACAACCTCGAGCTCGGGCTGAACCGCGACACGATCACGGTCGTTTTCTACAACGAGGTCGCCGGCACGTCGCTGCACGCTGGCGGCGACTACGAGTCGACGATCACAGTCAACAGCAACGACTACTTCGTGGCAGAGACCTTCACCCGCTCGGTCACCGTCACCGAGCCCTGACTCGACATCCAGTGCAGTCGCCCTCCCAGCGATGTCTCGTGCAGTCGAGCGTCTTCGTGCTGCTGCTCGCCGTCGTGGCCGGGGCTCCCGCCGTGCACGCCGACGACGATGCCGGCAAAAGCTCCCCGCGAGAGGAGCAGGAGCAGGCCGGTGAGCCGCAGCGCCCGCACGAGACGGCTTTCTGGCTTGCCACCGGCACGGCCGGTCTGGCGCTAATCAGTGGCGGGGTTTTCGGTCTGACCGCTCTGTCCGAAAAGCGCCGTTTCGAGACCAACCCCTCCTCGCAGGCCAAGCGACGCGGCGAGGCTCGCGCCCTGGCGGCCGACGTGTCGTTCGGCATCGCGGCCGCGGCCTCCGTCGCCGCGCTGGTTCTCTACCTGACCGACGACGGAGGAGAATCCGGCCCCGCCGACGACGAGCCCCCCCCGAGCCCGGAGCTGTCGCTCGCTCCTGGCGGCCTGACGTTTTCGTTCTGATTTTTCGGATCAGCCCTCGGACTGGCGTCGAATGAAGGCCGGAATGTCCAGGTCGTGCTCGCTGGTGGCGCTGGCGCGCGCACCCGCGGAACGACCTGCCGGAATCTGGACCTGCTCGGGAACCTCGCTGGGACGGCCCGGCGCATGCGAGGGGCTCTGCGACTGTTGCAGCTGACGGCTGCTGGGGCGATTGACCGACGACCGGTTGCCGTAGAAGGAGCGCGGAGCCGTCGCGCTGGGCCGGGAGACACGCGCCCCGCCCTGCTGCTCGGCGGTGGCCTCCCCCTGGAAGCCGGTCGCGATCACGGTCACCTTGACCTCCTCGCAGGACTCCTCGAGGCTCACGTAGCCGAAGATGATGTGGGCGTCCTCGTCCGCCGAGTCCTCGATCATGCTGACCGCCTCGGCCACCTCCGGCATCGTCATCTCGGTTCCGCCGGTGATGTTGATCAGGATCCCCGTGGCGCCGTCGATCAACACGTCCTCCAGCAGCGGGCTGTTGATCGCCATCTCGGCAGCCTCCACCGCGCGGCGATCTCCCTTCCCGTAGCCGGTTCCCATCAGCGCGCGACCGCGGTTGGTCATGATCGTCCGCACGTCGGCGAAATCCACGTTGATGTTGCCGCGGACGGTGATCAGATCAGAGATCCCGCGCACCGCGTTGCACAGTACCCGGTCCGCGAAAACGAACGCCTCGTTGATCGCGAGCGTGTCGTCGAGCTGGAGCAGGCGCTCGTTGGGGATCACGATCAGCGTGTCGACCTCCTCGGCCAGAGCCAGAATCCCCTCCTCGGCGATCCGGCAACGCTTGCGTCCCTCGAAGCGGAAGGGCCGCGTGACGACGCCGACGGTCAGCGCCTCGCAATCGCGCGCCACCTGCGCCACGATCGGAGCCGCGCCGGTGCCGGTGCCTCCGCCCATGCCGGCCGCGACGAACACCATGTCCGATCCGCGCAGCGTATCCTCGACGCGGGCGACGTCCTCCAAGGCGGCCTTGCGACCCAGGTCGGGGATCCCGCCGGCGCCGAGGCCCTTGGTCAGGCTGCTGCCGACCTGGATCTTGGTTCCCGCCGGGTTGGCCTCCAGCGCCTGATAGTCGGTGTTGACGGAGATGAAGTCGACACCTTCCATCTGCTCCGCGATCATGTTGGCTACGGCGTTGCCACCGCCTCCTCCCACGCCGACTACGCGGATTCTCGCCTGCTGATCATTGTCGTCGAGTTCGAAATGCATTGGGCCCTCCCGGTTTTTTCGATGCGTTGCCTGCCGCCTCGTCTCGATCGTCCGCCGCCGATCCGGCTCGTACCGAATCGCGCCTCGCGGCGTCGCGATCAGAAAATCTCCTTGAACCAATCCGTCATCCGGCCGAACACCTTCGCGTACACCTTGTCCTCGCGCACGCGAATGATGCTCGATCGGTCGTTCTCTGCTCCGAATCCCCTGCTGACCAGCCCGGAGCCGGTTGCGTAAATCGGGTTGGCGACCATGTCCTGCATGCCGCCGAACCCGAACGGCACCCCGCGCCTGACCGGCATCCCGATCACCTGCTCGGCCGCCTCGGGCATGCCTTCCAGCAGGGTCGCGCCACCGGTCATCACCAGGCCGGAGGCCAGCAGATCGGCCAGCCCGGTGTCGAGAATCGCGCGGTGCACGAGGCTGAAGATCTCCTCCACGCGCGGCTCCAAGATGTGCGCGAGCACCTGTCGCGGCTGCTCCGTGGGAGGTCTTCCGCCGATCCCGGGCACCTGAATCATCTCGTCGGGATCGACCATCTTCACCAGCGCGCACCCGTGGCGCTGCTTGATCCGCTCAGCCTCGGACTTCGGCGTACGCAGCCCCAGCGCCACGTCGCTGGTCAGGTGCTGACCGCCGACCGCGATCACCGAGGTGTGCGCCACCGCGCCGTCGACGAAAATGATCAGATCCGTGGTGCCGCCGCCGATGTCCACCAGCGCGACGCCGAGCTCCTTCTCGTCCTCGTGCAGCACGGCCTCGGCCGACGCGATCTGCTCGAGCACGATGTCGGCAACGTTCAACCCGCAGCGCTGCGCGCACTTGACGATGTTCTGCGCCGAGGTCACCGCTCCGGTCACGATGTGCACCCGCGCCTCGAGGCGCACGCCGTTCATCCCGACCGGAGAGCGAATCCCCTCCTGCTCGTCGACGACGTAGCCCTGCGGAATGGCGTGGATCACCTCGCGGTCGAGCGGAATCGCGACGGCCTTGGCCTGCTCGATCACGCGGCAGACATCCTCGTCGCAGATCTCGCGGTTCTTGACCGCCACGATCCCGTTGTTGTTGAACGAGCTGATGTGGCCGCCGGCGATCCCGGCGTATACCGTCGAGATGTCGCAGCCGGCCATCTGCTCCGCTTCCTCGATCGCATGTCCGATCGAATCGCAGGTGGCGTCCACGTTGACCACGACGCCTTTGTGCAACCCGGCCGAGGGATGTGAGCCGATCCCGATTACGTCCAGCCCTTCCTCGGTCACCTCGCCGACCACGGCGGCGACCTTGGTGGTTCCGATGTCGAGCCCGACTATGATCTCCCCTCTCCTGGCCATGCCGTACCTGCCTTGTTGCTTCCGACTGTCAGTGCGCTGCCTTGGAACCAAGTTCGCACGGCGCACAAAGCGGGATCAAATTTTCGACGTCTTTTTTACCTCTTGTTCGCCCGTCAGCTCGGCCCTCCGATCCGCAGCGGACGACTCCTTTGGCGGTTTCGTCTTGACCGTGACCCGATCGGGCCGAACCTCGTTGTCGAAATAGACCACCGCCGGACGGACTCCGTCGTCGCGCATGCGGGACAGCAGCTGGGCCAACCGCCGCAGCTTGCTCCGATAGGGTCCCTTGCCAAAGTAGACGTAGAAAGGATCCTCCCCGGCGGTCAGCGAGAACCCGCCGTCCACCTCGGCGTGGATCTCGGCCAGCGGCGCGATCCGATCCAGCCCGGTCGACTCGTAGCGCCGCGCCAGCGCGAGGGCGTCGCGAATTCCCTCTTCGACCAGCTGCTCCCCGCCTCTCAGCTGCTCGCGCGCGAAGCCGGTAATCAAGGGCGTCGGGCTGGGATCCTTGGGAGCCCATCGCTTGAAAATCTCCCCGGCGTCGTCCACCAGGTAGGGCACGTCGAACAGCACCATCGCCCCGGCCCGCCTCTCGATCACTTCGATGCTCACCGAGCGCGGAAGCCTCCGTTCCACCTCGGCCTCCGCGATCCAGGGATGCTCGCGCAGCGCCGCGGCGACGCTCGCGGTATCCACCTTGAACACGTTGGTCCCCACTTCGAGCCCGCCCGCCGCCAGCACCTCGGCGTCTGTGAGCCGCCTCTCGCCCTCGATCTCGATCCGCTCCACCGCGAAGTAATCCGCCGTCGTGGCGTGCAGGTAGGCGCGATAGCCTCCCCAGACCGCCACCGCCGCGGCCGCGACCACTCCGCCCAGCTTGGCCAGCACCGCCGCGACACTCAGCCCGCGGCGCAGCGTGTCGCCCGCGTCGCCGAAACGCGCGGTGGATCTCGCCCTGCCATCGCTGCGCCGATGGTTGCGAGCAGCCTTTCGCCGCGGCTTGTTAGGCCTGTTATCTCGACGAAAAAAGCTCATTTGCCACCCTCGGTGATCCTCTCCAGCTCATCGGCAATCGCTTCGGCCGCTCGCGGTCTTCCCAGCGATCGAGCGCTGGTCGACGCCCGCTCGCGCAAAGCGGGATCGGTCGCGAACCGCTCCACCGCCGCGGCCAGATCCTTGGACGAGGTCGTCTTTTCGTCCAACACGATCGCAGCCCCGGCCGCGGCCAGCGGAGCCGCGTTGCGCTGCTGCTGCCTGTCGGCGTGATGCGGATAGGGTAGAAACACGGCCGGGAGCCCCATCGCCGCCAGCTCGTTGACGGTGGTGGCGCCTGCTCGGGCGATGACCAGATCGGCGTCCTCGTACGCCGCGGCGGTGTCCTCGATGAAGCTCACCACGCGGCAGGGAACACCCGCCCGCTGGTAGGCCTGCTCCACTTGGCGGACTCGATCGCCTCCGCACTGGTGCAGCACCTCCATCTCGATTTTCGAAGACAGCATCTCCAGCGCGCGCGGAACGCGCATGTCCACGGTCAGCGCACCCTGGCTGCCACCCATCACCAGCACGCCGAGCGCCCCCCTGTCCCGGGAGCGGCGCGCTGGCGATGCCGCGCGGCGGATCGAGCTGCGCACCGGATTGCCCGTCAACAGCGCGCGTCCCCGCGGAAAGGCATCCAGCGTCTCGGCGTAAGAGACGAAGGCGCGGTCGACAACGCGGGCCAGAATGCGGTTCGTCAGTCCCACGGTCGCATTCTGCTCCAGCAGGGCGCAAGGCAGACGCAGAATGCGCGCAGCGAGCACCACCGGTCCCGCCACGTAGCCGCCGACGCCGATCACGACGTCCGGGCGGAACCGACGCAACAGGCTCGTCGAGCGCCAGACCGCGGAGGGAGACGAGGCCAGCCCCCGGATCAGGCCCAGCACTCCTCCGCCGGCCAGCGGTCGTACCGAAATGAAATCGATATCGAAGCCGGCCTCCGGCACGAGCCGGGCCTCGAGGCGATCGGGCGTCCCGACGAAGCGTGCCGTTCCGCCGCGGCTCGCGATCTCCTCGGCCAGCGCCAGCGCCGGAATCACGTGACCTCCGGTGCCTCCTCCGGCCAACACGACTCGCAGCCCTCCGTCGCTCACGAAAGCGCTCCTTCGCTCTCGGGCTCGCCGCGGCGTCGCTTGACGTTCCCGCGGCTGGCCCGGCTCTCCACGGCCTCGGCCTCCTCGACTTGCTGCGGCGCGCGGGAGATGTTGAGCAGCATCCCCACGGCAAACAAAGAAGCCAGTAACGCCGACCCGCCGAAGCTGACGAACGGCAGGTTCAAACCCTTGGTTGGCACCAGGCCCATCGCCACCGCCAGGTTGGCCAGCACCTGGACGCCGATCAGGGTAGTCAACCCGAACCCCAAATAGGCGCCGAACTCGTCCGGAGCACGCAAGCTGATCGCGATTCCGCGCGCCACCACCACGGAGAAAACCAGCATCAGCGCCCAGATTCCCACAACACCCAGCTCCTCGCCTACAATCGCCGCGATGAAGTCGTTGTGGGCCTCGGGAAGAAACAGAAACTTCTGCAGGCCATCCCCCAGCCCCACGCCGGTCGACCCACCCGCTCCGAAGCCGAACAGGGACTGGCTTAGCTGGTATCCGTCTCCGAGCCGCTCGGAGAGGGGATCGAGGAAGACCAGCAGCCGCCGCAGGCGATACTCCGATCCGGCGATCAGCAGGTAGGCCACCGGCGCCACCACGATCCCGGCGGCCATGATGTAGCCGAGCTTGGCACCGGCCACGAACAGCAGCGCAAACGACAAGAGGGCGATCACCGCCGCGGTGCCGAAGTCCGGCTGCAGAAGACAGAGCAACATCGCCACTCCCGGTATGATCAGGTGCGGGAGAAAACCGATCGAAAACGACTTGATCTTCTCGCGCTTCTTGGCCAGCGAGTACGAAAGCCACAGCACGAGCGCCACCTTGAGCGCCTCGGCCGGCTGAATCGTGATCGGGCCCGCGCCGATCCAGCGCGAGGCGCCGTTGATCGTGCGTCCCAGCGGCGTATGACAGAGCACCATTCCGACCAGCGAAAGCCCCAGCAGCGGGTAGATCACCTTCGCGTACCAGCGATAATCGATCCGGCTGGCGACCAGCATCACCGCCAGCCCGACGACCGCGTAGATGATCTGGCGCATGAGAAAGTAGGTGGAGTTCTCCAGTTGGCGCTCGGCCATCACCGCCGACGCGGAGTAGACCATCACCACGCCGAACGCGACCAGCAGGATCACCGCGATCAGCAGCGGCCTGTCGATTCCACGTCTTTCCTTTTCCCTGTCGTGGTCAGTCGCCATCGTCCGTTCTTTCCTACCTCAGCTTGAGCGAGCTCAGCGCCACCAGCGCCAGCATGATCGACACGATCCAGAAACGCACGATCACCTTGGGCTCGGCCCAGCCTTTCAGCTCGAAATGATGATGCACCGGCGCCATCTTGAACACGCGCCTTCCGGTCAACTTGAAAGAGACGACCTGGGTCACGACCGAGGCGGCCTCCAGCACGAAGACTCCACCCAGAATCACCGATAGAAACTCGTTCTTGGTCAGGACGGCCAGCATGCCCAGCGCACCGCCCAGGGACAGCGATCCCACGTCGCCCATGAAGACCTGCGCCGGAAATGTGTTGTACCAGAGAAAGCCCACTCCGGCTCCGAACACCGAGGCGCAGAAGATCGTCAGCTCGCTGGCCATCGGCACCGGCGGAATATCCAGGTAGCTCGCGATATTGATTCCGAAAAACGACAGCCCGGCGATATAGGCCAGCACCAGGTAGGTGGTGGCGTTGACCATCACCGGCCCGATCGCCAGCCCGTCCAACCCGTCGGTCAGATTTACCGCGTTGGACATCGCCACCACCACCAGGGTCGCAAACAGCACGTAGACCCAGGCGGGAAGCTCGATCGGATACCTGCCGAAGGCGACGAACGGGATCGCCAGTCGATGGCGTATATCCAGCCATTCATCGGGCAGGCTCCCGTCCATGAAGAGGTAGAGAAAGACCACGCCCGCCAGCGAGATCTGGAAGATCAGCTTGAAGCCCGCCGGCAGACCCTTGCTGTCCGCGTAGCGGATCTTCATGTAGTCGTCGATGAAACCGATCAAACCGTATCCGACCGTGATCGCGAGCACGAGCCAGACGAAATGGTTGCGCAGCTCGGCCCACAGCACGGTCGATATCACGACGGCGAACAGAATCAGCGATCCGCCCATCGTGGGCGTTCCCGCCTTCGAGACATGTGTCTCGGGACCGTCGTCCCGCACCGACTGCCCGACCTGCCGCTGCTGCATGCGCTTGATGAACCACGGAGAGAGCGCGAAGCAGATGAACATCGCGGTCAGCATGCCCATGATCACGCGGAACGGCACGTAGCGCAGGACGTTGAGCCAACCCAGCCACTCGAACTCGACACGCAGGGGAAACAGCAACTCGTAGAGCATCTATCGCTCCTTCCCCAGCAGCGCCGTCACGGCGCGTTCCATCCGCATTCCGCGCGATCCCTTGACCAGCACCACGTCTCCGGGCTCGAGCTGCTCTTTCGCCCGCTCGGCCGCTCGTCCGGCGTCGGCGGCGATCTCGGCCCGCACTCGCTTGCCGCCCTCACCGCGGGCTCCGCTCACGACCTCGGACGCGTAGTTCCCCACGGCCAGCAGCGACTCCGCGCCGCTGCGAACCAGCGCGCTTCCCAGCCGGCGGTGCTCCTCCGCCGCGGCCTCGCCGAGCTCCAGCATGTCTCCCAGCACGACCAGCTTGCGGCCCTCGCCGGCCAGCTCCCGCAGCACTTCGATCGCTGCCTTCCAGGAGCCCGGGTTGGCGTTGTAGGAATCGTCGATCACGAGCCAGCCGCCCGCGGCCCGACTCGCTCGTAGTCTTCCGGAGACGCCTCTGGCTTCGGACAGCCCCGCCGCGATCTCCTCCGCCCCACATCCGAGCGCGAGCGCGCCCGCCGCGGCGGCGACCGCGTTGCCGGCGTTGTGCTCTCCGAGCAACGCCAGATCCGCCTCGACGCTCTCGCCCGCGACCTCGAGCTCGAGCAGCTGCCGCCCCTCACCCGGCAGCGAACGGCTCGCTACGAGGCGCACGTCGACCCCGCCTCGCCGTCCATAGGTGATCCGGCGGCGCGCCGGCGTACGCATCCCGCTTACACGGAGATCGTCGGCGTTGATCACCGCCGTGCCGCGCTCGGGCAGCCCGGCGAGCAGTTCCCCCTTGGCCCGCGCCACGCCGTCGAGATCGCCGAGCCTTTCCAGATGAGCCGGACCGACGTTGGTCACCAGCCCCGCGTCGGGAAGCGCCAGCTCCGTCAGCTCTTCTATCTCGCCGAAATCCGAGCAGCCGATCTCGACGATCGCCGCCTCGTGCTCCGCCTCGATCCCCAACAGCGTCAACGGCAGCCCGATCTGGTTGTTGAAGTTGCGCGTTGGCTGGTGAACCCGGCGGTGGCGACCGCAGATCTCCGCCGCCAGCATCCGCGTCGTGGTCTTGCCGTTGGAGCCGGTGATCGCCAGCAACGGCAGCGGTACTTCGCGGCGCCTGGCGACCGCCAGGCTCTGCAGAGCGCGCAGCGTGTCGTCCACCTGCAACAGCGGAATTTCGACTCCTTCCACCGGCCGCGAAACCAGCGCGGCGACCGCCCCGCGTTCGGCAGCCCCGGCGACGAAATCGTGTCCGTCGAAGCGCTCGCCCCTCAACGCGACGAACAGTGCGCCCCGGCAGTCCTGGCGGGAGTCGATCGAAACGGTCTCCACCCGCACGGACCGAGCTTCGCCGGCCTCGCATCCCACGATGCTCGCGACTCTCTCCAGCTTCCAGCCGAGCCCGCTCATCGCCGCGCCTCCGCCTCGTTCAGCTCCGCCAGCGCGGCCGCCGCGTGCTGGCGATCGTCGAAATGAATCGTCTCCGCGCCGAGCAGCTGGTAGTCCTCGTGGCCCTTGCCCGCGATCAGGACGGTGTCTCCCGGCGCGGCCGCCGAGACCGCCAGCCGGATCGCCGCGGATCGATCCGGCTCCACCGCGAAACCCCGCCCGGCGCTCTTCAGCTCCGAGGGCTCGACACGAGCGAGCCCGCCCTTCTCGACGCCGGGCAGAATCATCTCGATGATCCTGTCGGGATCCTCGCGGCGCGGATTGTCGGAGGTGACGATCGCGATCTCGGCCCGCGCCGCTACGGCCCTGCCCATCAGCGGCCGCTTGGCGCTGTCGCGATCTCCTCCGCAGCCGAAAACGCAGATCAGGCGTCCTGCGGTCAGCGGCCGCAGCGCGTCCAGCGCGTTCTCCAACGCGTCCGGCGTGTGGGCGTAGTCGACCAGCACTGCGAAATCGTCGCTGACCGCGACGCGCTCCAGGCGCCCCGGGATCGCCTCCACGGCTGCGAGGCCTTTTGCCGCCCGCTCTGGATCGAGGCCGAGCTGCAAGCAGATCCCGAGCGCGACCAGCAGGTTGCTCAGATTGTGCTCGCCCAGCAACCGGGAGCGAATGCGAACCTCTCCACCCGGAGTGATCACCTCGGCCTCGACGCCTTCGATCCCGATCCGCGGCTCGCCGCTCGGCCGTACGTCCGCCGCGCTGTTCCTCTCGCACGAAACGGTCAGGACCGGATGCTCGGCCCACTCGATGATGCGGGCCGCGAAAGGGTCATCGATGTTGACCGCGATCCCGGCCTGCGGTCGATCGGCGATCGCCTCGCCGAACAGCCGCAGCTTGGCCGCCGCGTAGTCCTCCATATCGGCGTGGAAATCGAGGTGATCCCGGGTCAGGTTTGTGAACGCCACCACGTCGAACCGGCAGCCGCGGTGCCGGTCGAGCGCCAGACCGTGCGAGGATACCTCCATCACCAGGTGCGTCGCGCCGGCGTCCGCCATCTCCCGCGCCACCGCCTGGATCAGGGTCGCCTCCGGCGTGGTATGCCGCGCGCTCCAGCTCTTCCGCTCGAAGCGGTGCTCGACCGTTCCCATCACCCCCGGACGAGCTCCGATCGAACGCAGCGCGGCTTCGACCAAGTGGACAACCGTGGTCTTGCCGTTGGTGCCGGTCACGCCGGCCAGCCGCAGCTCCCGTGTCGGGTCCCCGTAGCATGCGGCGGCCACCTCTCCCAGCGCGGCACGCGCTTCCGAAACGACGATCAGCGGCACCGGCGCCTCGAGCGGCTCGCTCGACAGCACCGCCGCCGCGCCTCTCTCCAGCGCCTGGCCCACGAACAGACGGCCGTCGGTTCTCTCGCCGGGCAGCGCGGCGAAGAGCATCCCGGGCTCCACCTCGCGCGAGTCGCAGGAGGCTCCCCGCACCTCGACTTCGCCGTCTCCGAACCAGCGAGCGCCGGGTATTTGCGCGGCGATCTCAGCGACGGTCGTCATCGGATCCTTTTCTCTCCTCCGCCTCGACCAGCGGCCGAAAATTGACCTGGACGAACTCGCCTTCGTCGATCGGGCTACCGGGGGGCGGCACCTGCTCGACCGCGATCCCGGTCCCGAAGAAGACCGCGCGCAATCCGGCGTCGGCCAGCGACTCCAGCGCGGCGCTCATCGAGCGGCCGCTCACGTCCGGAATGGGAACCTGCCCTTCCCCGAGCTCCGGCTCCTTTCGGAAGACATCCTTTCCCTGCGCCTCGGCGGGGGGGCGCTCGGCTTTCTCGTCCTTCGCCCGCTTGCGCCTCTGCCCGCGCTTCCCGTCGCTTTCCAACCGGGGCGAGATGCCCAGGTAGCGCAGCGACTGATCCGCGATACGCCGCATCGCCGGGGCGGCGACGGTGCCGCCGTAGTGGTTGATCAACGGCTCGTCGATCACGACCGTGATCACCAGTCGCGGGCGGTCGGCGGGTACGAAACCGAGGAACGAGGCGATCCACTTGCCCTCCTCGTAACCCATCGAACCGGTCGCCCTCTGCGCCGTACCGGTCTTGCCCGCGACCAGGTAACCGTCGAGCATCGCCTGGGTTCCGGTCCCGCCCTCCTCGGTGACCGCGGTCATCATGTCGCCCACCATCCGCGCGGTGTAGCGACTGACCACGCGCCGCCGCGGCTCGGGACCGAACTTTCGAATCACCCTGCCGTCCGAGCCGACGACGCGCCTGACCAGCCGCGGTCGCATCAGCGTTCCACCGTTGGCCACGGCCGACAGCGCGGTGGCCATCTGAACTCCGGTCACGCCAATCCCCTGACCGAAGGCGATCGTGGCGGCGTCGAAGTCGCGCCACTTCTTGTGGTGCAGCAACGTGCCGGGCATCTCGTAGGGCACCTTCAGATGCGTGCGCTCCCCGAAGCCCATCCGCCTCAGGTAGTGGTAGAGGCGCCGCTTGCCCACCTCGAGAGCAATCTTGGCGAAACAGATGTTGCTCGATCGCTTGAGACACTGGGTGGGATTGAGCCAGCCGTCGCGGTGATCGTCGTGGATCACGGCGTCGTGCATCTCCAGGCGTCCCCGCTCGCAGTAGATCATGTCGTCGGGACGGACCGCCCCGGAGTTGAGCGCGGCCGCCAGGGTGAAGACCTTGAAGGTGGAGCCCGGCTCGAACACGTCGAGCACCGCGCGGTTGCGGCGGCCGCGAGCCGTCGACTTGTTGATAGCGTTGGGGTTGTAGCTCGGGTTGTTGGCCAGCGCCAGGATCTCGCCGTTGCGGGGATCCATCACGATCACCTGCCCGCCCTTGGCCTCGAAAGTGCGCACCGTATTGGTCAGCTCTTGCTCCGCGATGTGCTGAATGGTGCGGTCGATCGTCAACTCCACGTTGCCGCCCACCACGCCCTCGGCTCCGAACAGCCCGTCGGCGAAGACGACCCTTCCTGCGGCGTCGCTCAATCCGATGGCCGCGTCGCGCTTGCCCCGCAACAGGTCGTCGAAACGCCGCTCGATGCCTTTCAGGCCGCGCGAATCGACGCCGGCGAACCCGATCACGTGCGAGGCCAGCGTACGGCCGGGGTAGAAACGCTTGCTCTCTTCGACCAGATCGACGCCGCCCACGTCCAGCTCCTCGACCTTCTGGGCAATTTCGGGCCCGACCCTGCGGCGCAGCCAGACGAAATGCCGATCGCTGGAAAGCTTTTCGACCAGCCGCGACTCGGGCACCTCCAGCAGCGGAGCCAGCAGCCTCCCACCGCGGACGGGATCCTCCACTCTGCGCGGATCGGCGTACACCGACTTTACCTCCACCTCGACGGCGAGCTCCTCGCCATGGCGATCGAGGATCATTCCCCGCTGCGCGGACAACGTCAGGCGCCGGGTGTACTGTTCCCGAGCCATCTCGGCCAGCTCCTCGCCGCGCACCACGCCCAGATCCCACGCGCCGTGCGCCACGGCGACCGCTCCCGCGCTCATCACCACGGAAAGGACGACTATTCTGATTCTGACCCATTTGGATCTGCCCTGCCCCAGAACCGACACGGCTAGATCGCCCCTCCCGAAGCGGAAACGATTCTCTGGTCGTCCTCGACGGGAACAATCCGTTCATGGTCGGGGGCCTGCATGTCGAGCCGCTCGCGGGCCTCGGCCTCGACGCGTTCCGGGGATTTCAACGAGGCCAGCTCCAGGCGCAGCTCGCGGCGCTCGAGCAGCAGACGGGTGTGCACGGCCCGCGCGCGGCTGGTCTCGTAGCCCAGCCGAACTCCCTCGAAGCGCACGTGCAGGTGAAAGAGAAAGGCGGCGGTCACAGCGACGACGATCAGCACCAGCAGCGCCAGGTAGGCCGGGCCGAGAATCGCCGGCCGGTGCTCGCCTTCCCGATCCCGCGCGGAAAAGGTGTCGTCGCCCGATCGTCTGATCGAGGCGAGCAGCGAACCGCCGCGCCCCCGGGCGCTCTTCGCGGCGCTGCCGGTGGCGCGGCCGCTCATCGGATCCTCCGCACCGCTCTCGCGCGGGCGCTGCGCGAGCGTCGGTTCGCCGAAACCTCCCGCTGCGTGACCCGCACCGCGCGGCGGGTCACGTGCTCCACTCGCGGAGGCGGGCAGTTGCACTCCGGCATTTTCGGCGGGCAGTCGCACGGATCGGCCAGCTCGGCGAAGCGGCGCTTGACCGCGCGATCCTCCAGCGAGTGGAAGGATACGATCACCACCCGTCCGCCGATCGCCAGCGGATTTGGCAGAGCATCCAGCAGCTTCTCCAGCTCGGAGAGCTCGTCGTTGACCGCGATCCTGATGCCCTGGAAGGTGCGGGTCACCGAGTCGATCCCGCCCCGACGGCCGCGCCCCACGACGCGCCGCACGGCGACCGCCAGATCGCCGGTGGTATGGAGGCGTCCATCTCTCTCCATCGCCTTGATCGAGCGGGCCACGCGCCGCGCCATGCGCTCGCCGCCGAAACGATGGATCACGTCTCCGAGCTCGTCTTCGTTCAGCCTCTGCAGCAGCGTCGCCGCCGTCTCCTGTTGGGTGGAGTCCATCCGCATGTCGAGCGAGCCGACGCGCATGAAGGAAAACCCGCGTTCGGCCTTGTCCAGCTGATGGGAGGAGACACCAAGATCGAGAAGCAGGCCGTCGAGCCGGCTCACTCCGACCCGGGCGAGCAGATCCTCGAGCTGGGAGAAGCGGCCGTGCAGAATCTCGACCCGCTCGCCGAAACGGGAGAGACGGCGGCGCGCGGCCTCGACAGCCTCGGGATCGCGGTCGATCCCCACCAGGCGACCGTCGGGATTGGAAGCCTCGAGCACGGCCTCGGCGTGCCCGCCCCCTCCCACCGTGGCGTCGCAGTAGACCTTCCCCGGCTCGGGGGAAAGAAGATCGAGCACCGGCTGGCGGAGCACCGGTTCGTGGTCGTAGGGTATATCCATCTCGCCCTTGTCAAAGGTCGTAGTCGTCCAAATTGCGCCGCACCTCGACGATTCGATCCCGCGCGGCGGCCTCCGCCGCCTCCCAGCTGCGCGGCTCCCACAGCTCGAGGATCCTGTTCATCCCCACCCAGATCGCCTCGCGCTCGATTCCGGCGTGCTCGCGGAGCGCGGGCGGAATCAGAATACGACCGTGCCCGTCGATCGCGCAGTCGACCGCCGGAGCGACGTACAGCAGACGAATCTGCTCCGCCTTGCGGTCGAAGAGCGGCTTGCGGGCAAGCTTCTCCTCGAACTCCTCCCAGAGCGGCAGGGGAAAGACGTGCAGCCGGGCGTGCTCGGGGTCGAGCGCATGGGTCAGCACGAGCCGGTCGTCCCGGTAGGCCGCCACGGCCTCGCGCATCCTGGCCGGCAGGCTGACGCGCCCCTTGCTGTCCACCGCATGCAGGTATCGTCCCTTGAACATTATAACTTTCCCACTTTGATCCACCCTTGGATCGATATCAAGTAGCCACAGGCGGGCGGCAGTGTCAAATTTTTTCGCAAAATCTGCTTTCGGTCTAATTGCGACCCAAGGTATAGAACCAAATATATTACTATTTTCTTGGTTTATGAATCTTGCTGTACAAGGGTGGGAAGAAGTGGGCAACCGAATCAATTGCCCGCATAATCCACTGTGATAGACTTGGCCTCTCGCGAGGTGCAACTATGACCGAAAAGCAATCGCCGACCCGTTCCGGCGGAAGCAAGCTCGTCTTTGTCCTGTTCGGACTCGGTCTGGCAATCCTGGCCGCCGGCGTGGCAATACTGGTGATGAATCGCAGCGATGATTCGTCGGAGAAACCCGAAGAGCCCGAAGAGCCGCCCAAACCCGAGCAGGTCGAGGAGCCGGCTCCGCTGGTCGTCACCACTCCGAGCAAGCCACTCAACGCGCTGGAGGACAAGGACGCTGGGATTGCCACCGAGGAAGAGGACGAGCAGGAAAAGAAGCAGAGGCGCCAAGGCGGCCTCGGCGGGCGCCAGGGCAAGATCGATCCGCGAGCGACCAACGAGTTCATCAACGCGCGGTTCGCCCAGGTACGGGCCTGCTACGAGCGACGGCTCAAAATCAATCCGTTGCTCGAGGGCGTGGTCAATCTCAGGATTCGGCTCAATCCCAAGGGCAAGGTCGGCTCCGTCTCGGTCAACAGCGACACGGTCGGCGATCCGCAGATGGTGGGTTGCATCAAGAAGACCCTGCGCGGATGGACCTTCCCCGCGCCTCAGGGAGGGTGGGGCACGTTCGACAAGGCGTTCCGATTCAAGAAAAAGCAGTGACGCATCAGCTCGCACTGCCGCGGTGTGATGCGTCGCGGGCCGTCCACCGCTGAGCTGGAGCGCGAGTGCATCAGCAGCCCGGGGCGATCGTCGCCCCGCGCATCCGGATGTCCCAGGTCGTCGAGCAGCACGTGCCCGATCTCGTGGGGCACGGCGTAGGCCTGACGGGTCCGCTCCAGCGCAAGCCGGTCCGCAATCGCCACGCCGCTCAATGACGAGCCGCTGGAGCGGACGAACGATTCCCCCTGTTTGCCGCCGCCCGTGAAACGATTGACCAAGAAGAGGTCGACCGCGTTCTGCTCCCGCGATCCCAGCAACTTGACCAGCGCGCGTTCCTCGACCGTTCCAGACAGGATCGTTCTGCGGTCGTAGGGGCGCAGCCCGTCCTCGAGCCGCACCTCTCCGATCTCCAGCGGCTGGGCCGGATCGGTCGAGAGCGGCTCGCCGGCCCACCCGCCCAGTTCCGCCGGGGTCCCGTCCGCTCGCCGCACCACCACGTCGGCCGTTCCGTACGCCTGGTGGGGGTTTCTCGCGTTGGCGCTGGACTCGGCGAGGTACCCCGCCTCTCTCAGGCGCCGGGCGATGTCGCGCGCGGTCTCGATCGGAGTGTTTCCCGAACCGACGTGCCACGGATCCAGACGGCGGCCGTCCACCTCCAGCCTGATTCGACCGCCGGCCGACGGCGTTCCGAGATCGCCGCCCACGGCGATCAGAGACGGACCGGGTGGATCCGCGACGCGCACGTCCGCCTCGCGGGGCGGCCCGACCCAGATCGCGCACTGGGCCAGCACCTCGTTGAGCACGGCCAGCTGGTGTCGCGCCACCTCCCGCGCACCCCGCTCGTCATCGCCCACCACCGGCGATCCGCCGCGCCGTGCGCGCAGCACGGTGACGCGCACCGAAAGACGCCGCACCGAGAGCGGATGGTGCTCGCCCGGCGGTCGCGCCACCCGTCTTGCCGAGACCCGCGCCCGACCTCCACCGCGCCGCACGCGCGCCTCGACCCTGTCGGTGAGCCGTACCAGCAGCGCCCTGCCCTCCAGCTCGGGAGCTCTTTGGTCCTCCCGCGAGGAGACGGCCACCAGCCACGGAGTGGCCAGCATCCCCTTCTCGACTCGAACGAGCGGCAGGTCCGCAACCCTGTCGCGAGCTCTCGTTCCGCCGGACGGAACGCTCCAGACCGAGATCCTCGTGCGGGGCCTCTCGCGTCCGGCACGCACCGCGATGCGAAAACGGCGAGGGGATTGCGCGGCCGGCTGCTCGGCGCTCTCGGGAACCCAGACCCCGAGCGCCCCCTCCTCGGGCAACGGATCGCCGTTGGGGCCGAGCCAGATCGCCTCGGGAGGCTCCCCGGCAGTGGAGGAAAAGGAGAGGAAGAACAGGATCAGACAGGTCCGACAGGTCCGACAGGTCCAACCTGTCCGACCTGTCCAACCTGTCCAACCTGTCCTCTCCTCCATCCCGCTCTACTCGATGATTCCGTCCTGAAGCAGCCGATCGATGATGCGGCAAGCCTCGAAACGAGGCATCCCGGAGACGTCGATGATATCCTCGAAGGTGCTGAAGCCGTCGATCCGCGAGAGCAGAAAACCCGTGGCGGAATCCAGGTTCCGCCAGATCAGGTCCTGCTGGGCAACCGACACCTCGGGTACGTGATCCGGCGATCCCATCCGGGCTTCGTACATCTGGAGCAGGACCTGCCGGCATTGATCCCTGATGCGTAACGCCTGCTCGTCGTCCGACCGCTCGGAGAGAATACGCTCGGCGATCTCCAGCGCACCGCTGTAGTCTCCGGCGTCGTAGCGGTCGCTCATCTCGCCGCGATCGTCGCCGGTGCGCCTTTTTCCTTCGCCGCCCTCGAGAGAGCGACGATGACGCGGTTTGGCTCCCATCGTCTCTCGCTCGGAGAACTGCGGCCCGCTCTCTTCGGGCGGCTCGTCCACGATCACCGCCTGGGAGACGTTCTCCTCGGGAGAGGGCGGCACGGAAATCATCCGGCCGCGAACCGCGACGACCGGCGTCTCGTCCTCGTCTCGCTCCCCGGCTCGTTCCTCGCGTTGTTCTTCGCCCCCGGGAGAGGACGGAATCGCGGGAGTGGTCCGCCGCGATTCGACTCCTGCGGCCCCACCGTCCCCCTCCTCCTCGACCTCGATAGATTCATACGACGAGCGCGAATGGGGTATCCCGATCATCGTGCGCTTGGCTGCGCCCGACTCGTGATCCAAGGCGCGCTGGACCCCTTCTCCCCGCGGCGGAAGGCTGTCGGCGCGAGGGGCCCGCGCTCCGGTCTCGGAGGATTCGTCCTCCCCCGGCTCCGGCTCCCTCTCCTCTACCCGGACAGTGGCTCCGTCGCGCGGCTCTTCGCCGGGCAGGATCCACTGGTCATCGATCTCGTCGAGCAATCCGGCCTCGTCGAGCGTCGCGGTCCATCGCTTTCTCCGCTGATCGTCGCTCATCTCGCAGGCCGGCCGGTCCCCGGCTCAGGACCGGGCCAGCACCCCCTTGAACATCTTCTGAGTACGCTTCAGCGTCTCGATCGCCTCGGAGAGCTTCTCGGCGTTTTGCGCCTCGATCGCCGAGCGGGCCCGATCCAGCAGATCGCGCGCCTTGCCCAGCGCCTCCTGGCCGAACTCCGATCCCTGCACGGCCTCCTCCACCTTGCCGAACATCCGATCGATGTCCCGCATGATCTTCTCGGCCTCCTGTCTCGCCGCCTCGAACTGCTCGTCCGCCCGGCGGTCGACCATGTACTCCCTGCTCTCCTCCGCCATCTTCTTGATCTCTTCATCGGTCAGACCGGAGGAGGCGGTGACCTGGATCGACTGCTCGAGCCCTGTCTCCAGGTCCTTGGCGAAGACGCTGACGATCCCGTCGGCGTTGATCTCGAAGGTCACCTCGACCTCCACCTGTCCCTTGGGGGCCTTGCGCAGACCGGTCAGCACGAACTCGCCGAGCATCTCGTTCTCCTCGGCGCGCTCGCTCTCTCCTTGCATCACCAGGATCTTCACCGCGGTCTGGTTGTCGCGCACCGTGGTGAAGATCTTCGAGCGCGCGGTGGGGACCGTCGTGTTCTGCGGAATCAGATCCTCGAAGTAACCGCCCACGATCATGATGCCCAGCGTGTGCGGCGTCACGTCGAGCAGCAGCATCTCGCTCGACTCGTCGACGAGCGCGGAGGCCTGGATCGCGGCGCCCAACCCGACCACCTCGTCGGGGTGCACTCCCTTGCAGGGCTCGCGGTCGAAAAACTCCGCCACGGCGCCCTGCACGAAAGGCGTTCGGGTCATGCCGCCCACCAGGATCACGTCCTCCACCTCGCCGGCGCCGAGGCCCGCCTCCTTGAGCGTCGCCCCGCAGATATCGATCGTGCGCGCGACCAAATCGGAGGCCAGCTCCTCGTAGGTCTCGCGGCGCAAAGTGCGCTGCAGGTGCAGAGCCTCGTTCTGCCCCACCGAGATGATGAACGGCAGGTTGATCTCGGTCTCGACCTGCCCCGAAAGCTCGATCTTGGCCTTCTCCGCGGCGTCCTTGAGACGCTGCAAGGCCATCCGATCGGAGCGCAGGTCGACGCCGTGCTCGTCCTTGAAACCCTCGACCAGCCAGTCCATGATGCGCGCGTCGAAGTCCTCGCCTCCGAGGAAGGTGTCGCCCGCGGTGGAAATCACCTTGAACACCTCGTTGGAGCCGATCTCCAAGATCGAGATGTCGAAGGTGCCGCCGCCCAGGTCGTAGACCGCCACCAGCCGATCGACCTTCTTGCCGAAACCGTAGGCCAACGCGGCCGCCGTCGGCTCGTTTATGATCCGGATCACCTCCAGGCCCGCGATCGTGCCGGCGTCCCGCGTGCCCTGCCTCTGGTTGTCGTTGAAGTAGGCCGGCACGGTCACCACGGCGCGCTCCACGGGCTCGCCGAGATAATCCTCGGCGATGACCTTCATCTCCTGGAGAATCATCGCCGAGACCTCCGGCACGGAGTAGAGCTTGCCCCGCAGCTCGATGCGCACGTCGTCGTGCGGGCCCTCCACGACCTTGTAGGGCGCCGACTCCTTGGCCGCCACGACCGGCGGCGAGTTCCACTTGCGCCCGATCAGTCGCTTGACCGCGGAGACCGTGTTCTCGGCGTTGGTGATCGCCTGCCTCTTGGCGATATGCCCCACCAGTCGCTTGTCGGCCTCGGTGACCGCGACCATCGACGGCGTCGTCTTGTACCCCCCGCGATTGGGGACGACCGCCGGCGCGTCTCCGGCGACCACCGCGACACATGAATTCGTTGTCCCCAGATCGATCCCGATTACTTTGTCCATGTCGCTTTCACCTCTCGACTCTCCCAGGCGGCTAGTGCCTCGTCAACCCCACAATGCCGGGTCGGGCCGGCCCTCATCGACGATCCCTGCGTCACTCCTCCTCGAATTGGCACCGCCAGTCCTTCGTCGTCGTTCCTTGGCCTCGCCGATGATCTCTCGCCCCGTACCCGAAATCGTCGGGTTGACGAGGCACTAGCGCTTGCTGCAAGCCTTCATGCGCCTCTTGTGCCTGCTGTTGCGAGGTTCCAGTTTCATTGCTCTGCGAAAAGCCTCCGCGGCCTTCTCGTTCTCTCCCGCCAGAATCAGAATCTCTCCTAGAGTAGCGAAGTATCGGGCCTTGTGTCCAGTCGTGGCCGCCCGCTGGGCCAACTCGAGAGCTCGCGGCAGGCTTTGCCTGGTCTCCAGTAGCAGATCGGCGAGCTGGTACATCGCCTCCGCATTGTCAGCGTCCACCTCGAGCGCCTTCTCGAAGCTCCTCAGGGCTCGCTCCGGATCGCCGCCCTGACGCTCGTACCTTCCCTGTCCCAGGTACTTGACCGCCAGCTCTCGCCTGGTGCCCGCCCTGGCGCTGCCCAGCATCTCCCGGGCGTGCCGATTTTCCGGATCGACGCTCAACACCTCCTCCAGCGACCCTACTGCCCGAGAGAACTGGCGCTGCTCCAAGGCGATCGAGGCGAGCGCCAGGCTGTTTTCGATATCCACGCCAGGAGGCTGCGACCTCCTGGCCTCGCCCGGAGAGGAGATACCCATCTCCCGCTGGAAGGCGCGGGCGACGCGCATCCGCCTCCAACTCCTGCGCCGCTCCTCGTGGGCCCTGGGCGAAGCCGGAATCGTGCGTCGTTCGGGGCGTTCGGAAGGCACACGGCGCTCCGTCTTTCGAGCGGTGGTGCTTCCGGCCGAGGCCCGGGACGGACCTCGGGTCCGAACCTTTCGTTCTTCCTCTGGCTTCTTAGCCTCTTTCGAAGCTGATCTCGCGGCCTCGCTCGCGGAGTGAAGCTGCTTCTCGATGCGCCAGATCTCGAGCTGATCCGCGATGTACTCGTCGTACTCCGCCCGTCGCTCGGCGCTGGAGACGACTTCGTAGGCCTGCGAGATGCGCCCGAACACCAGATCCATCTTGTGCCGCAGCTCGCCCTTGTGGCGGCCGAAGGCGCGGTCGGGGTGCAGCCTCTTGGACAGATCGAAGTAGGCGGAGCGGATCTGCCGGCGATCCGCGTCCGGAGAAACGCCCAGCAGCTCGTAGTGGTTCATCTCGGAAGAACAGCGGTAGAGCCGCTCCACCTCCTCCTCCGGCCCGGTGGAAGCGGGACCGTTCGACCCGCTCGGCGCCTCGGGCCTTTCCGACTCGTCCGCACCCCCGGCGCCCGCCTCCACCTCGAATCCCGAAATCTCGACCAGACCGCGACGCGCCAGGTCGCCGGCGATGCGAGCCGAGAGCGCCTCGTCGAAACCGAGCTGCTCTCCGATCTCGGATATCGCCGATCCGCCGTCCACGGCAGAGAGGAACATCTCCGCCATCACGTCCAGCGAGCCCGTCGCTGCATCGCCAGGGACCTTTTTCGGCACGAGGCTCGAATCCGGCAAATCCAACGCGATCCTCCGTTGACACGGCTACCGCAACTTTCACTTCGAACCACAGCTAAGAAAGACCGTCCTCGCCAACAACAAACCGACGCCAAGATTATCACATCAAGAACAGACACCATTAGTGCTCTATCTCGGCGTAGATGGCAAGCCCGGGCTCAGAGAATGAAGCGGGACAGATCGTCGCTTTCAAGCACTTCGGCGAGCGCGTCGCGTACGACGTCCGCGTCGATCCTCACGTTCTGACCGCGGCGTTCCGGGGCGTGGAAGGAAAGATCCTCGAGCAGGTGCTCGAGAATGGTGTGCAGGCGTCGTGCTCCGATGTTCTCCATCGAGCCGTTGACCTCGGCGGCTATCTCGGCCACGGCGCGAATTCCGTCCTCGGTGAACTCCAGGTCGACGTCCTCTGTCTTCATCAGGGCCGAGTACTGCCTCACCAGCGCGTTGCGCGGCTCGGTCAGGATCCGCACGAAATCTTCGCTGTCCAACGAATCGAGCTCGACCCGGATCGGAAACCGCCCTTGCAGCTCGGGAACCATGTCGGCCGGCTTGCTGACGTGGAAGGCCCCGGCGGCGATGAACAGCACGTGATCGGTGCGCACCACTCCGTACTTGGTGTTGACCGTCGAGCCCTCCACCAGCGGCAGCAGGTCGCGCTGCACTCCCTCGCGCGAGACGTCCGGACCGCGATCGTCCCGGGACCTGCCCACGATCTTGTCCAGCTCGTCGACGAAAACGATCCCGGTCTGCTCCGCGCGCCGCCGTCCTTCCTGCTGCACCGAGTCCAGGTCGATCAGCTTCTCCGACTCCTGCTGCGTGTAGATCTCCAGCGCTTCGGGCACCTTGACCTTGCGCTGCTTGGTCTTGCCGCGAAAGCCGGGCAGGTTCTGGAACATGTCCTTGAGGTTGATATCCTCCAGCCCGGCGGAGCTGAAGACCTCCACCATCGGGAAGCTGTTGTCCGAGACCTCCAGCTCCACCCAGCGCTCGTCGAACTCTCCGCCGCGCAGCCTGCGGCGCAGATTCGAAAGCAGGGCCGAGCGGTCGATCTCGGGCTGCACCTCGTAGGTGGGAGCGCTCTGGGAGGATTGCTCCTGCTGCGCGATCAGGTCCAGCACCCGGTCCTGCGCCAGATCGCGCGCCTTCGTCTGCACGCGTTCCTCCTCCTCGCGGCGCACGAGGTTGACCGACGACTCCACGAGGTCGCGCACGATCGATTCCACGTCGCGCCCCACGTAGCCCACCTCGGTGAACTTGGAGGCCTCCACCTTGACGAAGGGCGCCTGGGCCAGCCTCGCCAGGCGGCGCGCCACCTCGGTCTTCCCCACGCCGGTCGGCCCGATCATGATGATGTTCTTCGGCGCGATCTCGTCGCGCAGATCGTCGGAAACCTGCTGGCGCCGCCAGCGGTTGCGCAGGGCGATCGCCACGGCGCGCTTGGCCCTGTCCTGACCCACGATATAGCGATCCAGCTCGGAAACGATCTCCCGCGGCGTGAAGGTGGCCGCCACCGGTAGCTGCTCGTTGTTGCTCATCTCTCCTCCAGTCCGCCGGCGATCACAGCTCCTCGACCATGACGTCGCCGCCGGTGTAGACGCAAATCGACGCCGCGATCCGCAGCGACTCGCGCGCGACCTCGGCCGCGCTCATCTCGGTGTGGTCCAGGAGAGCCCGAGCCGCGGCGCGCGCGTAACCGGAGCCCGACCCGATCGCCAGCACGCCGTCGTCGGGCTCGATCACGTCGCCGCTGCCGGAGACGAGCAGCGACGACTCGCGGTCGACCGCGACCAGCATCGCCTCCAGGCGGCGCAGAACGCGGTCGGTGCGCCAGTCCTTGGCCAGCTCGACCGCGGCCCTCTTCAGCTTGCCCCCGTGCTCGCCGAGCTTCTCCTCGAGCCTGGCGAACAGCGTGAAGGCGTCCGCGCTGGCTCCCGCGAAGCCGGCGATCACCCGTCCTTCGGCCAGGCGGCGCACCTTCCTGGCGCGGGTCTTGACCACGGTCTCCCCCAGGCTGACCTGGCCGTCGCCCGCCACGGCCACCGCGTTCTCGTCGCGAACCGCGACCACGGTCGTCGCTCGAAACTGCTCGGTGATGCTCGTCATCAATCGTCTCCGTGCTCCTCGCTGGCGCCGTGCTCGTCCGCCGAGCGCCTCGACTTGCGAGCCAGCGGGTGAGCGTCGTCGTAGACCTCCATCAGGCCGTCGAGGCTGACGTGAGTGTAGCGCTGAGTGGTCGAGAGGCTGGAGTGGCCGAGCAGCTCCTGGATGACCCGCAGGTCTGCCCCGCCGTCCAGCAGGTGAGTCGCGCAGGAATGACGCAGCGCGTGCGGATGAACCGCCTCCCGTGTTCCTGCCTCGATTCCGCGCGCGCGGATCATGCGCTGCACCGCGCGGGCCGAGAGCCTGCCTCCGCGCCGGCCGAGAAACAGCGCGCGCGGGTGCGGCGTCCGGCCGCGATCGACCCCGTCGAGCCGCAGCGGCAGGTATTCTTTCAGCGCCTCGAGCGCCGCTTTCCCGATCGGCACGATCCTCTCCTTGCCGCCCTTGCCGCTCACGCGGACCCGGCCCGCTTCCGTTTCGAACGAGCCCAGGTCCAGGCCCACCAGCTCGCCGACTCTCAGGCCGCCTCCGTAGAGCAACTCGAGCACGGCCCGATCCCGCCTTCCAAGCGGCGTGTCGGGCCATTCTCCGTCGGCCATGCGAAAAGCCTCATCCACCGAAACGAAGCGCGGGAGTCGCCGCCTGACGCGAGGGGTCGAGACGGCGGCGGCCGGGTCGTCGACGATGTGTCCCCGCCGCCTCAGGTACGCGAACAGAGCACGCAACGAGGCGAGCTTGCGGGCGATGGTGACGGCTCCGTTCCGGCCGTACAGCGCGGCAAGGTAAGCACGCACGACGGTGGAGTCAACCCGCTCCGTCTGTGTCGGCAGACCGCGCCGCTCGAGGAACTCGACCAGCTCCCGCGCCGCCCGCTCGTAGGCCGCGACCGTGCGCGGCGCCAGCCGGCGCTCGTGCTCGATGTAGCCCAGCCACTCGTCGATCGCGTCTATCAGCTCGAGCGCCATGCCCGGATGGTACCCGAAAGCGAACCCGGTGGCGAAAAACGAATCCGCGGGGCCGGCGCGCCTCACAGGCCCGAGGGCGCGAAGCGCGCGTCGATCCACTCGTCCAGCCGTTCCAGCGCCCGGCGCGCGGCCCGGGCCCGCTGCTCGCGCTTCTTCTCGCCGCGCCGCCGCCGCTCGGTCTCGATCATCGACCAGACCACGTTGGAGGGCTGGTAGCTCCCGGCCCCGCGTCGAGTGTGCCGATACAGCCCGCCGATCGCCGTCTCCGGGGGGGGCGGCTCGATCGTCCCGCCGCCCGCCTCGGCCGCGGCGAGCAGACCCGACAGCCAGCCGGAAGCGATCGACTCGACGTACCCCTCGACCCCGGTCAGCTGCCCGGCCAGCCGCACGCCGGACGCGCCGCGCAGCCGCATCCGATCGTCCAGCGCCTCGGGAGCGCAGACGAAGGAGTTGCGGTGCACCTGTCCGAAGCGCTCGAACGAGGCCCGCTCCAATCCGGGGATCATGCGCAGCACCCGCCGCTGCTCCGGGCGCGTCAGGCGTGTCTGGAACCCGACCAGGTTGTAGGCGCTGCGCGCCGCGTTCTCCGGTCTCAGCTGCGCCACGGCGAAAGGTCTCTTCTTGCTGCGCGGATCGGCCAGGCCGATCGGCTTGAGCGGACCGTGGGCCAGGGTCAGAGGTCCGCGGGCGGCCATCTCCTCGACGGGCAGACATCCCTCGAAAAAAGGCGCGCGCTCGAAGTCCCGAAGCGGAGTCTTGTCGGCCGCGATCAGCTCGGCGACGAAACGCCGGTAGCTCGGCTCGTCGAACGAGCAGTTGAGATAGGCCGGCTCGTTCTCGCCGTTCGGCGGCTCGTGCCGATCCGCGGCGAAGACGATCGAGCGATCGATGCTGTCGGCCGCCAGCAGCGGAGCGATCGCGTCGTGGTAGGCGAGCATCGCGCCGCGGCGGGAGAGATCCTCGGCCAGCCGCCCGCCGGTCAGCGGCCCGCTGGCCACGATCGCCGCTCCGTCCGCGGGCAGCCCCTCCTGGATACGGCGGACCACCCGGATCGCGGGATGACTCGCGATCGCGCCTTCGACCGCGCGGGAAAAGGCGCGCCGATCGACCGCCAGCGCGCGACCCGCCGGAACGGCGGTAGCGTCGGCACAGCGCATCAACAAAGAGCCCAGTCGCCGCAGTTCCTCCTTGAGCAGCCCCACCGCGTTGCTCGTCGAAGCGCCTCTCAGCGAGTTCGAGCAGACCAGCTCGGCCATCCCGTCGTCGTCGTGAGCCGGGGAGCGGTGCAGCGGTTTCATCTCGACCAGCGCGACCGGGACGCCGCGTTCGGCGAGCTGCCAGGCGGCCTCGCAGCCGGCCAGCCCCGCGCCGACGACCGTCACCTCCTTTTCCGGAGACATCGGACGCTATTCCTCGGTGCGCTTGTAGTCGCAGCCCTCGGCGATGCACTTGAGCTGGCGGCCGCCGCGGCGGCGGTTGGTCGCGACGAGGAATCCGGCGCCGCACTCGGGGCACTTCTCGCTCACCGGCGTACCCCAGACCACCACGTCGCAGCCGCTGCGCTTGTACTCGCTGCAGCCGTAGAACAGCCGCCCGCGCTTGGTGCGCCTCTCGACCAGCTCTCCGGGGCAGCCCTTGCGAGGGCACTCGATTCCGGTCGGTATCGATCGCGTGGCCTTGCATTCCGGGTAGCCGGTGCAAGCCAGAAACTCTCCGAAACGTCCGCGCTTGCGCACCATCGGTCTGCCGCAGACCTCGCACTTTACGTCGACCGGCCCCTCGTCGCCGGTCGCGGAGCGCTGGCTCAGCTCGCGCGTGTTGCGGCATTCGGGATAGCCCGAGCAGGCGAGGAACTTGCCGTTGCGGCCCCACTTGATGACCATCGGCTTGCCGCAGACCTCGCACTTCTCGTCGGTCTCCTCGGCCAGCTCACGAACGTCCTTCATCTTCTTGAAGGCGTGGGTCACCTCTTCGTGGAACGGGCGATAGAACTCCTCGAGCAACGTCACCCAGTCCTGCTCGCCTTCCTCGATCTTGTCGAGCGACTCCTCCATCGAAGCGGTGAAATCCACGTCGAGAATTCGCGGAAAATGCTTGACGAGACGATCGGTGACCAGCTCGCCGAGCTCGGAGGGATGCAGCCGACCCTCGTCCTTCTGCACGTAGCGGCGCGCCTGGATCGTGGACAGGATCGTGGCGTAGGTGCTGGGTCTGCCGATTCCGCGCTCCTCGAGCTCGCGAATCAGGGTCCCCTCGGTGAAACGCGGCGGCGGCTGGGTGAACTTCTGCTCGAGCTCGACTCCGCGCTCGGTCAGCCGCAGCGGCTGCCCCTTGTCGATGTCGGGCAGGTCCACGCTTTCCTCTCCGTTGTTGCCCGACGAGCTCGACTCCGAGTTGGAGATGGCCCGCAACCAGCCGGGGTCGCGCAGCACGGAGCCGCTGGCGCGCAGCCGATGCTCCCCGGCCTCGACGTGCACCGTGGTCTGGTCGTAGAGCGCCGGCTTCATCTGGCAAGCCATGAAGCGCTCCCAGACCGTGCGATACAGCTTGCGCTGATCGGCGCTCAGGTACTTGCCCACCTCCTCGGGCACAAAGCGCGCCGAGGTGGGCCTGATCGCCTCGTGGGCGTCCTGCGCCCCCTTGCGGCTGCGATAGAAATTGGGCTTGGCCGGCAAGGACTTCTCGCCGTAACGGTCGGCGATCACCTCGCGCGCCTCGGCCACGGCGTCGCCGGCGAGGCGCACCGAGTCGGTGCGCATGTAGGTGATCAGTCCGACCGTGCCCCCACTGCCCAGGTCGACTCCCTCGTAGAGCTGCTGGGCGACCCGCATCGTCCGCTTGGCGGTGAAGCGGTAACGCCTGGCCATCTCCTGCTGGAGGCGGCTGGTGATGAAGGGCGGGGGAGCCGCGCGCCGGCGCTGCTTGCGATCGACCTTCTCCACCTTCAGCGAGGCGGCCTCTATCTCGCGCTTGATCCGCTCGGCCGTCTCGCCGTCCGGCACCTCGACCTTGGCCCCGCCGCGCCCGTGGTAGCGCGCGGTGAAGGGCTGCGGCGGCTCGCCGCTCAGCTCGGCGGTTATCTTCCAGTACTCGCGGGGAACGAACTCTCGGATCTCGCGCTCGCGGTCGACCACGAGCCGCAGGGACACCGACTGGACGCGCCCCGCCGAGAGACCGCGCCGCACCTTCTTCCACAGGATCGGAGAGAGCTCGTAGCCCACCAGCCGATCGAGGATACGCCGCGCCTGCTGCGACTCGAACCTGCGGCTGTCGAGCGGCTGCGGATTGCGCAGCCCCTCGGCGATACCCTTCTTGGTGATCTCGTTGAACAGCACCCGCAGCAGCCGGCCGTCGTCCACGCCGAGCTCCTCGGCGATGTGCCAGGCGATCGCCTCGCCCTCCCGGTCCGGGTCGAGCGCGAGGAAGATCTCGTCGACCGACTTGGCGGCGCGGATCAGCTCCTTGAGCACCTTGCGCTTGCCGGGAATCACCTGGTACTCGGGCTGGAAACCGCCGTCGACCGAGACTCCCATCTTGGACTTGGGCAGATCCTTGACGTGACCCAGAGACGCCTTCACGGAGTACGAAGACCCCAGGAACTTGCGGATTGTACGCGCCTTGGCGGGCGACTCGACGATAATCAAAGACTTGGACATGCGCCTTTAGAAACTCCCTTTTCACCCCACCCTGACGAACAGCTTTCCGCCGCGGTCCTCGACGAACCCGGCCAGCTCCAGATTCAACATGGTCGCCTGCGCTTCGGAGGCCGAGAGCCCGACCCAGCTCGCAATCTCGTCGATGTGCGCCGGGGTCGCTCCCAGCTTCTCGAGCACGGCTCTGTCCCGGTCGCCGAGATCGCTTCTTTGCAGATCGCTTCTCGGCCCGGGCGACGACTCCATACCTCGCGATTCGAGCCCCGGCAAGCCCAGTTGAGCTTCGGGCGGCCGCTGGCCGATCGCTCTCAACACGTCGACCGCGCTCTCGATCACAGCCGCGCCGCGGCGAATCAGCTCGTTGCAACCGCGGCTGCGCGGGTCGAGCGGAGAGCCGGGAACCGCTCCCACCGGCAATCTCAACTCGCGGGCCCGGGCCGCCGTGATCAGGGCTCCGGAGCGCTCCCTGGCCTGGACCACCACGACCGCCTCGGCCAGGGCGGCCACGATCCTGTTCCTGCGCGGGAAGGTCCAGCGAGTGGGCGGACAATCCCGCTCGAACTCGGTGATCACCGCCCCTTTATCGGTGGCGGCGTGAAACAGCTCGCGGTTGGCGGCGGGGTAGACGAAACCGAAACCGGAGCCGAGGACGACGACGGTGCTTCCGCCGGCCGCCAGCGCCCCGCGGTGAGCCGCGGTGTCGACGCCGTGGGCCCCGCCGGAGACCACTCCCAGGCCGCAATCGACGATCCCGGCGCTCAGCTCCTCGGCGAAGCGCAGCATCGACTTGTCGGCGTCGCGCGATCCCACCACGGCCACCAGCGGCTCGTGCGGCAGGTGGCCGTGGACGAACAGCTCCGCCGGCGGGTCGGAGAGCCGCTCCAACTCGGCGGGGTAACCCGCGCCGCCCCGCTCCAGGCGGGTCGGCCTCCCGCGGCTCTGCTCGTCTTTTTCAGCTTCTCGATCCATCGTTTTTGGGTCTCGGCGAGGCAAGAGTAATAGGGATCGGCCGGGGCGACCGTCAACCCCGTTTTTGTCCAAAACGGAATCGAGGGGAGAAATTCGGTTGAATTTCAACAGGTTCGGTCAGTAACCTTCGACCATCTCCACTTTCTCGCCAACGCGGAGCTCCAGGACCGAGGCCGTCACCAGGCAAGTCGCGGTGTGGGGTCTGGCCTCGATGACCCGCATCTCGGCGAGCACCTCGGTCGGAAATCCCTCGCGGTCGTCCTGGCGATCCTGGCTGCGGCGGTAGCGATCGCGCTGCTCGACGGCGAAGAACCGGTTGCCCTCGCGAACTCCGTCCTCGCGCCCGCGGTCGACGAACACTATCTGGTGCTCGGCGGCCATCTGCACCGGGTCGAGAAAGGCGATGATGTGACCGTCCAGGTCGCGCCCGTTGACGACCGGGGGCACGAGATCGAACCTCCTGTGGACCTCGCCGAGCTTGGTGCCGCGGGTGATGGGGCGCATCGACTCGTCGATCACCACCCGCGCGATGCGGTCCTCCCGATCGAAGCTGGTGACCCTGACCACGCCCAGAATCTCGACCAGCTTTCCGATCGCCGTGTCCGGATCTTCGATTCCGTCCACCGGCCCCAGGATCTCGTAGGCCGAGAATTCGTCTCCCGGCCGTATCTCGACGTCCTCGGGAAACTCGGCGTAGGCCTCGTCGTGCTGCGCCAGCATGCTGACCTGCTTGTGCGCGCCCACGACCTCCCCCGCCTGCTCCAGCCCCTCGCTGTCGACGAAACCGCGGTTGCGCACCAGTAGCTCGCTGGATCTGCGCTGCACCGCCGGCGCGGGCGTCGCCACCTCGTCCGCGGCGACCGACTGGTCCTGGCCGGGACGCAGCCGCACGACCTCGCCGGGATAAATCCAGTGGGGGTTCGTGATGCGGGGATTGTACGACCAGACCCGCGGCCAGACGTAGGGATCGCCGAAGAACTCGATGCAGATGTCCCACAGCGTATCGCCCTCGCGAACCGTGTAGCGATCCTTCTGCGTCTCGCGCCGGACCGGGCCCCGACCGGCAATCACGACGGAAGTCCCCTCCCGGGCGGCACGGGCCAGCGCCGAGTCTCCACCGTCGTAGTGGATGCTCAACCCCGGCTCGAGGTCCCGCTCGTACTGCACGTCGTCCTGGGCAGCCGCCGCTCCCACAGCCAGAAAGGCGAAGGACGCCAGCGCCGCGGACAATTCCATTTTTGCAAACCGATACATGACTTCACCTCTCGACAGCCGTCGTCACCAGCTCTCCTCCCAGCTCGTCGCCGCCCAGAGCGGCGACCCTCCTGCTGGCGCGCCTGGCCGCTTCAGTCCCGGGATGTCGTTCCACCACCTTGAAATAGTAGTGTCGCGCCTTGCTCCGGTCGCGGAGCTGATCGTAGACAAATCCAATCCGGTAGAGCGCCGAAGGCGTCTTCTCGGAGCCGGGATAGCGCCGCAAGACCCTCTCGAACTCGCCGACGGCCTTCAGCAGCCGCCCGCGCGCCAGGTAGCACTCTCCGCGCCAGAACAGAGCGTTGTCCGCGTACTCGTGATCCGGATGCTCGCGCAGGAAACCGGCGAATACCTCCAGCGCCCGCTCGTATCTCTTGTTGGAATAGGCGCGGTAGGCCTCGTGAAACTGGTCCATCGGACCGCTCGAGGCCGAGGCGGCCGCTCCGTTCGCTCCTCCGTCCAACGGCGCCACCCCGAGGCTCTCCCCGGACCGTACCGTGGGCACCGGGGGCAGCGGTCCGCCTCCCCCGCCGGACCCGCCCGGAGATCGGTTTCCCACCAGCCGCAGCACCGGCCGCTCTCCTTCGCCGTCGTCGACGACCTCTTCCGGCTCGGGCGGCTCGTGCTGCAACGCGGCGCTCTGTCTCCCCGGACCGATCCGGACCACCTCGAGTTCCCGCTGGCGATGACGCCGCCTGGAGCGGTCCTCGACGCGCTCCCGGCACAACACCAGCTCGTCATCGAGCTCGGAGCTGCGAGCCGCCAGGTTGGCCTTCTCGGCCTCGAGACGCGTCAACTCGCGCTCCAGCTCGGAAATCTGCTCACGCACCGCATCTCGCGCCGTAGCGCATCCGCCGGCCCCGACCGCGACCAGTACGGAGGCCGCCAGCGCGACTGGCAGCGCGTTTTTCGTGCGTTTCCGGCTCCCATAGCTGATCATGCGCTTCACCTCGCTGCTCGAATCCACCGTCTCGAGGAGATTGTAGGTGTATGTAGTATAAATAGTCAAAAAAATGGCCGAACCTTCTCCTAGGTCCTCAACGCCGGGCGGTCGTGCTAGAAGATCCAGGGTGCTCGAAGATCGACCCGACGGAAAGATGGTTCTGCGCACCGTGCGCGTGAGCAAGCCCTCCATCTCGTACGTCCGCTGGCTGCTCGAGGCGCACGAGGGCCTGGCCACGGCCACCACACGCCCCGGAGAGGACGAGATCCTCGACCTGCTGGTCGCTCCTGATCTGGCCGGCGAGCTGGACGACCTGCTCGAAGCGCTGACAGAAGAGATCGATCTTCTTGTCCTGGCCTCGACGGGCGAGGCGATCCTGCCCGGGAAGGGGAGCTGAATTTGGCCGGTACGATCCTGCACGTCACGCTGGCTCATCACGCCGCTTTGGGCGAGATCTCGACCGGACGCGTCCGCGAACTGGCGCGCCGCCACCCCGACGAGCTGAGCCTCGGAGCGGTGCTGGTCGACCTGCCCTACTATCGCCGCCTGTGGCTGACCGCGCTGGCGACCGCGCTGGGAGGCGAGCCGGACTACGGCGGCTGGGGGAGGCGGCTGCACCTGCGCTCGCCGACAGGGTTGTCGCTGGCCCTGCTCGAGCTGGCCGATGACGACGCCGGACGCGCAATCGCGCTGGGAGCTCTGACCCACCAGGCGGTGGACGCGGTCTTCCATCGCGAGATCGCGCAAAGGGTCGCGGCCGAAAGCGAAAACGGAGCGAACCCCGACTCGCTTCACAAGGTATTAGAAGATCGGGTCGACATCGACGTGCACCGCTGCCTGCTGGGACACCCCGGGATCGGCGAGCCGTACTCCGGCCGCGCCCTGTCGATCCGCCCGTGCCGCGGCTGGATCGCTCTTTCGCGCGCCGCGATTCTGCGCGTGCACGGCGATGCGCCCTCCGACGTCAATCTGGCCGCCTGGCTGCGCTGGTTGCGCGTATTCGGGCTGGCCGTCTCGACGCCGCTGTCTCCCTGGGTCGAAACCACGAGCAAAGACGACTCGGAGCAGAACGAGGCCTCGCGTGCGCTGGGACGCTCGGCGCTGGAGCGCTGCGCCGACTACCTGCACGCCGGAGCCGACTACCTGGCTGGAGAGCTGGACGTAAAAGACCTGCGCAGGCGGGTGCCGGATCGATCAATGCTGGACGACGGGCCGGCCGACCCGCCAATACGATAACAGCGCTATTGCCAAAAAGAGAAACACCATTTTTGTGATTCGGAACCGGTGTCAGGACAAATGTCCTATCCGGCGCTCAAAACGGAAGCACTCAGAAGAAAAAAAGATTCACTTGGCGGTGTAGGTCATCTTGGCCTTGACGCCCTCGGCGTCGACGCGGCCCTGCTCGCGCAGCTCCTTGAGGTATTGACCCGTCTTGCGTGTATCCATCCCGACCGCCTTTGAGACATCGGACGCCTTGCTGTTCGGGCTCTTCCTCAGATAATCGACGATGTCGTCCAGCACCTTGGCCCTTTGTGTTCTCGTGAGTCGCTTGACCTTTTTCTTGGACTTCGAAGCGGCCGCCTTCTTGGCGTTTTTCTTCTTCTTGGGCGGCCTGCCCCTGCGCGGCTTGGACGCCGCCGGTGTGGCGGCCTTCTCCCCGGGCTGCAGGTTCATCAACTCTTGCAGGGTCGAGTCCTTGACGGCCGCGACTACCTTGAGAGCGAAGTCGTGGGCAACCTCTTCTATCGTCTTTTCCAAATCGGTTTTGGCCATTGCAAAAAAGCTCCTTTCGTTTGGGGGCAATTCGATTCGACTTCGAGCAGCAATCATGACCGGTTCTCTGTAAATGTCAATAATATTGATTTGTTTTTCTTTTTGTCCGTTCCCCCCGGCTTCGGGTACAATACGAAAAAATCGGGAGGCTGGAATGGCGGACGAAAAACGAGCAGAGCGTCTCTGCGCCCTGCAGCGCAGGTTCGCAGAGGGCGCGCAGCTGACCATCTCGCAAATGGCGAACGACTACGGAGTTGAAAGGCGCACTGTCAATCGCGACCTGACGGCGCTGCGCGACATGGGTCTCGACCTGGTGGCGGAAAGACTTCCGGACGGGCGAAAGGTCTGGTCGATTCGCGTGCCCAAGCGCAAGATGATCGTGCCTTTCAACCTCACGGATCTGACCTCGCTTATCATGGGAAAACGCCTTTTCGACTTTTTGCGCGGCACGCTGCTCGAAGAGTCATTGGACAAGGTGTACTGCTCGATCGAAAACGCGATCGACAAAAGACGCGATCTGCTCGCCTCGAAGGATCTGGAGCGCAAGGTCTACCTTGTCAGCGAAGGGCCCAAGCGGCTCACGGAGCGCCACGTGGACGTGCTCGACGAAGTGCTGACCGCCCTGCTCGAAGACCGGCGCCTCGAGGTCGACTACCGCACCTCCGGAGGGGAGCTGCACCGGCATCTGCTCGAGCCCCTGAGCCTGGTGGCGTTCCGCCGCGGGCTGTACCTGGCTGCCCGCCGCTTCGACGACGGCGCGATTCGCACCTACGCACTGGAACGCTTCGAGTCGGCTCGCTGGCGCAGGGGCGATCGCTTCGAGTATCCCGCCGACTGGGATCCGGAACGCCATTTCTCCTCGGCGCTGTTCATCTACCCCGGTGACCCCGAGCCGGTCGAAATCGAGTTCGCGGCCGGGTCCGAGCGTTTCATCGGTATCCGCCAGTTTCATCCCACCCAACGGAAGCGGGTTCTCGACGACGGCCGAGTGAGGCTCGGCCTGGAGGTGCCGATCGGCGACGAGCTGGTCTACTGGCTGCTCTCCTTCGGCCGCCACGTGCGAGTGATCTTTCCCGAGACTCTGCGCCGGCGCCTGCGCTACGAGCTGTCAGTCGCTCTGGATGCCTACGCGGGCTGATTTCGAAAACACCCAAACGTCGGGGTGTATGATGATCTCTCGCCCCGTACCCAGATTGCAGGGTTGGAGAGACCCTGGTCGCTCTTTCAGGCACGCTTCTTGTATGAACGCTTCGAACAAGAAGGCATGACAGGTCTGCACTGAGACCGGAAAAGCGAGGAGTCGGTATGCCGCAACAAGCTTCGCGCCCTGCTGGAAGACCGCGTGCCCGCCGAGCTCGAAGCCGAGCTGATCGTGGACTGCGGAAGCGTCACAGGCAAAATCGTCGCCATGGACTCGATCGCGGAGCAGGTGATGCGCATCTTTCCCGCGCCGCTGCTGACGGTAAGCCCGCGCGCGCAATCAAGACAAGAACCAGTCTTGCGCGACAGGACTACTATCCGGCGCCACCGGACAAAAGGCTCGAGAATACAGCACACAAAACCGCTTGACGATGGGCCAGGGGTGAATATCCAACCCGATCGGTAAGCATGAACGAGCAAAAGAAGGAGGAGTCAACGATGAAAATCAAACCAATACTGAATGCGAGCGCCTTGGTGATGGCGATCTCGGCTCTGGCCCTGTCTGCTGGATGCACGGACAGGGGAATAAAGGTCGAGCTGAAGCCGGCGGATGCAAAGGTCGCAGCCACGGGTGTTGCACAGATTCATATCGACAATCTGGACAATCGAGTGATCAATCTCGAGATATCGGAGCTGCCCGCGCCCGACGTCTTCGACGACGGAGCCGAGCACTACGTGCTGTGGGCCCGCAAGACCGACGGCGAGCCGCTGCGGCTGGGGGTCGTCGAGCGCGAAGAGGACGGCGGCGCCGAGTTCGTGACCACGACCAAGGCCAAGCAGTTCTCGCTGCTGCTGACGGCCGAGAAGGACGATGACCCCGAACGACCGGGGGTGAGCGTGATGCTGTCGCAACCAAAGAAGATCACCGAGTGACGGGCCAAAGCTAGATCCCGATCCGTCGCAGCTCGATCAGCGGCCCCGACTCGTCGCGGGGCTCGGAGAGGTCGACCGCGCACTCGAGCGCCCAGTCCTCCTCGCCGCCGGGATCGACGATCTTCTGCTGCACCGACCAGCTGCGGCGCCCGGTCTCTACTATCGCCGTATTGCGCGGCTGGCGCGCCCGGGGAGTCACGTCGATCTCCGCGTGCTCGGCGAAGTAGGGCTCCAGCTCCTCCTCGAGCCGCTCCGGCGTCCATTCGATCTCCCCGCCGGGATGGATCAACTCGCAGGCGGCCTGGTAGTCGCGCCGCGCCAGCGCGCCCAGCAGCGCGTGCACGTCGTCGCGCACCCGGGCTCGAAAGACCCGCGGATCGTCGGCCACGCTGGCGGGTCGCCTCTCCTCCTCGGCCCCGGGCGCGAGCGGCTTCTCGATCGGGCCTTCCACCAGCAGCGACCACTCCTCGATCAGGCTGGCGTCGGTGCGCCGCGCCAGCCCGTGAAGGAAGGCCAGCACGTCGCTCAGCTCCTCGTTCCACCAGCGGTCCGGAATAGTCTGCACGGCGGTCTTGTAGCACTGCGCCAGGTAGCGCAGCAGCACGCCCTCGCTGCGCGCCAGCCCGTAGTCGCGAACGTAGTCGTTGAAATCCATGCAGCGCTCGTACATCTCCCTGGCGATCGACTTGGGGTGCAGGTTCTCGCCGGCGACCCAGGGATGCGTCTGTGAAAACGCCTCGAAGCTCTCGTAGAGAAATTCGGCGTTCGGCTTGGGATGCTCCACCTCCTCGAGCTTCTCCATCCGCTCGGCGTAGTCGACGCCTTCGGCCTTGAGCCGCGCCACCAGCTCGCCCTTGAGCTTGTCGAGCTGGCGAAACAGGATCGCGCGCGGATCCTCGATCACCGCCTCCACCAGCGAGAGCACGTCCAGCGCCCAGCTCTCCGACTCCTCGTCGAGCAGCTCGATCGTCTGTACCACGTACAGCGAGAGCGTATGCCGCAGCGAGAAGTCCCGCTGCAAGTCGGAGCGCACCGCGACCCGCGATCCTCGCCCGCCGCCGCGCCGCTCCAGCCGTACGATATCGGCCTTGCGCAGAGAGCGGAACAGCGAGGCCGCGCGCACCAGCTCCCGCCGCCGCCGCGCCTCGCTGAGGTGCGAGCAACGCAGCAGCTCCACCAGCCGCCGGTACCCGCCGCCGGGACTCTCCTCACCGCCTTGCAGCAGGTCGATCATCATTCCGTGATCGACCTCGAAGCGCGGCTCGAGGGGCTCGGGAGGCGAGGTCACCAGGGAGCGGAACACCTTCTCGTCCCAGGGAACGCTCCGCGGCGGCGGCTTCTTCTTGACCAGCTTCTTCTTCTTGGCCGGGTTGGCCGCGATCTTGCGATCGATGCGCTTGTTCTCGATCACCCACTCCGGGGCCTGGACCACCACCAGCCCGTGATCGTCGAAGCCCTTGCGCCCCGCCCGGCCGGCGATCTGGTGAAATTCTCTTGCCCGCAGGATCGCGACCTTCTCGCCGTCGAACTTGTAGAGCCGGCTCAACAGCACGGTACGAATCGGAATGTTGACACCCACCCCCAGCGTATCGGTCCCGCTGATCACCTTGATCAGCCCCTGCTGCGCGAGGCGCTCCACCAGGCGACGATAACGGGGCAGCAGGCCGGCGTGGTGCACACCGATTCCGTGGCGCACGAAGCGCTGCAGCTCCGCGCCGTAGGGCGTGGGAAACCGCTCGCCCTCCAGCTCGCGCCCGATCGCGCGTTTGACCTCCTTGGAGCAGACGTCGATGCTCATCAGGTTCTGGGCCTGCTCCGGACAGGCTCGCTGAGTGAAGTTGACCAGGTAGATCGGCGCCTGGTCCGCGGCCAGCAGATCCTCGACCGTCTCCTGCAGCGGCGTCTCGCGGTACTCGAAGTCGAGCGGCACTGGTCGCTCGGCGCCGCGGACCGCGCTGACCTCGCGCCCGGTCCGTTTCGCCAGCCTCCGTTCTATCTCGAAGGTGTCGCCCAGCGTCGCGGACATCAGCAGAAAAAGCGCATCGCGCATCACCAGAAGCGGAATCTGCCAGGCGGTGCCCCGCTCCCGGTCGCCGTAGTAGTGGAACTCGTCCATCACCACGTAGGCGGCGACCGGCTCTCCGGAGCGCAGCGCCATGTTGGACAGGATCTCCTGGGTGCAGCACAGAATGGGCGCGTCGCGGTTGACCGCCGCGTCGCCGGTCAGCAGCCCCACGTTCTCGGGTCCGAACGAGTCGCACAGGTCGAAGAACTTCTCTCCCACCAGCGCCTTGGTCGGTGCCGTATAGAACGAGTTTCGCCCCTCGGCCATCGCCTGGAAGTGCAGCGCCAGCGCCACCAGCGACTTGCCCGAGCCGGTCGGAGTGCTGAGCAGCACGTGCTTCCAGTCCAGCAGCTCGAGGATCGCCTCCTCCTGCGCCGGGTAGAGCTCGAGGCCCAGCTCCTCGACGTAGCGCACGAACAGCTCGAGTATCCTCTCCGGCTCGGGAGTTTCGTCCCCCAGCTCTCCGAGCAGATTCAAAAGCGGCGGGTTGTCCACGACCACCTCCTCGCGCGCCGATCCTAACAGACGATCACCCGGCGGTCTCCCGCTCCGCCCGGGATCCAGGGGCTCCGCCCCCGGGCTGGTTTTCGATACCGGGCTCGGCTATATTCTCCCTCATGCGAGCTTCTTTTTCGTTCTTGCTGGCGACTGCGCTGGCCTTGTCGCTGGGCTCGTGCAGCAAGCGCCAGCTGCTGCCCGGCATCACCGCCGGGGCGGGCGCGGGCGTATTCGCCGCCGGGGTCGGGTATCGCCTTTCGATCGAGGCCGACGGGTCCGAGGATCTGCTGGGCCACACCGCCGCCCAGCGAGCCACCACCTCGGTGCTGGTCTTCTCGGGTGTCGCCCTGATGCTGGCCGGCGTGATCTGGTCGGTGACGACCCCGATCTGCGAGTCGGACTCCGACTGCTGGCCCGGAGACTCCTGCGACGTCGGCTCGCAGACCTGCGTCGAGGCTCCACCCGAGCCCGCGAGCGAGGACGCCGCCGCGTCTCGTCCGGCTGGGCTGGAAGGCGACTTCGATCTCGCTCCGATGAGCGCCGAAATCCCCAGACTGCGACTGCTGCCGCGATCCGGCTGACTCATGTCTCGGCGACCGCTGGTCATCTCGGCCTCGCGCCGCACCGATCTCCCCGGCTTCCACGCGAAAGAGTGCGCGCGGCGGATTCGGCAGCGCGAATCTCGCCTGCGGACCCGCTTTCTCTACGGCGTCGTGTTCTGGAGCCGGCACGTGCGGCCCTTTTACGGCGGCGGCCCCCTGGAGAGCCTCCTCGACGATATCGCCAACCCGTTTCTCAACCTGACCGCGACCGGGCTCGGCGGTTCCGGGATCGAGCCCGGCGTTCCTGCGACCGATGCGGTGCTCGACGGGCTGCCGGCGCTGGCTCGCGCTCTGCGCGGCGAGGGCTGGCGGATCCGCTGGCGCTTCGATCCCCTGCTGCCGGACGGGTTGAGCGACCTCGACGAGTTTCAGCGCATCGCCGACGCGATGGCCGCGGTGGGTGTCGAGAGCTGCACCTTCTCCTTTCCGGCCTACCGCAGCCTGGCCGGCGACCTGACACCCCGCTTCGAGGCGGCCGGGATCCCCCGCTGGCGCGAGGAGGCCAAGGCGCCGTTTCTCGCTCGGATGGTAGAGATCGCCAGGCCGCGCGGAATCCGCCTGCTGAGCTGCTGTCAGCCGTGGAACCTCGATCTGCACCCCGAAATCGAAGCCGCGGCCTGCATCTCTCGCGAGCAGCTCGAGCGCGGCCACCCCGACCATCTCCCGCTCGACCTGCCGCGCGATCCCTCACAGCGCACGCACTGCAACTGCGCCGCCAGCGAGGACATCGGTCGCTACGACATCGATCGCTGCCGCGGTGGCTGCGCCTACTGCTATTCGAAAGCCGGCGGTCCCGTTCCCGCCGTCTGACGCCGAAGGCTCGAAGCGACTCGATCCGTCCGCTGCTTCAAAGCCAGGGCCAGGGGCAGTCGATGTCGGTCAGGTTATCGGTGTCCGGCTGGACCAGCTCCGGGACGGGCAGGCAGAACTTTCCGGGGAACTGGTCTGGAATGTAGTAGATCTCGCGGCACTCCCAGTCCCCGTCCTGGCGGCAGTCCGCGTCGGAGTCGCAGTGGGACAGGCAGATCAGGTAGACGTTGTTGGCGCCCACGCAGTCGATGTTCTGGGCGCAGCCGTCGATCTCCTCGGCGTTGCAGCAGGCCGTGCAATACCCGCCGGGCGCGTTGATCAGCCCGATCACGTCGTGCACGCAACGCGCTTCCCCGGGGTATCCGAGCGCCTCGCAGTCGGCGTTGACCTCGCACGGCGCGCCGAAACCCTCCCAGCCCTGGGGAAGGTCGCCCTGACCGCTTGTCACCGAGCCGTCGGGTCCTCCGTCCGCGTCGGCGTCGGCGTCGGAATCCGCATCGGCGTCGGCGTCGCTGTCGGACGATGCCGATCCGTCGAGACAATCATTACAGTCGTAGACGTTATTCACCTCGTCCCAGCAACCTCCGAAAGCTGCCGCCAGCGCGGCTATCCCGGCTGCGACCGCGGTGCTCGATCCTCTCATCGTTCACCTCCGCTGGAGTACTAGTGCCTCGTCAACCCCACAATGTCGGGTCGGGCCGGCCCTCATCGACGATCCCTGCGTCACTCCTCCTCGAATTGGCACCGCCAGTCCTTCGTCGTCCTTCCTTGGCCTCGCCGATGATCTCTCGCCCCGTACCCGAAATCGTCTGGTTGACGAGGCACTAGCTCGAACCCGCTGGAAAAAAAGCGGGGCGACCGTTCGATCGCCCCGCCTCGTCTAGTCGTCGATCCGAAACCGGACCGGACCCGAAAACAGCTTACGGACCAGCGTCGGCGTCCGTGTCGGTGTCGGTGTCGGTGTCGGTGTCGGTGTCGGTGTCCGTGTCCGTGTCCGTGTCCGTGTCCGTATCCGTGTCAGTGTCGGTGTCGGTGTCGGTGTCCGTGTCCGTGTCCGTGTCGGTGTCCGTGTCCGTGTCGGTGTCGGTGTCCGTGTCCGTGTCGGTGTCCGTGTCCGTGTCGGTGTCGGTGTCCGTATCCGTGTCAGTGTCGGTGTCGGTGTCGGTGTCCGTGTCGGTGTCCGTGTCCGTGTCACCGCCGCCCCAATCCTCTGTCGGACCGGAGGTCGTGGTGTCCAGGCAGTAACCGTTCTCGTCCAGCTCGCCGGTGGTCGCGTTGCGGCAGGTCATGTCCAGGTTGAAGCTTTCGCCGTAGAAATCCTTGCAGTCCCCGGATGTCATGCCGTCGTAGTCCGGCGAATTGCACTTGGCCTGGAAGCTGTTGGCGACCCAGGCGCAGACCGGTGCACCAGCCACCGGGTACGTCTCGGTGTTTCCGCTGGTCAGGATGTAGAAACCGAGCGCTGTCGGGTCGTAGCAGTCGTAGTCGCCGTTGACGTCGCCGACTTCCTCGTCCCAGGTGGACTGCCGGCACTTGAAGGCGGCCTGCTCGTGGCTGGGACCGCAGCGCCGCATGCAGGCGCCGCCGCCGTAGAAGCCGCCGTAGCAGGTGCCGATCACGCCGCAGCCGTAACGCTCCTCGACCGCCGGGTCGGAGGAGCCGGAGCCGTTCGGCGCCGCGGAATTGGCAGCGGCGCAGCCCGACTTGATGCAGTATCCGTTGGCGCCCACGGTCTTGTCGAAATCGTCCACGTCGGGCGTCAGGCACTGGGCGTTGTCGGGGCAGTCGGAGGTGGTCTCGCAGGGATCGCCGATCTCTCCGTCCGGGTTGCCGGTCCAGCCGCAGAGACCGCTGGTGGTGTCGCACTCGCCATCGAAGACGCAGTAGCCATCGGAGCAGTACTCACCGCTGGCCGTCTCGCAGTCCTCGTCGACCGTGCAGGTCGGGCCGGCGCCCACCAGGCAGTCCTCGCTGGTCTCGCACTTGGGCATCAGGCAGGTGGCGAACTGCGACTCGAAAGACCACGACTGCGGGTTGCAGGCGATGTAGTCCGCCTTGCACTCGGTGCCCTGCATGTTGACCACGCACTCCTCGGTGCAGACGCCGTAACCGGCCTCATCGTCCGACGGATCAGACGTGAGAATCGAGATATCGTTGCAGACCACTCCCTCGCCGGTGCATCCGTCGGTGGGGTTCTCCATGGTCGCGGGCTCGCACTCCCTGGTGCAGATTCCGCCCGGGGCGCCGCTCCAGGCGAAGCAGAACGCGTCCTGGTTTCCGCCGCTGATCTCGATGCAGGGATCGGTCTCGCCCTCCTCCGTGATCGGCTCGCAGGGCTCGCCGACCCAGTCGGAATCGTCGAGATCGCTGTCGGAATCGCTGTCCGCGTCCGTGTCCGCATCCGTGTCGGTATCGGTGTCTCCGTCCGAGCCGCCACCGTCGCCGCCGTCGTCGCATGCTCCGGCGACGCCGAGAGCCAGCGCTGCCAGCACCACTAGAAAAAGCTTTCTAAAATCCATCATATTCCTCCTGGTTTCTGAAGCTCCCCGATTCGGGGCTTCCGCGTCTCCACTCTTTGGAAGACCTTTTTTCGCCTTTCAGCTTCCGGTCAGCTTAATACGATCATACTAGATAGGAGTCAATATTGCATCAACAACGTGATGGCGCTGTCTTTTTTTTCGCAGCCACGAAAAATGAGATCCATTCTCCTTGCGGCGCGTCGAATCCTTCGATGCGCGCCTGCGACGCGCAGAAAATCAGGAGGTAGACGATGCAACGTCAGCTCAACATCAGCATAGCCCTGGTCTCCGCCGCCGCCTTGCTCCTGCTCGCCGGCACCGCCCGGGCCCAGCGCCGATCGGGAGCGGTGTCGCGCGGCGGGGACTACAGCGTCAGCCTGGAGTCCGTCGGCGGAGGCTCTCTTCCCACTTACCATCACCGGGGCGAGACCTGGGTGCAGGGCAGCCGCGGACAGCGCTACGCGATCCGCGTCAGAAACCACACCCAGCGGCGCGTCGAGGCGGTGGTCACCGTGGACGGACGCGACGTCGTCACTGGCCGCTCGGGAAACTACCGCAAGAACCGCGGCTACGTGATCCAGCCGCGGGGATCGGTGCGCATCGACGGGTTCCGCACTTCCTGGAGCGGGGTCGCCGCCTTTCGCTTCACCGATGTCGAGGATTCCTACGCCGCGCGGATGGGCGGCTCGCGCAACGTGGGAGTGATCGGGGTCGCAATCTTCGAGGAACGCCGTCCCAACTACCGCCCGCCCCCGCCGATCGTTCGCCGCAAGCGGGGAGTCGGAACCGGCTACGGGGTCGGCGGCGCCCGCTCGGCCGAATCGGCGGCCCCGCGCTACCTGGACGACGAGACGCGCCAGGGCGTGGGCACCGGCTACGGCGAGGACCGCTACTCCCCGGCCTCCGAGACCAGCTTCCAGCGCCGCAGCAAGCGACCGAACGCGCGGCTGAAACTGTACTACGACGATCGGCGAGGATTGATTGATCGCGGTGTCATCCCGCGCCCGTGGAATCCGCGCCCCCGCGATCCCGATCCGTTCCCCGACAATCGCGACCCTGGCTTTGCTCCTCCTCCTCCTTCTCGGCCGTACTATTGGGAGTGAGTTGGACAGGTTGGACAGGTTGGACCTGTCGGACCTGTCGGACTTCCCCTCTTGACCTCATCGCTCAATCGCGCGACAGAGACCGCCATGCTGTCGGCGCTCGCCAGCGAGACACCGAGCCTCGGCCGCTTCGTTCTCGAGACCGTCGGCGTGCTGGCCCTGCTCGCGGTCGCCGCCTGGCTCGCGGTGCGCCTCCTCGGACCGCGGATGCGGAGCGGACGCCGCCGCAGGCTGCGCGTGGTGGAACGGCTCGCGCTCGAGCCGCGTCGCTCGCTGTACGTGGTCGAGGTGGACGGCCTGCCCTACCTGCTGGGGGTCGCCGACGGCTCGGTACGCCTGCTGCAAAGACTGGACCCCCCCGCGCCCGAGCCTCCCGCCCCACCGGATGACGGAGAGGACGAATGACGGCCGCCGCCCAGGTCGCCGGCGCCGCCCTGCTGGTCGCCGCGGGTGACGCGGACGGCGGGAGCTCCTGGCTCTCCCACCTGGGCGTCACCACGCTCGTCGCGCTGCTGCCGTTCGTGGCGATCGCCGGCACGTCGTTCGCCAAGATCGCCCTGGTCCTGATGTTCGTCCGTTCCGCCCTCGGCGCCTCCGGTGTGCCTCCCACCACGGTCGTGACCGCGCTGGCGGTGGCGGTCAGCATGTTCGTGATGGCCCCGGTCGCGACGGAGATGTCCGACGCCGCTCGAGAGGTCGCGGCGCGTTCGGCCGAAGGGGACGACGGCGCAGACGCCCTCGGAATAAGGAAGGCGGAGCAGCTGTACGCCGCCGTGTCGCCGCCGCTGCTGGATTTCTTGGAGCGCAACACCACACAACGAGAAGTGGAGTACTTCTCGGACATGAGGAACCTACCCGCCGACGAGCCTCCGGGTCTCAGCGTGCTGCTCCCGGCATTCGCCGTCTCCGAGATGGTGGAGGGGTTCATGATCGGGGTGCTGATAGTGCTCCCCTTTGTCGTGATCGACCTGATAGTCGGCAACACATTGATCGCTCTGGGGCTCCAGGCGGTACCGGCTCCGGCGATCGCTCTGCCGCTCAAGCTGCTGCTGTTCGTGACTGTCGACGGCTGGCGGCTCGTGATCGACGGGCTGGTGGTCTCCTACGGATTGTGACCCATCGAGGATTGCCTACGATGAAGATGACGCCTAGAATCCGGCGAATCGGAAAGGAAGGTGGAACGACGCATGTCCGAACAGCGAACCATTCTCCTGGATGAGCGCGGCAACCCGGTGGGCGGAGAGGAAGAGGAGGAGGTCGATCGCGCGATCATCCAGACCTCGGGGGAGCGCCCGGCCAATGTAATCGCGGTGCCGCTCGACGAGCACGTACTGTTTCCGGGAATGACCCTGCCGATGGTGCTGGGCTCGGAAAAATCAAAGGAGGCGATGGAGTTCGCCCTCTCCCAGGGACCGTTCGTCGGCCTCGTGCCGCGCGTCGAGCCGCTGGAGGAGCCTCCGGACTCGCCGCCGGAGCCCGAGGATCTGGTGGACACCGGCGTGCTGGCGCGCGTGGTCAAGGTGCTCAACATGCCCGACGGTGATCGCTCGGTCGTGGTCGAGTGTCAGACGAGAATCCGAATCGTGAAGTACGTGCGGACCTCGCCGTTCCTGATCGCCAAGGTCGACTATCCGCCGGACACCTACGACGACACGATCGACAACAAGGCGATTTGGCGCGCCGCCAGGATGTCGCTGCAGGAGCTGTTCAAGGAGATCCCGGGTCTGCCCGAGGGCTTCAGCGTGGCCGCGGCCAACCTCGAGGGACCGGCCCAGCTGACCGACTTCGTCGCGGCCCACATCGATCTGCCGCGCGAGGACCGGGTCGAGCTGCTGCGCGAGACCAAGGTCGAAAAGCGCCTCTCGGCGGTGGCCGAAGCGCTGACCCGCGAGCTGGAGCTGGCGCGCCTGGCCGGCCGGATTCGCGAGGAGATTCGCGAGAAGGTCGAGAAGACCCAGCGCGAGTTCTACCTGCGCGAGCAGCTCAAGGTGATCCGCCGCGAGCTCGGCGAGGAGGTCGACCAGAAGGAGCTGCTCAACAAGGAGCTGGAGGACAAGATCAACCTCGAGGGGCTTCCGCAGGAGGTCGAGAAGCGGGCCAGGAAGGAGCTCAAGCGGCTCGAGATGCTCAACCCCGAGTCGCCCGAGTACAATGTGATCAACACCTACCTGGACTGGATAGTCTCGCTGCCCTGGCAGAAGGACACCGAGGACAACGAGGATCTCGAGCGGGCGCAGCGGATTCTCGACGAAGACCACTACGGGCTGACCGAGGTCAAGGAGCGGATCGTCGAGTTCCTCGCGGTGCGCAAGCTGAAGCCCGACCAGAAAGGGGCGATCCTCTGCTTCGCCGGGCCGCCGGGGGTGGGCAAGACCAGCCTCGGGCAATCTATCGCTCGCTGCCTGGACCGCAAGTTCTACCGCTTCAGCCTGGGCGGAATGCGCGACGAGGCCGAGATCAAGGGCCACCGGCGCACCTACATCGGCGCGATGCCGGGCAAGATCCTGCAGGGGCTAAAGACCGCCGGCGTGCGCAACCCGGTCTTCATGCTCGACGAGATCGACAAGCTCGGCTCGGACTGGCGCGGCGATCCGTCGAGCGCGATGCTGGAGGTGCTCGACCCGGCGCAGAACCACGCTTTTTTGGATCACTACCTGGACATGCCGTTCGATCTCTCCCACGTGATGTTCATCTGCACGGCCAACGTGAAGACCGGCATTCCCAAGCCGCTGCTGGACCGCATGGAAATCATCGATCTGCCCGGATACGTGCTCGACGAAAAGGTGCAGATCGCGGCCCGCTACCTGATGCCGCGCCAGATCGAGGCCCACGGCCTCGACAGGTCCCAGGCCCGCTTCTCCAAGGGCGTGCTGCCCAAGATCGTCGAGGGCTGGACGTCGGAGGCGGGTGTGCGCAACCTGGAACGCTCGATCGGCCGCATCTGCCGCAAGGTCGCGGCCCGAATCGCCAAAGACGAGGTGAAGACCGCCCGGGTCACGGTCAAGTCGCTGCCCGACTACCTGGGCAAGCGCAAGGTGACCAAGGAGCCGCTCGGCCGTCCGCGGCTGGGAAGCGCGGTGGGTCTGGCCTGGACTCCGGTCGGCGGCGAGATCCTGCGCATCGAGACGACGCGGATGCCGGGCAAGGGCCGTTTCCACGTGACCGGGCAGCTGGGCGACGTGATGCGCGAGTCGGTGGAAATTGCCGCCTCCTACATCCGGCACAACCACCGCAAGTTCGACGTGGATCCCGCGGTGTTCACCGAAGAGGATCTGCACGTGCACTTCCCGGCCGGCGCGGTCCCCAAGGACGGTCCCTCGGCCGGCGTGACGATCACCACGGCGCTGATCTCGTTGCTGACCGGAGGGCGGGGCCGCCGGCCGCGGGGCAAGGTGGCGATGACCGGCGAGCTGACGCTGTCGGGCCAGGTGCTGCCCGTGGGCGGGATTCGCGAGAAGGTGCTGGCGGCCCAGCACGCGGGCGTCAAGACGGTGCTGCTGCCCGCGCGCAACGAGCCGGACGTCTCCGAGGTGGCGCCCCAGACCGCCGAGGGGCTCGAGTTCGTCTTCGCCAAGAGCTACGCAGACGTCTACGAGATCGCTTTCCCCGACCGCTAGTGCCGAGTCAACCTCTCCCGTTCGGGTGAGAGCGGCCCCTGCCAACGATCCCGGCGTCACTCCTCCTCGAATTGGCACCGCCAGTCCTTCGTCGTCGTTCCTTGGCCTCGCCGATGATCTCTCGCCCCGTACCCGAAATCGTCGGGTTGACGAGGCACTAGCTGTCACTCGGCTTCTCCCTGCTCTCTCAGGCAGCGCACCAGCGCGGAGCGCGTCTCGTGGTTCTCCACCAGGTAGACCAGGCCGTGGGCGAACGCCACCGACCAGGTTCCCGAGCGCTGGCCCGACATCATCACGCCGTCCGTGGACCAGTACCAGCCCTCGTCGCGCCCGAACATGGCCAGGCAAATCGCGGAGCGACCGCAGGCCCGACACATCCCGCGCTTGGTCCGCCCGGCCTGGTGGTCGCAGTCTCCCAACAGCAACAGGTACTCCTCGACGCGCGGAATGCGGTAGCCGGGCGGACAGGCCCCGTCGGTCCTCTCCCAGGGGACCACGCGCGGCTCTCCGGCGCAGCGCTCACCGTCCCAGCGCTGGCCCACCGGGCAGCGCAGCCACCACAGCCCGGTCCCGGGCTGGCGCACCTCGCCGAAGCGCACTCTCCCGTCGCTCTGCGCCGCGCGGCGCCGCGCGATCCAGACGTCGCGCGACGACTCGACCGGAGAAGCAGAAGAAAGCCTTGCCGCCTCTTCTTCCGGCGCAGCCCGGACGGCTCTCCCGGCGCCCGCGGTCGATCCGCATCCGAGCGCCAGGACGCAGAGCACCGGCACCGCCCGCGCTGACAGCGCTTTCATCGAAACGAACGGCGGCATCGCGAGCGCCGCCTCACTTCTTCCAGGTCTCGGCCTCTTCGACGAGGAAGTTGGGGATATCGTCCTCGGTCTTGAACAGCAGGTTGCAGTTGGGGCAGCCGAACCCCTCCGGGTCTTCGACCTGCTCCAGCTCGCCCTTGCACTTGGGACAGGCCAAAATCTCCAAAAGCTCGGGGCTCACGGGCATCGCCAGGCTCCTTTCCCGCCACCGGGATTCGGGATCGCTCCCGATTCAGTTGACATCACAAGAAGAACACATAAATACGATAGCGTAGGGAATCAAGGCAAAACGAAACTGGGAGATCACTCCCGCCCCGAGGAGGTCGCGAGATGGCAAAACGGGCCCGCAAGCTGGTCTACGCCTTCGGCGGAGACAAGGCCGACGGCGACGCGTCGATGAAGGAGCTGCTGGGCGGCAAGGGCGCCAACCTGGCGGAGATGGTCCGCCTGGGCATTCCGGTGCCGCCGGGATTCACTATTACCACCGAGGCGTGCAACGCCTACTTCGAAAAGGGCGGTCAGCTGCCGTCCGGCCTCCGCGGCCAGGTGCAGCGCGCGCTGGAAGCGATCAAGAAAGAGACCGGAAAGGAGTTCGGTCACGCCGAGCGCCCGCTGCTGGTCTCGGTGAGGTCCGGCGCTCCGGTCTCGATGCCGGGCATGATGGACACGATCCTCAATCTCGGCATCAACGACGAGGTGGCCGAGCGGATGGCCGAGCTGACCGGCAACGCGCGCTTTGTCTACGACGCCTATCGCCGCTTCGTGATGATGTACGCCGACGTGGTGCTGGGCGTGCACCGCGCCGGTTTCGAGCGGCTCGTCGACGAGGTCAAGCAGCGCCTGGGAATCGAGTACGATTACGAGATACCGTTCGCGGAGTTGAAGAAGATCGTCGCTCAGTCCAAGCGCCTGGTCGAAAAGGAAGGCCACGAGTTCCCCGACGACCCGATCGATCAGCTCTGGGGGGCGGTGGGCGCGGTCTTCGACTCGTGGAACAATCCGCGCGCAGTCACCTACCGCGAGCTGAACCACATTCCCCCTCACTGGGGCACGGCGGTCAACGTGCAGACCATGGTCTTCGGCAACACCGGAGACAACAGCGCCACGGGCGTCGCCTTCACCCGCGACCCGGCCACGGGCGAGAACGTGTTCTACGGCGAGTGGCTGCGCAACGCGCAGGGCGAGGACGTGGTGGCCGGAATCCGCACTCCGCACCGCCTCGACGAGAAGACCGCAGGCGAGCTGTCGCTGGAGATCTGCTTTTCCAAGGTCTACCGCCAGCTGGTGCGGATTCAGCGCAAGCTCGAGAAACACTACCGCGACATGCAGGACATCGAGTTCACGATCGAGGACGGCCGGCTCTGGGTTCTGCAGACACGCGTGGGCAAGCGCACCGGGTTCGCCGCCGTGCGGATGGCGGCCGACATGGTCGCCGAGAAGCTGATCAAGCCTCAAGAAGCGCTGCTGCGCATCCAGCCCGAGCAGCTCAACCACCTGCTGCGACCGATCTTCGACCTGGGCGCCAAGCGCTCCGCCCGCGTGCTGGCCACGGGACTGGCCGCGGGCCCGGGAGCCGCCACGGGTAAGATCGCGCTTTCGGCGGAGAAGGCGATGGAGATGGCGGCCGCGGGCGACGTGATCCTGGTCCGCCACGAGACCTCTCCCGAGGACATCGCCGGGATGAACGCCGCGCAGGGAATCCTCACCTCGCGCGGCGGGATGACCAGCCACGCCGCGCTGGTTGCCCGCCAGATGGGCAAAGTCTGCGTCGCCGGCTGCCGGGACGCGGTCGTCGACTACCGCAAGGGGACCGTCTCGATCGGCGGCGAGGTGCTGCGCGAGGGCGATTTCCTCTCGCTGGACGGCAGCAGCGGCGAGGTGCTCGCCGGCGAGATCCCGACCATGCCCTCGGAGGTGATGCAGATCCTGTTCGGCCGCGGCGGCAAGCGCAAGGCCGCGCGCTCGGTCGTCTACCAGACCTACGAGACACTGATGAAGAGCGCCGATCGTTTTCGCGATCTGGGCGTGCGCACCAACGCCGACCAGGGCGACCAGGCCAGGACCGCCGTCACTTTCGGCGCCGAGGGAATCGGCTTGACTCGCACCGAGCACATGTTCTTCGGCGAGGGCAAGATCGGGCCCATGCGCCAGATGATCCTGGCCGAGGACGAGAAGTCGCGGCGCAAGGCGCTCAAGAAGCTGCTTCCGCTCCAGCGGCGCGACTTCGCCGGAATCTTCAAGGCGATGGACGGCAAGCCGGTCACGATTCGCACGCTCGATCCACCGCTGCACGAGTTTCTGCCGCACGATCGCGAGGACATCGAGCAACTCGCCGCCGAGATGAACGTCCCGATCGATCGGATTCTGGCCAAGATTCGCGATCTCGAGGAGTTCAACCCGATGCTGGGCCACCGCGGCTGCCGGCTGGGGATTTCGTACCCGGAGATCACCGAGATGCAGGCCCGAGCGATCTTCGAGGCCGCGATCCAGGTCAAGAACAAGGGCGTCGAGGTGCTGCCCGAGATCATGATTCCACTGGTGGGCAACGCGGAGGAGCTACGCCTCCAGGAGCGGATCGTGCGCGAGACCGCCGCCGAGGTGTTCGAGCGCAAGGGCGTCGAGATACCCTACCTGGTCGGCACGATGATCGAGGTGCCGCGCGCCGCGCTGACCGCGGACGAGGTCGCCGAGAGCGCCGAGTTCTTCTCGTTCGGGACCAACGACCTGACCCAGACCACGCTCGGCATGTCGCGCGACGACTCCCGGGAGTTTCTGGCCAACTACAAGCAGCTCGGCATCTACCCGCGCGATCCGTTCGCCGCTATCGATCGGGAGGGAGTCGGACAGCTGGTCGAGATCGGCGTGCGCCGCGGTCGCGAGACGAAGCCGAAGCTCAAGATCGGCATCTGCGGAGAGCACGGCGGGGAACCGACCTCGATCGAGTTCTGCCACCGCGCGGGGCTCGACTACGTCTCCTGCTCTCCGTACCGCGTGCCGATCGCCCGGCTGGCCGCGGCCCAGGCCGCGCTGCGCTTCCCCCGGGACGAAGAGAAACCGGCGCGAAGACGGACGGCGGGCGGCAAGGCGGCCGGCGGTCGGAAGTCGACCAAGAAAAAGACCGCCGGGAAAAAAACCGCCAAGAAAAAGACCGCAGCCAGGCGATCTTCGCGGCGGCGCTAGAGCGGAGATCGGCGCGTGGCCGGCGGTCGAGAGAGCTCCGGCGCGAACGGCGCGCCGTGTGACGACGAGACTCGCTGCCCCAAGTGCGGCGAGCCCCGCCGCGGCGAATCCTGTCCCAAGTGCGGCCTGGTGTTCGCCAGGTACGACCCCGAGCTGATCGACCGCGAGGTTCCGCGGCGGATCCGCGAGCTGTGGAGCCACGTGGAGCAGGCTTGGGACGACCGATCCCGCCACGCGCTGTTCGTGGAGCAGGCGCTGGCCGCCGGACAGGGGGGCTACGCCGCCTCGTGCTACCGGCGCAAGGGAGACGACCCGCGCGCCCGCGAGCAGCTGGAGCTGATCACCTCGCGGCTGGAGGAGATGCTGGCCGTGACCGCGGCCCCGCAGGAGGAGCGTCCCGGAGCTCGCGGGCACAAGGTCCTGTGGCTGCTCGCGCTGCTGCTGGCCGCCGCGATGCTGGGGCTGGTCCTGTTCGCGATGAAGCCGTGAGCCCGGCCGGATGGTCGCTGCACGCTGGAGCGCGGATTGCTCACAGCCGCACCTGCACCCCGCCCAGGGCCCGCAGGTCGGTCGCCTCGCGGTCCCGGTCGACGTCGACTCGCAAAAGCGCAATCAGATCCAGCCACTCGGCCACGTGAATCGCCAGGGTGGGCAGGTCGCCGAACGGCTGGACCCGGGCGGCGCCGATGCTCCAGCGCGCGTCTCCCACCCAGCCGGCGCGAAGCGCTCCAGGTGGCGCCTCGGGTCCGAAGGCGCGCCGCTGGTAGGCGAAGCCGGCGGCCGCGGTCAGCCAGGGTCCCACGTCGATCATCAACGCGGCCGCGCCGCGCAGCCAGCCGGGATGACGCCCGCGAAAGAACCCTTCCTCGACTCCGGTCAGATCGAACGCCGCCAGCAGCGATCCGTAGTGCGCGATCCTGACCCTGGCGTAGACTCCAGCAGCCGGGCTGAGCAGCAGGACGCGGCCGGGGGTGACCCACAGATCGACCACGCCGGCGGCCAGCGCCACGCCCGACCCCACATCGTTGCCGAACAGCTCCAGGGCGAGGCCCAGCGGTGCTGCGATCTCGAGCCCGGCGGGCAGGCCGACGCGCAGCCAGGCCTCCAGACCCCAGCTCCAATCGCGGTCGAGCATCACGCCGCCCCCGCAGGCGGCCAGCCGTGCGCTCCAGGCCTCGAGCGTGACCCCTTCCTCGGCGTCGGCCCGCGCCAGCGGCGACGCGAGAGCGATCGCCGACGCCAGGACGAAGACGGTCGTCAGGCGGCGCGACAACGACATGTCGAAAAGAATAGCTCGAACACCGGCCCGAGCCGAAATACGGAAAATTCGGACAGGTAGCAACCACTCAGTCGCGAGCCAGGCCGATCCAGCCCAGCCGCGAGATCGGGTCGGTCACGATCTTTCCCTGATCGTGAGCGGCCGACCCGCAACCCACCATCTTCCCGACCGCGACCTCCTCGCCTCCGCAGTGCAGGTACTCGCCTTCGACGTAGTCGCCCAGCATGTAGACGGTGCCCGCGTCGGTTCCGCTCCACCCCGCCGCGGCGGCGTCGATCTCCAGCTCCAGCCCGGCCGCGGACGGCTGGAAGTACGGCGCCAGATAGTAGAGCGCATCGAGATCGACACCCGGGGGAGCGAACGGCGGCGCCCACTGGTCGAGCGGCGCCTCCAGGACCCGAATCTCGAAATCCTCGTCGCCCAGGTCGCCGGCCGCCGCCTCGAACGAAACGCCAAAAAGCCCGTCCACCGTAGCGCCGCCCGCGGCCGTGTAGCTCGCGCTCTCGTCCGGCAGCGCCCAGTAGATCTGGTCGCCGCTGTCGAAATCGAAATCGTTCTGGCCGCCGTCCGAAACCTCCTGCTGGGTCGGCTCGTAGGCCGCCGAGTAGCGCGCGTGCCCCTCCTCGTCCAGCAAGGTCACGTGGATCGCCTCCTCGCTCGAAAAGTCGAAGCCCATGCAGCCGCCCGGTATCTCGAAGAGGAACTCGCCGCCCTGGTCGGTCGACTCGACGTAGCAGTTGACCGCGCAGATCTGCACGTTGCCCTCGAAGGGAGTCTCGTCATCGAACAGCACGCGTCCAGAGATCGACTCGATGCAGACCGGCGCCGTGCACGAGGAGCAGTCGGCATCTCCGTCGGCGTCGGTATCCGCGTCCGTGTCAGCGTCCGCGTCCGCATCGCTGTCCGCGTCGCCCCCGGATCCAGCGTCGTCGTCGTCCGAACAGCCGCAAAGACCCGCCGCCAGCATCGCCGCCAGGATCGGCATCAACAATCTTTCGCTTTTCATCCGGTATACCTCCGTTTCAAAAAAGGCCCCCGAACGGCACAAACGACGCCGCGGGGGTGGGCACGAGTAATGATCCAGTTTATCAAAAGAGTCGATGCGCGACAGCACACCGAGTAATGAATCTGCGATGGCCGCGATCGCGGCCGTGCTGGCCGCGGTTCTGCTGCCGCCCTCGGTCGTCGCAGCCGAAGAGCAGACTCCGGACAAAGAGGAGGAAGAGGCTTTCGCCGAGCCACCGCCTAGCAACTCGTGCGGCCACACGCGCCGTCCGGCGCCGACGCCGGTCAGCATCCGCGGCACCGAGACCTTCATCTCCCAGTACGTGGGAGACAACGGCTCGGTCAACGAGAACGCCTACGGCGACGACGACGAGTACTGGACGTTCCGCAACCTGCTCTACTTCCAGGCCGGCAACCGCCACTTCGACAGCTCGATCCGGCTCGACCTGACGCTCTTCCACGAACCGCCGCTGCGCGTTTCGCCCGAGCACTTCGCTCCCGGCGGCGAAGGCTACACCACGCTGCGCTACGACAACGACATTCGCGTAGAAAGGATCAGCACCACCGCACACCTGGGCGACGTGCACGTCACGGCCGGCGACTTCTACGTCAGCTTCGGCCGCGGGATCGCGTTGTCGCTGATCAAGATGGACGACGTGGGCGTCGACAACGCGCTGCGCGGCGCGCGGGTGGAGTACCACGTGCCGCGCCGTTTCCGGCTGGTCGCGGTCGGCGGGGTGGTCAACTCGCTGAACGTCGATCCGCTCACGCACCAGCTCCAGCGCGACGATCCGCTCGACCGGATCGCCGGAGCGCGCGCCGAGTGGGAGATCATGGACGCGGCCAGCCTGGGAGTGCACGGGGTGTTCATCAGCCCGCGCTTCGACAGCGAGAGCCAGGTCGCGCCGGAGCGCATCTACGTCGACCAGGCTCCCGGAATCGGAGCGTTCTCGGGAGGCGCCAGCGCGGAGCTGCACGCCGGCGGAGCGCACCTCTACCTGGAGGGCGACGCCCAGTCCCACGACAACTACCGGCCGCCCGAGGGACAGGAGGACGTCCACGCCGAGAGCGGCTACGCCGCCTTCGGAGAGTTCTCGTACGACCTGGCGCCGTTCATGATCAGGGCCGAGGGTATCTTCTACCGGCGCTGGCTGATGGAGGGCGGCTACCGCGGCTCCTCGACCTCGATCGGCCAGGCCCAGCCCCTGCCCTACCACCACATGCCGACCCTGGAGCCGATCTGGATGGTGATCAAGTCGTTCGGCAACGCCTTCGGCGGGCGCCTCGGCGGCGACCTCTACCTGGCAGACAGCGACACGCAGCTCAAGGCGACGGTGGCCTCTCTGAAGTACCTCGGCGGCGTGCTGCCCCAGGGAGAATGGGACGATCACCCGCCGACCGCAGTGGTGCATCCCACCCTGGAGCTGCGCCAGGGGTTCGCCGAGAGCGGGATCACCCTCGGTGCGGACGGAGGGTTCCGCTGGGAGACCACCGACGAGCCGGAGGTCGCGGGGCACGACAACGGCCACCTCTGGCACGTGCAGACCGACGTCTCGGTGCCGATCACCGGACCGCACAGCATCGAGGTCAAGCTGCAGCTCAGGCGCCACGAGCTGAGCGTGACCGAAGGCATCGACTACTGGATCACGCTGACCAGCCTCGCCTACGACCTCTCGGGGCTGTTCGGAATCACGCTGGTTCACGAGCACTCGGACCAGACCGCCGGCGCCGTGCCGCGCCTGGGCGGCTGGGCGCTGCCGTTTCCCAGGCAGCACTACTTCTGGACGATGCTCAGCCTGCACCCGCCGCACCCGCTCGACGATCTGACCGCGCGCCTCGTGGCCGGATCGCAGCGCGGCGGGATCAAGTGCGCGGGCGGAGTCTGCCGCAACTACCCGGACTCGGTGGGCGCCAGGCTGGAGGCGGTGTATCGTTTTTGAGGAGGACGCGCATGAGCGCACGGACGACCCACACGACGATCGCTCTCGTTACCGCCGCGGTCCTGATCGCCACCGGTTGCGGTCAGCGCCAGGCCGACTGGCCCGACTCCGGCGCCTCCGCCGGCGGAATCTGCGGCCCGTGGTATCCCGGAGGCGACGACGCCGGAGCCGGAGGCGGCTACGCGGTCGATCAGGGAGCGACCTTCCCCTGCGCGGTCTGGGAGTCGGCGCGGCTGGCCGGCGAGGACACCTTTTTCAACGTCGGCCAGCTCTACCTCGAGACGGTGCACGGCCAGCGCGACGACAAGGCGCTGTTGATCGCCGTGAGCGCCCGCAACTGCCAGCCGTGCGCCGCGCTGATCGAGCAGCTGGCCGCGCGAGCCGACCAGATCGAAGCGGCCGGAGCCGTGGTGCTGGGCATGTCGCGCACCGACCTGCAGGCGCCCGACGAACCCTACCTGGATCTCGACGAGGCGTACCAGGCGCTGGCGGACGAGGGCTGGCCGGTCGATCGCTGGATCGCGCTCAACGACGCCGAGGGCTACCTGCCGGCCCGCTTCGACACGGGCACACCCTGGATCGTGGTGGTCCGCCTGGACGAGATGCGGGTCGTGTCCGCCTCCAACCTGGAGTTCCCCTCCAACGAAGACGGCGTGCAGCAGCTGATCGACTTCATCTCCGGGCTGTGAGCGGCAGGTCGGAGCCAAAATCCGGGTAGGCCTGCCTGACGAGCTCGGCGGCGTAGAGGTCGAGGGCGTCGAACCCCACCCCCAGCGACAGGTCGGTGCAGGCTTCGAGCGTCGGGATTCCGGCGTCGGCGGCCTCGGCGGAGGCATCTCGCAGGCGGGTCAGCGCTTCTCCTTTCCCGGACTCGCCCCGAATCGCGGCCACGATGCACGACTCGTAAGAAGCGAGCAACTCCCTCGGCGCGCGCTCCAGCTCCAGTGGAAGGTCCAGCGCTTCGATCGCCTCTTCGTAGGCGGCGACGCTGCCCGGCGTGCCCAGCACCAGCGCCCGCTCGGCCCCTCCCTGCACCAGCGCCCGCGCCACGTACGGCTGCATCGGCGCCGGCTCGAGATCGGCGGCCGGAGGACCCCGCCTTTGCAGGTTCTCTTGCAGCGCCTCGCCGATCGTCCCCAGCGTGTTGCAGGGAATCACCGCGCGAATGCGGCCGGCCCCGTTCTCGCGAGCCAGCCGCGCGTGCTGCTCGAGCAGCTCGCCGAGCCGATCGACGATCTCCACCGTGGAGGGGCCGAAGCTGGTCCCGACCAGTACGGTCTCGTCCACCGCCCTGCCCTCCGCGACGAAGCGCTCCAGGATCTCGCGCTTGACGTGCCTGAGCTGGCACAGCACGACCAGCTGCACGCGGCGGTGCTCGTCCATGAACGGCACGCCCGGCGGCAATCCCGGAGAAATCGCCTCGCGCTCCAGGTCGGAGAACGCCCGCAGGTAGCGCAACGTGCCCGGCCGCCCGAAGTCGCCGACCACGATGTCCAAAATGTGCTCCATCAATCCGCTCCCATCAGCCGAAGCTACACCCCCGGCGGCCTCGAGCGAAACACGGAGACGTCCCGGGACTATAGTTCAGCATTCTGGTAGACTTTCTCCTTTCGACAAAGTATCAAGGAGCACGCCATGCAAAAGGGAATCTCGAAGCTCGGAATCGCTCCGCTCGCTTTTGCACTCCTTTGTGTCGCCGCGTGCGGCGGCGAGGACGGGAAGAGAGCCGACGCGGCTGCGGTGGACGAGAGCGCCGGCGACGAAGAGACGGCTCCCGAGGACCGGATCGCAACGCTGATCGAGGCCAACGGCGCCAGCGAGCTGGTGAAGAACAGAGCTGCCACGCTGACCCTGCCCCTGCCCGGCGAGCAGCGGGACGAGACCCACAACCGCCACGCCTGGAGGATGCCCCAGGAACACGAATCTGCGATCGCGGTGATACGCTGGAAGGACGCCTCGTTCGAGGATCTCCGCGTCGACCTGGGCGTGGGCGTCTGCCCGCACCGTGGAGAGACGCTGGCGACCGGCGAGTCGTCGAGCGGCGGCGTCGTGGTCCACTACCAGGCCGAGGAAAGGGCCCCGCCAAGGAGCTCGAGCTGGTTTGTCCATGTCAACGCGGACGCCAACGCCGACGAGAAGGCCGGCGAGTCTCTGGACTACGTCTACTCGATCTACACATACTGACCGAGGCGCGTCTCTGCCGCGCACCTCCCGATCCTCCTCCCGATCCGCCCGGGACCGAAGACAGTTCGGGGCGGTGCTGGTGCACTTTTTTGCAACTCTTCGGGCCGACCGTCCGATGTGGGGTACATGGGCAGCCGGAGACGTACACTCGGAGCACTCCGCGCTGTGGGGGAAACGTTTCGGGCCGGGGGT
>JAWOBP010000044.1:0-14943 GCA_046484285.1 Polyangia bacterium
GCCGGCGGTCGGACGCCGCGCCGTGGTGCGCCAGATCACGGGCTTCAAGGGCATCCTGCCGCACTCGAAGATCGGCGTGCGGCGCGTGATCGGAAGCGGCGAGATGCTGGTGGCCCAGTTCGTGCTGACCGGGACGCGGCGCTACGACCAGCAGGGCGTGGAGATGAAGCCCGAGAAGGTCGGCTATCACGGAGTGTATTTCGTCAAGACGAAAGACGGGCTGCAAAAGGGGATCATGCTCTTCTACGAGCAGTCCGCGATCCGCCGCCAGCTGGGCTGGATGAGCGGCGATCCACCGCCGGTGCCCGAGCAAGTCTCGGGCGAGCCGCAGATGGTGAAAGGAGAGCCGAGCGCGGACGCCGAGGAGATGGTGCGTGCGTTCTACGAGCTGCTGGAGAGCCGCAACTTCGACGAGCTGGACGAGCGGACGTCCGAGGGCTTTGCCTTCGCCGATCACTCCACCGGTGCGGCCGGCGGGCTCGACGAGGCCAAGCGCGAGCTGTCCGGGTATCTCGAGGGGCTGTCCGAGATGACCTTCGAGGTGCTGAAGGTGGTCACCGCGGACGGCTGGGCGGTCGCCCTGTACACACTGCACGGCAAGCCGGCGGCCGGAAAAGGAGACGCCGGGCCGGACGCCGGGCCGGGCAAGGAGCTGTTGCTGCACGGGGCGCACGTCTTCCAGCTGGAGGGCGATCGCATCGCCGGGCTCGAGGTCTACCGCAGCCGGGCCGAGCGGCTGCGCCAGCTGGGCAAGCTGAAGGAGGCCCTGGCCGGCCAGGTCAGCGACGGCGAGCTCCCCTCGCGCGAAAAGGGAGACGCCGGAGCAGACTGAGCACGCACGCCTCCGCCGTATTTCGTCAACAACACGTGCAAAGCGCTGGCATCCTTGCCCGCTCGTCCGACTCGCAGCTCCGGCTCGCAGGATCACCGCTCGGCGATCGCCTCCAGCTTTTTCAGCACCGACTCGACCATCCGCTTGCGGTTCTCGAGGTGCCTGATCTCCGCCTCGTCGGTGGCCGCCCGGAGCTGCTCGTCGATCGCCTCGAGCTTCTCGCGGGCGTTCTCGACCGCGGCCGAGGGCGTCTGTCTCCTCTCCCAGCCGGCCTGTCGCTCGAAGTGCTCGCGGGCCTCTCCCGAGGCCTCCTGCGCCCGCAGCTCTCCTGGAAACCCTCCGCCACGTGCCCGCAGGCGCTCGACGGCCTCCTCCAGCCCGGCGGCGGTTCGACGAGACCCGTCTCTTTCGACCGGGCGCTTCTCCTCGCTGGGAGGGGCTTCCTCCTCGCCGGTGCCCGTGACGAAGACCGCGAGCGCCGCCAGCCCGGCGGCGACGACCGCAGAGGCGAGGATCCAGATAGAAGCCTTCCTTCTCATCGCGTCGACCTAGACGCCCCCGTCCGGTCCGGCGTCCTGTCCGGCGTCCGGCTCGGGGCAGCCGCTCTCGGGGCAGACGTGGCCCTCGGCGTCGATGAAGCCGCCTTGCTCCAGGTCGCACAGGACTTGCGTGTCACCTCCAGTGTCGAGGGCGAACGAGAGGTGCTTTCCGGCGATGCCGACCCCGTAGTAGAGGCCGTGGTCGAGAGTGATGCGGCGCGTCTCGTGGGTGTCGAGATCCATGATCTCCACGTGTGACTGGTTGCCGTTGTAGAACCACCTGGAGCCGAGCTCCTCGGTGTCCAGGTAGGCGATCAGGTGGCCGTCCACGTCGGGATTGAGCTGGTCCCACGGCGACTGGTCGAGCCATTCCCAGCTCGAATCAGAGAAATCGTAGACCCAGAGATCGTATCCCATCGTGTCGGCGGTCTCCTCCAGGCTGGTGCCCGAGTAGATCTTTCCTTCGTGCACGGCGGGCCAGGACTGTCCGAAGGCCTCGGGGTACAAAGGCGACGGAGTCGTCGGCGCTTCGATGTCGTAACCTTGGATCAGCCCCTCGTATGACCAGGCGACATAGCGGTTTCCGTCGAAATGGATCATCGGTCCTGGGGGCGAGACCGCGGACGGGACTATCTCTGTTTCTTCCTGGGTCAGCAGGTCCATGTAGTAGAGTGCTCTTTCGCCTTCTTCGCTGCACACCTTTGTATAAACAATGTATTCGTTCCCTGGGATTTGTGTTGCGTCCGCGCATTGGTCGTCGGTGAGCTGTTTTTTTTCTTCACCGTCAACTGAAAGGCTGAACAGTTCACGAGATTTCCAATTGTCGTTTGTTTGTTGGTTCCAAAAAACAGTGTCTCCGAACAGCCTTGGGTAGTCTTGGTGCTTTGGAATTAAAGTATAATCAATTACGGTAGCATAATCGAAAGAAAAAGAGTGTAAAATAACACCATGTGCTTCACATTCTTCAATATAGTCTCCCCATACCATCCTTTCCTCACTAAGGCCGTCTCTTCCTCCAACTGATAGAGAGGCGCTGGCCGCCATGCGGCGGCAGCCTTCGGGCAGGTAGTAGGCGTCCGGGTCCACCTCGGGCGGGCCTGCGTCGCACTCCAGCGGGCCGGTGTCGGAATCTGAGTCGGTATCGGTGTCGCTGTCGCTGTCGGAGTCGGCATCGGTGTCGCTGTCCGAGTCAGCGTCCGTATCCGCGTCGGCGTCCGAGTCCGCATCGGAGTCCGCGTCCGAGTCCGCGTCCGAGTCCGCGTCCGAGTCGCCGCCGTCGGCCGACGCCCCGCCGTCTCGGTCGCAACCCGCTGCCAGCGCGCAGGCCAGGCACAGGAAGATCATTGCTCTGGTGATAGATTCGATCATCTAGGTTCTTCCTCCTACAATCATGGCTCGTCCGCGAACAGGTAGCTTCGCAACTCGCTGCTCAGCCACCCGGGCTCCACGTCCAGGACGAAACCGTCTCCCACTCTGCCGCTCACGGCTCGCCGGGCGTCCTCTTCGACGCCCAGGCGGCGCGGATTCGCCGCGTCTGTCACGTCCACCTGCTCCACGCTCCCGTCGTCGAACGCGACGCTCAGGATGCTGCCGTCCAGCGCCAGGTCGGAGGGACAGGCTTCGGGCTCGTATGTTCCCAACACTTCGTCTCGGCTCTCGGAGAGCAGGGTCACGCCGTCGATCCAGGTGGAGGCCGCGACCAGGCCGTTACCTCCCACCTCGACGCCATCGACCACGTCGCAGGCGAACAGGTTGTCCACCCAGACCGGGGCGCTCGGGTCCGAGACGTCCACGACCTGGATCCCGTAGATGCCCGAAGCCAGGTACACGGAATCGCCGCGCTTGGCGATGCTCCAGCCTCCTCCCAGCAGCCACTCCTTTCCGGCGAGCGACGGCTCGGCCGGGTCGGAGACGTCGTACACCAGCAGCCCGCGGAGCCCGTCAGCGACGAACGCGTGGTTCCCGTCGACCACGACGTCGCGCGCCAGCGCCGTCCTGCTGGAGGCGAGCAGATTCATGGTTCCGTCCTCGCGGATCTCTCCGGTGCGGACCCTGCGGCCGTTGGTAGCGACCAGGGTGCGCTCGGAAAGGTCGTACCCGCCGAACGCGAAGAAGCGCCGCTCGTCGGCCGGCTCCTCCCGCGCTCTAACCAGGCGCGTCTCGAGCGTGTATGCCGCGGGATCCTCTCCTGGCTCGCCGACCAGGCGGATTCCGACCTCCTGGCCCCTCCTGGCCATCCAGGTGACCGCGGCGCGACCCTCCACCCGCGGGATCCAGCGCAGCAGCCCCCGCTCCACGTCGACCAGGTGCACGCCCAGAGACCTGCCCGGCTCGACCGAGAGCGAGACCTCGACGAGCTGACCGGTCGCGCCCATCCCGGAGGGCAGGTCCACCATCATCAGGCGCTGATCCTCGAAATCGTGGCGTCCCTCAAGAAGACCGCCGTCCGCGGGGAGCTTCACCCGCGGTCTTCCGTCCTGGATGCGCCACCGCCCGGAGGGGTCGAATCGCAGCATCCGCTGCGGGTCCTCCCTGCCGGCGCGGCTCTCTCCTCCGGCGAGGTAGAGCGCTTCTCCTCGCGGCGCTGGGATCAGCAACGCGTTCTTGCGGGCGGCTCTTTGCATCGTGTTCTTTTCGGCACGGTCGATCCTCAGCCATTCTCCCCGGTCGGGATCGAGGCCCCAGACGTCGCCGAGCAGAGCTCCTCCGTCGTCCACCCCCCCGGCGACCACGACATACCCTCGCGCACCCCACCAGGCAGCGGCGGCTCCGCTGCGAGGGGCGGGAGAGAAACCGCCTGTTTCGATCTCGGTAGTCTGACCGGTGCGCAGATCCACCTCGCGTATCGACCAGGAAGTAGTCTCTCGCCCGGAGCCGTCCAGGACGTAGGCCACGCGGTCCACGTGGTCGTGCACGACGTGGCAGTCCCCGGAGCAGACAGGCCCGGCGCCGCTCTTCCCGTGGCTCCGCCAGACGCCGCTTGTCAGATCGAGCGACCAGATCTCTTCCAGCCGCGATCCGTCTGCGAGAATGCCCTCTACCAGGAAGACCCGGCCCGAGGGTCGATCGTAGACGAGCTCCGGGTCGAACAGACCGGGAGGCGCGCTCGCGGAGCCGGCGCCGATCTCGAACCACGAGTCGTCCGCGACCCAGTCGATCTCGATCCAGAAGCGGTCGGAGGGCTGGCCTCCCTCGGAGCTGCCGCCGAAAACGGCCGAGAAGACGTCGCCTATGCCCCTGCGATCGATCGGCGCCGACTGGCCGTCCGCCGCCTCTTCGCAGACCTCGGTCGGAGAGACCAGCGCGGCGATCTCTCGCTTCTGCTTCTCGTCCACGAACCCGGTCACGAACCCGTACCCGGAGCTGTCCGGATCGACGCCGAGACCGTGGGCCGGCTTTCTTTGCTCGATTCCGATCCGTCCGTCTCCCCGGAACCGGCGAAACACCACCTCCGGCAAGCCGTCCGGCGACGCCGCCAGCCCGGCGGGCATCTCCCCGGCCTTCTTTTCCAGCACCGGATCCGTCTCGCCGGGGTTCCAGCCGAACGGGCCGAAGTCTTGCACCAGGGCGGGGAGGACATCGAGACCGCCCACCTCGATACCGACGAACTCGCAGTTGTTCGCGTACTGCACGTAGCCGGCTTCGTCCCAGCTCCGGTAGCGAGTGAAGTCGTCGCTCGTCTCTGCCTCGGTTTCGTGGCCGGTGAATTTGTACCTGGTCCAATACGGCAAGTCGTATGATTCCGTATCTCGCAGCCACCCCACCCATTGCGCGGAGTACCGGCCGGGGAACGGGAACGACGTCTCGTCGAGCTTGTCCGGCTCGTTGAAGTAGTTCCACTTCATCACGCGGTGCTTGCCCCAGCGGGGCTGATCCTCGTCGGGCTGCTCGAACGGGTCGAGAGGCTCCGGCAGCTCTCCCCCCTGGCCGGCCCGCCGGAAATCGAAGAGGATCCTGTCGCAGCCTCCCTCGGGACAACCCGTCTCGTCGCAGCCCTCGCCCTGGTCGTAGAGGTTCCAGCCCTCGATCGGGTAGTTGTCGTCGCCCGAGTACTCGGGCAGGAGCGGGATCGGCACCCAGCTGTCCGGGTCGTCCTCGGACATCACGGGCTGCACCGCCGCGAGCCACGGGTTGCCGGAAGGAGTCCTGCCGCACTGCGGGCTGACCCACAGGTCGTCCGCGGCCAGCGGGTGCTCGTGCTCCGGGTCGGAGACCAGCTCGCCGGTGCAGCCCGGGTGCTGGCGGTCATCGTTTTCGTGAGTGTCGTTGCACTCTAGATCGTTGGCGAAGGCGTGCCTTTTCTCGTGATACGCGTAACGTGGTCTACCAATGTCGTCGTATTGTCCTTCAAATGACTGGTCACAAATTTGTTCAAACTGAGCGCAATACACTTCGCCTTCACGACAAGCGCATCCCCCGAAGGTCGCGGGCTGCACGAGCGAGTCGTCCGGGGGCGTCATCTCCGCCGGGCAGTACGGGTCGTCGCTGTCCTCGGGCCAGGTTCCGCTGTTGTCAGGGCAGATGGCCTCGAAGCCCTGCACGTCCAAGTGCAGGTACATCTCCTGGCTGAGTACGTACTTCGTGATCTCGCACTCGCCCACGATCTCCATGTTTTCGTCGTGGCACTCGCAGAGGTCCGGCAGGTACTGGGGCCCGGTGAAGAACTCACCGTTCGGCAGCTTGGTGGGCAGACCGGTCTCGGCGTCGCAGACATCGTACTCCTCGTCGAACGGCGGCTGACATTCGACCACCTCCTGGTTCGGCTCGATTGTGTGCCCGGCGTTGATCAGCGTTGGGCTGTCGCTCTGTCGAAGGTTGCCTATGTCGGGCAGCGCATCGCACTTGTCGCCGTTTCCGTTGTCGTTGATGTCCGATTGATCATCTCCGGCAGGACCGTTGCGAAAGTAGAGCTCGAACAAATCGTAATCGTACTCGTCGTAATCGTCGTCCTCTGGTCCGTCCGAGTTGAACATGTCCGAGTAGGCCTGCTCCAGGTCTTCCCACGAATCGTATCCCGCTTTCAGCTTGAGTATGGTCCCGGCGCACTCGACCTTCCAGGCATCCGAGCCGTACTGGGTATGGCAAAGAGCGTGGCTGAGCGGCTCGCCGTACTCCTCGTCCGGCACCATGCGGGCACAGTTGTCGATGTCGCAGGCGCTGTCCTGGATCGACGCGAGCGCGTCCTCCAGGATCGGAGTGTCGTTGTCGTTGCCGTCGTTGTGCGAGTACACACCGCGGGCCGCGATCGCGTTGGCAATGCACCACTGGTGGTGAGCAAAGGCTCCGTAACCCTGGGTTTCGAATGACCAGTCGCCCTCGAGCTTGTAATTGGCCGGAAAGACGTCGTCCTTCAGCTCGTATTGCCATTCGTCACTCAGGTCCAGCAGCATGGTGGACTCGTCCGAGGGATCTGGCGCCGGCGGAAGCTCCAGTCCCGGGGCGGAGCCGGTCGTCCATTGTGGCCCCTCGTCCGTGTAGGTGTAGTGGTCGCATACCCCATCCTCGTCGACATCCAATCTCAAGGTCCACAGATAGTCGTTGCAGTCCGTGACCCCGGGCAGATTGAAGGAGATGACTTCCCCGGTTCCTGGATCGGGGAGATAGATGGTGATGTCGGAGGGAGTGTTGGTGACGCCGTCTCCGTCTATGTCATCGTCGCATGCGTCGCCGAAGGAATCACCGTCCAGGTTCTCCTGGTAGTGGTTGGGAACGTTGGGACAATTGTCCTCCTTATCGACGATCTGGTCGCCGTCTCCGTCATACAGATCGTACAACCAGTCCTTTATGATTCGGGCAGTAGCGTCGCAGTGTTTGATCGATTCGTGGTTCGCGTAGACCCGGGCCCTGTCCGCATTGTCCAGACCGGGCGCATCGAACTCGGGGTTGTTGCAGTGGAGCGCGCTCCAGATCGGAACCACGCCATCATCATCGAAATGTTGGTCGCCTCCTTCGTTGTATATGTTGGAATCGTTCCAACACCATTCCCAGTATGTAAGACCGGCCATTTCCGGGCCGGTAGGTATTTCGGAGTAATCCACGCTGACGGCATCCAGATCGAAAATCTCGTCTCCGCTACCGCATGATTCTCCGGCCCATTCAATTAGCTCAATTTCCTCCCAGTTGTCTCCAAGATCTGTCCAGGCTCCATGCGGACTGTACATTTCATATGTCCATCCATGCCTGGTGAATTCGGCATCACACAAAATGGTTTCGATGTAGTCTGGATAATCAAAAGCATTATCGAGTCCATTGTCTGTCCAGTTGCAGATAGCCGACCAAGCATCTGTGGTGCTGAGGGCTATTCCATTTGTGAGACAAGTATAGAAAGTTCCGCAACCTGCTACTCCTGAAGTGACGCAGAAAGCAGCACTCAAACCTGTAATGCTTTCACAGACACTATTTGTTCCTTACTGCCCGAACCGCTTCGCGGCTCATTGAAAAAGTCTTTTATTTCATAGGACTCGAAATCCTCGAAACTGGTAAGCATGGTTCTTACTACCAGACCACCGCCGCTGTGTGCTATTATGTAGATCTGCGGGTTGAACGGCGCGTCGTACTGTTCGTATGTTTCGAAAATGCTGCTCGAAATATCGTATATTTGCTTCAGGGCCTCCCAGGCACCGGCGTTGGTCCCGGTCCAGCAGTTCCACGGGATCCTGAAGTAGAGCGCCTCGCCGTTCACGATACCTGCATTGCCCTCGCCGAGGACATTCTCAGAGCCGAGTATCAGTTGGCCGGTCTCCCCGCCACGGAACTTAGGAACTGCATCGTTTAGTTGGCTCCACAGGATGTCATTTTGGTAAATGGATTCGGCACCAGCCGTCGAATCGTCGCTGAGAGGCACCTCTCCCTCTCCGAGCCATTGCCTGTAAGCGTCGCGAATCTCACTTTGCTTCTGCCTTTGTCCAAAATCGCAAGTACCTCCCAAGAAAAAGAAGAGAGGCTTGTCACCGAACTCATCTGGAACGATACCGTCCGGGCATGGCTGCTCGGTAACGTCAGCGTCCGGGTCGACAGGACAGGCGTTGGGCACGGGCTCCCAGTCCCAGTTGTCAGGCCATTCGTCTGACAAAGCTTTGACTGGAAAAAGTGCGGAACAGGTAAGAAACACGAAAATAAAGAGATGTGCTTCCGATCCCGCGACTCTGTTTTTCTCTGTTGGCGACATTGTCCACCCCTTCGAAGCGCTGCCATTCACAGCTCCTGCCGCGACCAACAGCAGGGCTTCGTGAGCTCGGCAGCCGTTTTCAATGCATAGTATTCGATTCGGAGATGGTTTGCCAACAGTTTTTTTGGCTGGTGTTCCTGAGCGTCAGCCAGAAGCGCCGTCGTCTTGTCAGATCCATCCCCGCAGGCCCAGGATCGGGCCGTGGAGCGGGACCTTTCCTATCCACATCGCGTCCCAGCCGGCGTAGATCTCGACCCCCCAGCGCGTGACTCCGATCTGCCCGCGGCCGTGGGCCACGAAGGCGTAGCCCAGGTTGCCCAGGTCGATCGAGGCCGAGAGGACCAGCGGGTCGACCGGGAAGATATCCAGGCCGTAGGTGAAGTTGAAGCCGGCGTCGATCCGGGCCGCGGCCTGGAAGTCGTGCATCAGCCTGGCGCCGATTCCGCTCCTCATCTCCACCGCCTCGTGCTGGGCGAAGCGGAAGATCGCGTTGGCGTCCCAGACCAGGAGCTGATCGACGCCGTCGACCGTCTCCTCGCGGAACCAGGTCACGCCGCCTTGCAGGCCGAAGCGGAGCGAGGTGGAAAGCAGCAGCTCTGCCGACGGCTTGTAGAGATCGTCGATGTCGTGCCCGTACTCTGCCGAGAGCCTCAGCGACAGCGGGCGGGCCGTGCGCCCGCCGTCGTCGCCCGGCTCCTCGCCGGCGCCGATCAGCAGATCGCCCTTTTCGGTCGTCTCCGCGCGCGGCTCATCCTGGAACCAGGGCTCGAAGCGCATGTGGCCGCGCTTGCCGCCGGAGTAGGGCGGTCCGGCGAACCAGCCGTCGCGCGGATCGGGTCCCTCGATGATCACGTGGGGCAGCCAGAAGAGAAATCCCAGCCCGTAGCCCAGCAGCACCTCGGCCGCGTCGGTCTCGCTGCCGGTTTGGCAGTTGGGATCTCCCGGCGGACAGGCGTAGGAGCCCTCGTAGTCCTCGATGTGGTGACCGTCGCCCCAGTAGGGGGTTTCGGCCGCGCCGCCCTGATCGGGATCGCGTCCCTCGCCCGAGGGCTCGCGGACCTCCTCGCGCACCTCGTCCAGCTTGTCTTCGCCCAGGGCGGGAGGAGAGAGCGCCAGGCAGATCGGCAACGCGAGCGGCAGAGCCATGGAGCGAATCGGCATGCAGGACAGGTTACCGCAAGCGGCGTTCGACCGCGAGGGCGTCGTCGACAGTTGCAAGCGCGGACCGGTTTCTCGCACAATATAGGAATTGGAGGTGCGATTTTGCGCGGATTCTCGTTTGGCATTGTGATTCTTGCATTGATAGCGGTCGTCTCCTGTCACCACGTCGGATCGACGGGTGACGATTTGGGGAGCTCGGATTCGGATGCCGACACCGACACGGACGCCGACTCGGACAGCGACTCGGACAGCGACTCAGACACCGAGTCCGACCCCGGGCCCTCCGATCCGGAGTGCGCGGTCGTGCTGGGCGGCGCCTGCACCGAGCTGGTGGCCGGCTGCGCGGCCTGTCCCGACGGATCGCTCGTAGGCGACACGATCGCCGACTGCGAGCAGGACCAGTGGTGCTGCGTGCCCTACAGCCAGCCGGGCAACGATTGCGAGAACCAGGGCGGCGTGTGCGTGCCCGGCGGCGCGGACAACGAGCACGAGTGTCCCACGGGTTGGGGCGCGGTCTACACCTCGTGCGCTCCGGACGGCGGCGTCTGCTGCATGCCGACGGACGGCTGCGTCTGAGTGTCTCGCCGGGCCGAAAACGCCGGGTCGATAACCGGGGTCCGCGCGGTCTTCCATCGCATGACGCGCGGCGCCGCGGTATTGCTCGTCGGGCTCGGCGCGCTGCTGGTCGGGCTCTACGCCTGCCAGTCGAAGTTGGTCTACCATCCCTGGAAGGGAATTGACGCGACCCCGGCGGACGTGGGGCTCGACTACGACGACGTGCGCATCGAGACCGAGGACGGCGAGACCGTCCACGGCTTCTACGTCCCCCACGACTCGGCTCGGGCCACGTTGCTGCTCTGTCACGGAAACGCGGGAAACGTCTCCAACCGGGTGCCGGTCGTGGGCACGCTCCACCGGCTGGGCGTATCCGTGCTGGTCTTCGACTACCGCGGCTTCGGGCTCAGCACGGGCAGCCCCGACGAGCAGGGCACCTACCGTGACGCCCGGGCCGCCCACCGCCACCTGGTCGAGCGGCGCGGAGTGTCCCCGGATCGGATCGTGATCTACGGCAAGTCCCTGGGAGGCGCGGTGGCCTCGCGGCTGGCCGCCGAGGTGCCGAACGCGGCCGTGGTGCTCGACTCGGCCTTCAGCAGTATCGAACAGTTCGCCGTCGAGGCCTACCCCCTGCTGCCCGTGCGCAGCATGCTGCGCTATGAGTACCCGACCGCCGCCAACGTGGAGCAGCTCGACGTCCCGTTGCTGGTGATTCACAGTCGAAACGACGGCCTGATACCGTTCGAGCACGCGAAGAGAATCGTCGAGGCCGGGGGAGAGAGGGCCCGCCTCGTCGAAGCGCGCGGAGCCCACAACGACGACCACCTCAGGGAGCCGGCCGTGGCGCGGGCCTTCGTCGAGTTGCTGGAGACGAGCGTCCCATAGATACGTAGATACGCCTTCTGTTTTTTTGCGGCGTGCGGCGGCGGGCGGGTACAAGTGGATTGTGCGGATCTCGATTCCAGTTGCTGTTTCGGGCTGGCTGGCCGCGGTCTTTTGTGTTGCTCCGCCGGCCACGGCGGATCGCTCCGGGATCGAGCCTCCCGCCGAGCTGGAAGTCCGCGATCGGCCCGACGACGGCGGGGGTGCGATCGAGCTTCGCTGGCGGCCCAGCCCTTCGGCCGGGGTCGTCGACCAGCGGCTGGTTCGGATCGATTCCGGCGGCGTCGAGCGCGAGATCGCCTCTGTCGGTCCGGAGGAGAGTGAATACGTCGACGAGGGCGACGATGAGCTGCCGCTGAGCGACGGCGACGGTTATCGCTACCTGGTGCGCGCCGTGGGCGAGGGGGGTGTCTCGGCCGCGACTCCTCCCAGCGCGGAAGTCTCTCCGCGTCCCTCGTGGATCGACACCGGGCGCCTGGCCAATTTGGCGGCGGTGCTGCTCTTCGCCGCGATGTTCTTCTTCCTGGTGCGGCGGGGCAGCCGGGGCGCCGAGCTCTACATCCGACCGATCGCCGGGCTGGAGGCGGCCGGCGACGCGGTGGGCCGCGCCGCCGAGATGGGGCGTCCCGTGCTCTACGCGCCGGGCCTGACCTCGGTGACCCACCCGGTGACCGTCGCCTCGATCGGGATCCTGTCCAAGGTGGCCGAGCGCGCGGCCCGCCTGCGCACGCGGATCAAGGTGCCCAACTACGACCCGCTGACCTACCCGGTCGCGCAGAGCGTGGTGCGCCAGGCGTTCCACAAGGCCGGACGCGCCGAGGACCACTCCCCCGACGACGTCAGCTACCTGACCTCGCGCTTTCTGACCTACGCCGCAGCGGTGGCCGGGATGATGACCCGCGAGCGCACCGCCTCCAATTTCCTGATCGGCCACTTCTTCTCCGAGGCGCTGATCCTGGCCGAGACCGGCGCCGCCACCGGCGCGGTCCAGATCGGCGGCACCGACTCGGTGACCCAGCTGCCATTCATCATCACCACCTGCGATCACACCATGATCGGCGAGGAGCTGTTTGCCGCGGCCGCGCTGGCCGCAGGCGATCCGATCAGCCGCTCCACGGTCAAGGCCAACGACTGGTTCAAGATGCTGACGCTGGCGCTGATCCTGGTCGGGCTGGGGCTCTCGTTGCTGGGCGCGGCCGGCGTCTCGTTCGCCCCGGAGCTGCTCGACGAGCTCAGCGCGCTGCTCGAGGGAGGCCGCTGATGCGCGAGCGACTCGGCTACCGGTTGCCGTTCGTGCTGCTGCTCGTGCTCGGCCTGTTCTGGGCGGCGCAGTACTACCTTCCGCATCCGGCCGTTCAGGGCCCCAAGGAGCTGATGCTGCAGTGGAAGCAGCCGCTCAACGCCTTCATCATCTTCCTTGCTCTGGGCGGGCTGGCCGCGATGCACGTGCGTCGCGTGGCGCGCCGGCAGCGTCGTTGGGGCTACTCGCTGGTTACGCTGATTTCGATGCTGGCGATGGTGATCGCCGGGATGGCGGGCGGAATCCAGGACGGGACAGTGTTCGCCGACTGGTTCGAGTACCTGATCACTCCAATCGAGGCGACGATGTTCGCGCTGCTGGCCTTCTTCATCGGCTCGGCCGCCTTCCGCGCCTTCCGCGCGCGCACCACCGAGGCGACGGTGCTGCTCGTCTCGGCCGCGATCGTGATGCTGGGCCTGATTCCGGTCGTCGAGGACGGGTTGCCCTCGCTGGCCGCGGTCTCCGAGTTCTTGCTCGAGTACCCCAACACCGCGGCGAAGCGCGCGATTCTGATCGGAGTGGCGCTGGGCGCGATCGGAGTGGCGCTCAAGACGATCCTGGGCATCGACCGTACGATCCTGGACCGGGAGCGCTGAAGGTGACCGAGAAGAGAGAACCGGCTCTGACGAGATTGTCCCGCCTCGACCGGCGCTGGATTTTTTTGGCGATCCTGGTTGCGGTGGCGCTGCCGTTCCTGCTGCCGGTCTCGTTCATGGCCACGCCCAGCTCCCAGACGCGGCGCTTCGACCGCGAGCTGGTCGAGGCGGTGGACAGGCCCGGGCCGGTGATGCTCTGCGTCGACTTCGGGCCGCAGACGATGGCCGAGCTGGAGCCGATTCTGCTCGCGGTTCTGCACCGCCTCTTCAACGCCGGCGAGCCGGTGATCCTGCTGACCTTCATGACCGAGGCCGCCTCGCCGCTGCGCCGCTACCTGGCCGGGATGGAGCGCGACTACGGCCTGACCTACGGAGAGGACTACGTCTTTTTGGGCTACGCCTCCTCCTACGCCTACACGATGTACGGGATGGGCAGCTCGATCCGCTCCTACTTCCACGCCGACGACCGCGGCACGCCGCTCGACGAGCTGCCGCTGATGCGCGGGGTGGACAGCTACCGCGACGTCTCGGCGGTGATCGACGTGGCCTCCAACTCGATGCCGCGCTTCTGGATCAACTACGGCGTGGCGCCGTTCGGCTTCGATTTTCTGGTGGCCTGCACCGCAGTCCAGGCCACCGACTACTACCCCTACTTGCAGACCGGCCAGGTCGAGGGGCTGCTCGCCGGAGGCCGCGCCGGCGCGGAGTACGAGGGGCTACTGGTCGTCGCCGGGGTGCTGGAGCAAACCGGGGACGCCACGCGCGGGCTGGGCTCGCAGTCGCTGGCGCTGGTCGCGATCCTGATCTTCATCGCGCTGGGCAACGCCGGCTACCTGACCGCTCGCTGGGTCAAGGGCAAGGAGGGCTGAGGTGTCGGGCGATCCGTACGTCTGGATAGCGGCGATTCTCACCCTCGGCGTGCTGTCCTTCCTCTACCGGGACAACCCTTTCTTCTGCTTGATCGAGCACCTGCTGGTCGGGCTCTCCACCGGCTACATGCTGGTCACCTACTGGAAGAACGTCTTCGTCCCCGAGCTGGTGATGCCGCTTTGGGAGAGCGGGGCGGGAGCCAACGCCCACCTCTGGGTGGTGGTCGGGATCTGCTTCATGTGGGCCTGCAAGTACGTGGAGCGCACCCGCGACCTGTACCGTCTGGCGCTGGCCTTTTGGCTCTCGATCGACCTGGGGCTGGCGATCCCCACCGAGATGGAGGCCGGGGTGCTGGCCCAGGTGGCCGGGACGATGCGGGTCTCGCTGGACGGGAGCTGGGACCGAGTCCTGGGCGAGCTGGTGCTGGTGCTGGGTACCGTCGCGGCGCTGACCTACTTTTTTTTCTCGCGGCCGCAGCGCGGGGCGCTGAAAGCGACCGGCAAGCTGGGCACATGGATTCTGATGATCGGTTTCGGCGCGACCTTCAGCTACACGATCCTCTCGCGGGTCTACCTGCTGATCGGCAGGCTGCTGTTCCTGATGCGGGACTGGCTGGGGATAGTGGATTAATTCTTCTAACTCGACTTGGGGTATACGGATCAAACGGGAATCATTGTTGATTTCGGTGTTGGTCTTGATCTCTCCCCACGGTTTGCCGGTTCTGCGGCGCTTGCTCGGCGCCAAGGCTGGTGGTGTCGGCTTCTCTTGAGCTTTTCAGCTGGGGAAAGCTTGAGATTCACTCGCCGCGCCGACCCGCCGGCGGCTTTTCTCGCCGACAATCGCTCCAAAAGACGCAGCGGTGCGACGGGCGCTCGCTTTTCGGCTCGCCCGCGCCCCTTGTCTTGGCCCTGGTCTCGATTCGGTCCGCCCTCAGCAGGGCGCCGCCGGGGCGCCCACCGGCCACAGCGAGGACGGCGGGTACGTACCCGGCGGCCAGTCTGCAGGCGTGCGCCTGCCCATCAGCGCCGCTTTGAGAAACG
>JAWOBP010000107.1:0-13231 GCA_046484285.1 Polyangia bacterium
ACGATCGGCCGATCAACTGCGTGAGCTGGCAGCAGGCGGTGGAGTTCTGCGAGTGGGCCGGGGGCCGGCTGCCGAGCGAGGCGGAGTGGGAGTACGCGGCCTCGCCCCACGGGTAGGTGACGTCCTGCCCCTGGCCGCGGGCCGCGTACTCCCACTCCGCCTCGCTCGGCAGCCGGCCCCCGGCCCACTCGCAGAACTCCACCGCCTGCTGCCAGCTCACGCAGTTGATCGGCCGATCGTCCTCCTCGGGAAGATCCCAGTTGCAGTTAGAAAGATCGTCGTACTCGAACGGTCCGTCATCGGGAACGTAGCCGTCGGGCTGCGGCTCGCCGCAAGCTCCGTCGAGGTAGCAGCAGCGGTACTGGGCCGCCGTGATCTCGGTACGCGTCATTTCGAAGGAGGGAACCGTCACCTCGTGCATCGGCAAACGCGTGTCTTGAACCGTACCTTCCGGCCCACCCATCATGAAGTTGCCGCCCGCAATATCGGCCCAATCTATTTCATGGTCGCAAGCGTTCGATCCCGTCCCGGTCCCAGTGTCCGTGTCGGCATCGGTGTCGGTGTCCGTGTCGGCATCCGCTTCAAGATCCGTGTCAGCGTCCACGTCTCCCGCGTCCTGCTTCAGAATCGGCGGGTTCGAAGTGCAGGCCAGAACGGCGGCCCAAGCGAGAAGAGTAATCGCGCAAAGTGCTCTTGACCATCCCATCACATCTCCTCCTCTGGCAGATACTCGTAGGCTCCCATGTCGACCCACGGCGGGCCGATTCCGTCGTTGGGAGCGTTCGGATCGTCGAACCTCCCGTTGCCCTCGATATCAACTAGTAGCACGTCAGGCCTCCAAGATCGGGTAGAGCCTCCGCAGCTTGACCCGTACGTCTACAAACTGAAGACCCTGAAGCGCGGGTGTCAGACACGCTGAAGCGCGGCGGGGGTAGATAATCAGCTGATTGGAAAGTTCCGTTCCGGGCGGTTTTTCGCGCAGGGGTCCAACTTTTTTGCAACCGATCGTGCCGATCGTCCGATGTAGGTAGCATGGGACATCCAATCAGAATCTACGAGCCGGGGATCGTCTACTCGATGGTCTCCAACATCGTCGACCGCCAGTTCATGTTCAAGCCGGACCACCATCCGCAAAACCCACTTTTGTCGCTCGAGAGCCCGCCCGAGGCCTTGTCGCCGGATAATGACATCATCCCCAGGCCCAGCGTGATCAACATCATCGGCTCTGCGGCGGCCAGGGCGCAGCGCGACAACCCGGTCCTGCTGCACTGCCGCCGGAACTCCTCGGCGGGCACCTCGCGAATCCTCTCGACCGGGCTCTCGGTCATCCTCGGCTCCAGCTCCGGAAAAGGCCGAAATTACGGAATGCTGCCGATGGGAAGGAACATCGTCTGCGGTTGCGGCCTGCTGTCCAGCATCCCCTCTACTACATCGAAAGCCTCGAATCCGTACCGCTGGTAGAAACCGACCGCCTGCGGCTTGGCGTCGACCACTGCTCCCACGCAGCCCACGGTATCGGCCATCTCGCGCGCTATGCGGAGCACTGTCCCCAATAGGATCTTTGCCACTCCTCGTCCCCGGACCGAGCGATCCGTGGCCAGGCGCGCAAGACGCAGCACCGGAAGAGGGTAGCGGGGAAGCTTCCTCTTGCGAGAGGCGGGCAGATCCTCGATTTCGATCTGACCGGGAACGACGGTGGCGAACCCCAGTATCCGCTCGCCTTCTACCGCCACGTAGGTCGCCCCGATGTGGTGACGGAACTGATTCTGTCCGGCGTAGCGACGAAAAAAACGATCCAACTCTATGTCGCCCGACTCGAATCCCGAGCGATCGTCGTCGGGACGCAGCAACCGTACCTCCAGCGCTCCGCCGAAACGGTGCTCAGCCGTCATCGGCCTCGCCGAGCAGCTCCCTGGTCTCGGGTGCGGGCTCGCCCGGCCGCCGGACGCGATCGAGAATCTCCTCGCCGGTGCGTCGCGATACGGTGATACGAGCAGGCACCAGCACGTCGGATGGCAGGGACTCGAGCGCCGAGATGTGGTGCAGGAGGGCCGACTCGACGATGTATCCCTTCTTCAGCCCGTGAGCGCGAGAATAGCTTTCCAGGCGCTCCTTTGTCTCCCGCGAGATCACAGCCGAGATCTGGATGCCGGAGTCGACCATCGAACAAACCCTTTCTATTTTCTTGTAGCTATTTCTACAAAAAATGTCAATGCTTCTCAGTCCTGCCAGATCAGCTTCCAGGGGTGCTGCTTGATGTCGCGGATCAGCTCCTTGAGGTCGTCGTAGATCTCCTCGTCGGCCATCAACTGCCCCACGGTGCCCTCTCCGTCTCGCACCCGCCCCACCATCTCGCCCAGATCGGCCAGCGTCGAATCGGCGCGCCTGGCGATGTCGTCCAGCCTGCCGAGGGCGTCCTTGACCGCGTCCCGCTCCTCGGGCCCCAGCGCCTCACCGAGCCGATCGACCACGGCCAGCGCCTTTCTCACGTCCCCGATCAGCGGATCGATGTCGCGGTTCAGCTTGCGGCTGAGCGACTCCAGGTTGTCCAGCGAGCGCTCCACGCTCGGATCGTCGATGAACTTCTCGCGCGCGCCGGTGACCAGCTCCCGCGTCTCGCCCACCAACCCCTCCAGCCCCTCGAGGATGCGAACGATCCGCGCGCCCTCCTCGGACGGACCGCCGTCGCCCTCCACCATCTCCTCCACCGTGCCGATCAGCGCGGCCGTGCCGCCGATGATCCGATCCAGATCCTCGGAGTTGCGCCCCAGCAGACCGTTGAGCGCGGTGACCAGCTCGGCCGCATCGGCGAGAAACAGATCGAGGCGCGGCGGATCGACGCCGAACAGCGGCCGATCGGAGTCGATCTTCTCCTGCGATACACCCGGATCGATCTCCAAGAAGGGATCGCCGAGCACGCCCTTGGTCGTGATGTAGAAGCGCGCGTCGGCCCGCAGGGTCTCGCTGACGTCGCTGTCGATCTCCACGCGGCAGCGCACCAGCGACGGACGCCCGCTGACCGGATGCGGAGGGCCGCTCTGTCCGAGATAGGTCATCTCGGTGATCGTCCCTACCTTGCGGCCGGCCACCTTGACCGGCGCCCCGGCGGAAAGCCCGCCCGGATTCTGGAAGTGGACCTCGAACTGCTCGCGGCTCGAGAGCGACCAGTCTCCCAGGATCAGCACGAAGGTGACCAGCAGCCCCAGGGCCACGATGATCATCGCGCCGACCTTCAGCTCCAGGAACCGTTCGTCGCGTCCGCCGCCGCTCATGGCTCGCTCCCGTCGGGTCGCCCCTCAATGAAGCTTCGTACCACGGGATCAGTGGTCGCAGCCAGTTCCCGGACCGTGCCCAGAAAACGGACGCCGCCGTCGTACAGCATCGCCAAGCGATGCGCAATGTCGAAGACCGAGCGCACGTCGTGCGAGACCACCACCTGGGTCACGCCCGACTCGGCCAGCGGTCCGGTCACCAGCGAGTCGAACTTGCGCGCCGCGAGCGGATCGAGGCCGGTGGTCGGCTCATCGAACAGGATCGCGCGCGGCTCGAGCGTCAGAGTGCGGGCGATCGCCACCAGCTTGCGCAGCCCCGGTCCCAACGCGGCCGGCTGGCGGTAGGCCAGGTGCTCCACCCCTGCTCGCGCCAGGTAGCCCAGCGCCCGCTCGCGCGCCCGGCGCGCCGGTAGCTCGTGGTGCTTGCGAATCGGCAGCGCCACGTTCTCCACGCACGACATGGAATCGAACAGCGTGGCGTGCTGGAAGACCATCTGGCAGCGCCGGCGCAGCTCGGTCAGCCGGCGCTCGGACATCCCGACCACCTCCTCGCCCTCGAAGCGGATCGATCCGCGGTCGGGCACGAGCAGCCCCACCAGCTGCTTGATCATCACGCTCTTGCCCACTCCGGAGCGTCCGACGATGCAGAACACCTCGCCGGGACGGATCTCGACGCTGACGTCGCGCAGCACCTGCCGCCCGGCCAGCTCGATGGAGACGTGGTCGTACTCGATCATACCTTGGCTATCACGTGCGTGATCATCGAGATCAACGAGTCGAGCAGCACGATCGCGAACGACGATCCGACCACCGCATCGGTGGTCGCCTGTCCCACGCCGCGCGCCCCGCCGCGGGCCGCCAGCCCGCAGGCGCCCGAGACCACCGGCACGGCGATTCCGTAGCTGAACGCCTTGACCATGCCCTGTGCCACGTCCGAGCTCTCGATCAGGCTGAGATTCCAGTAGATGTGGGAGCTGGCGGAAAACGCCAGCATCCAGGTCAGCAGGCCGGACACGACCGCTGCGGCCGAGCCGATCACGACCAGCGTCAGCCCCGCGACGATCCCTCCGCGCAGCCGCGGGACCATCAGCACCTCGATCGGCTCGGCGCTGCACATCCGCATCGCGTCCAGCTGGTCGGTGACCGCCATCGCCCCGATCTCCGCGGCGATCCCGGCGCCCACCCGGCAGGCGATCAGCAGCCCGATCACGGTCGGGCCCAGCACGCGCACCAGCAGCTTGAGAAAGGTGGCGCCGACCAGGGCGGTGTCGCCCACCGCGCGGCTGAGCTGCATGGTCGACTGGTAGACCATGATCATCCCGACGAACGCCATCGCGATCACGACGAAGACCAGCGACTCGTTGGTGAAGCGGTGCGCCATCCGCCACGACTCTCCGCGATCCGTGCGCGCGGTGAGCAGCAGCGCGACGCTGCGTCCCAGCACCAGCCCGATCGCCCCCAGGCGCGCCAGCAGCCGGAGCGGCGCCCACGGCTCCCGCGCGCGCCGGGGAGCGAGCCCGGCGTCGGCCAGCGTGTGCCTGCCGAACAGCTCTTTGTCAGCAGCCATCTCGAGCGCAGTGTATCACGAGGAACGGGGCGAAGCGGAATCGCCGCCGGAGTGCTCAATCCCCCGGAGCTACTCCACGCCGGGGTTGATCGCGGCCAGGCCCATCCCGCCGGCGTAGGCGTACGAATCCCACTGGTCCCAGCCGACCACGATCACCGACAGGCCGTCATCGCCGCTCTCGCTCTCCAGCGTGTGCACGCCGTCGGCCACGTTCACCCGCGCCACCTCGTAGCCCGTGCTGGCCACGGCCACGAAGCTGGAGTCGGCGATCGGGCTTCCGTCCAGCAGCACACCCGCTCCGGCCGGCCGCGTCACGATCAGCGCGTCGTTGATCCAGGTTCCGGGCACCAGCACCACGTAGCGCGGCAGGTACTGCTCGACGGGGCTGACGTAGACCATCGCCGGGTCGCCGATCGAACCGCAGTTGGGGTTCTCCGAGCCGATCATGTACTGCATGACGCCGATCGGCTTGTCCGCCGCGATGTGGAAGTCTCCCGGCTGCGCCTGCGTGCCGTTGACGTAGAACTCCAGCATCTCGCCCTGGTTCAGGTAGCTCGGCGAGGCCGGCAGCCCGCTGACTCCGGCCGAAGCGGCGAAGGTCACCTCGGTGGAGTCCTCGCTGGCGTAGACCTGCCACAGCACGTTCTCGGTGGTCGCCGCCGTGCTGCGCACCGGCATCCGCGAGGCGATGAACTCCGTGCCCCAGAAGCGCAGGCCCGGCATCTGCTCCTCGAGGTGATCGCAGGCGTAGACGTTCTCCGGGATGAAGGCGCACTCCTGCCCGGAAAAGACGATGATCGGGTGGTCCTCGTCGCTGGTCACGCGGCTGCCGGTCATCGAGTGGCCGTAGCCGTTGGTCTGCACCTCGAGCACGTCGCCCTCGTTCATCGTCACGTCGAACGGCGCCCCGGTGCCGGGCACGACCCCGCCGGCCAGCGGAGCCACGGCCGGCTCGACGGTGACCAGCGTCCCGTCCACCGTGGCCACCACCGAGAAGTAGGCTCGCATGTCGCCGTCGCCGGAGTTCTGCTTCCAGCCGATCACGTCGTAGGTCGCGCTCAGCGAGGTGGCCGGGATCAGCATCGACGCGTCCGAGAGGTAGGAGCTGGCGCCGTCCACCGGGTTGAACTGGTAGGCGATGATCGGGATGTCCGAGACCACCTTGTAGGAGCCGCCCACCATCAGACCCGACGAGTTCATGTGGTAATCCGGGAGCTCGAAGGTGTGGAGGCTCATCGGAGACACCGGCGAGGAGGAGTACTGCGTCCAGCCGCCCGAGCCTCCCTTGTAGACCGTCACGTTGGCGGTCTCCGTCTGGTTGACGTTGGAGATCGCCACTGCGTACTGCTGGGTTTCGACGTTGTCGTGGGAATCCAGGTCGACGGCGTAGAACAGGCAGCCGACCGTGGTCGTCGCCTGCTCGGCCTGCTCGCAGGTCTCGGGAATCGTCGGTCCGACGTACTGGGGATCGGTATCCTCCTCCTCGTCGGTGAAGCCGTCGCAGTCGTCGTCCACTCCGTTGTCCGGAATCTCCCACTGCCCGGGGTGCACGGACGAGTCCGAGTCGTCGCAGTCGAACGGAACGCACCACCAGTCCCCGTCCTCGTCGACGCACTCCTGGTCGCCGTCCGTGTCCGTATCCGAATCCGCGTCGCTGTCGCCGTCCGTGTCCGTGTCCGAATCCGCGTCGCTGTCGCCGTCCGTGTCCGAATCCGTATCGGAGTCCCCGTCGGAGTCGGCGTCCATGTCGCCGTCCGAGTCGCCGTCCGCCGAGCCGTCGTCGTCGCCGGTCTCGTACTCGGCGGCCTCGTTCTCGCCTTCGCAGCAGGCCAGCGCGACTGCCAGCAGCAGAGCTGCGGCTTGGCAGAACAGTCTCGTCGCTTTCATCGTAAACCTCCCTTCGAGGTCACTCGACGACGGGGTTGATCTCTCCCATCCCCATCCCGCCGGCGTATGCGTATGAATCCCACTGGTCGTAACCGACCACGATCACGGCCAGGCCCTTGCTCTCGTCCGCGCTCTCGAGCGTGTGGATCCCGTCGTCGATCGGAATCCGCGCCACCTCGTAGCCGGACCCGGCCACGTCGACGAAGCTCGAATCCGGAACGGCCACTCCGTCGATGTCGACCTGCACGCCGGCGTGGCGGGTCACCACCAGCGCGTCGTTGATCCAGGTTCCGGGCACCAGCACCACGTAGCGGTTGAGGAACTGCTCGGTGGGAGAGGTGTAGACCATCGCCGGGTCGCCGATCGATCCGCAGTTCTCGTTTTCCGACCCGATCATGTACTGCATGACCGCGATCGGCTTGTCCGCCTGCACGAAGAAGTCGCCCGGCTGCGCCTGGCTGCCGTTGACCGCGAACTCGACCAGCTGACCCTGCTCGAGAGTGGCCTCCGTGAACGGAATGTTCATCACCCCTGACGAGGCGGAAATCGAGACCGCGGTGTCATCCTCGCTGGCGTAGATCTGCCACAGCACCATCTCCGACTGCGTGGCCGAGGAGCGGACCGGCATCCGCGCCGCCACGAACTCCTTGCCCCAGAAGCGCATCCCGGGAAGCTGCTCCTCGAGGTGGTCGCAGGCGTAGACCTCGAACGGGATGAAGGCGCACTCCTGGCCGGAGAAGACGATGATCGGATGATCGTCGTTGGACTCGATCCGCGTCCCGCTCAGCGAGTCGTAGGGAGCGTTGGTCTCCACCTCCAGCACGTCCCCTTCGTCGAGATCCACGTAGAACGGCGTGGCCGAGCCCGGCACGACTCCGCCGGGCAGGGGCGCCACCGACGGATTGATCGTCAGCTGGGTACCGTCCTCGACGGCCACCACGGTGAAGTAGGCCCGCATGTCGCCGTCGCACTGGCTCTGGCAGCTCTGCTTCCACCCGATCACGTCGTAGGTCTGGCTCAGCGACGGAACCGGGATCAGCATCGAGGCGTCTGAGAGGTACGAGCTGGCGCCGTCCACCGGGTTGAACTGGTAGGCGATGATCGGCACGTCCGACTCCACCTTGTACGAGCCCTTGGGCATCACCCCAGAGGCGTTCATGTGGTAGTCCTCGAGGTTGAACTGGTGCAGGCTCATCGGACCCACGTCCGCCTCGGAGTGGATGTCCCAGCCGCCGCTGCCCGCGTTGCCCTTGTAAATCGTGACGTGCGCGGTCTGCGTCTGGTTGACGTTGGAGACGGCCACCGCGTACTGCTGGGTTTCGACGTTGTCGTGGGAATCCAGGTCGACGGCGTAGAACAGGCAGCCGACCGTGGTGGTCGCCTGCTCGGCCTGCGCGCAGGTCTCCGGGATCGCCGGCCCGGTGTACTCGGTGTCGGTGTCGGAATCGCTGTCCGAGTCCGAGTCGGTGTCCCCGTCGCCGTCGGAGTCGCCGTCCGCGCTGCCGTCATCGTCGTCCGAGCTGCCGAAATGCTTATCGTCGTCCTCGCATCCCAGCGCGAGCGCGAACGCGGCCAAAAAACAGATCGATGCTCGAAAAATCATTTTTGCCTCCCTCGTCGAAAACGACTCCTGATATCTATTTGTACCATGACGCCGCGCGCACTGCATTCGTTCATCCGCAAATCTGATTTCGCGCGATTCCGAGAAGATCGAGACCGGGTCTCAGCGGGCGGTCGGGGGCTCCGCTCCGGCGTCGCCGGCTCTGCGGGCGGCTCGCCTGGCCTTCGTCTCGCGCAGGCGCTCCCTCCAGTGCAGCGCCACGTCCGGCGCCGGGCAGGTCGGCCGGCTGCGCAGACCGGGCGCCGGCGCCTCGAAGACGCCCTTGAGCGCCTCGTCCAGCTTCTCGCGGTCGAGCACCAGCACGGCCTTGCCGTCGGGCGTGCGCCAGGAGCGCACCACCGGCGGACGCAGCACCACGCCGTGCACCATCCCCGCGCCGGCGGCGACCGCGAAGCGCGCCAGGCGCAGCGCTGCGGACAGATCGAGATCGGTGCGCAGGTGGACGCTCAGCTCGCTCCACAGCGCGGGCAGGCGCAAAATAGCGTCCAGGCGTCGTAGCCGGCGCTCGACCCCGAGCAGCACCGCCTGCTGCCGGCGGGCGCGGTCGAGGTCGGTGCGACCATGGCGGGAGCGGGCGTAGAGCAGCGCCGTTCGGCCGTCGAGCAGCTGGCGTCCGGCGGCGAGCGAGAGCGTCTCTCGCTCGGAGCCGGATCGATTCACCAGGAAGCTGTCGCGGATCGGGCAGGCCACGTCGACCTCGACTCCGCCCAGCACGTCGATCGCCCGCTCGAAGCCCGCGAAGTCACTCGCGACCACGGCGTCCAGCTCGATCCCGAGCTCGCGCTCCACCACGCGCCGCATCAGCTCGAGCCCGCCGCCGGGCACCTTCCCGATCTCGCCGACGCGAGCGACCTTGTTGATCCTGCCCGGCTCGTATCCGGGGATCTCGACCCACAGGTCGCGCGGCACGCTGATCACGGCGATATCGGAGGTCGAGCGCCGCAGCGACAGCACCAGGATCGCGTCGGTCCTGCCCGGAATTCGTCCCCAGGCGTCGAAACCGAGCAGCAGCAGGTTCTCCACCCCCCGGCCGCCGCCCTCGACCCCGGAACCGGTGTCGCCCGCGATATCGACGCCGGCCGTCCCGCGCGCCGCAGGCTCGAGGCCCGCTCCAGCATCATACTCGGGTTCCTCCTCGATCGGCTGACCGGGCTCCAGCTCGGCCGCGGCGTCGGATCCCGACTTCGATGAACTGCTCCCGTCGTCGCTCGAGCAGCCGCCCCAGCAGACCGCGCTCAGCAGCACCGCCAGCGCCACCGGCGGCAAAACGCACAATCCAAAAAGAATCTGACCTCGAGCTCTTCCGTGCATCCCGACCTCTCGGGAAACCGAGGGATGCAAGGCCGATACCAACCCCGCCAATTATCACCCTTGTGCTTTGATTCCGTGCTATTAGGACGGACAGACCGCGCGCGGCGGCCCACCCGCATCGCCCGGAAGCAAACAGACGGGTAGCCCTCGTCTGCTATTCGTAGACTTCAATTCTTGCCGCGCTTGCGCTTGGGACCGCTCTTCGCCTTCTTGCGCAGGTGTTCGAGCGCCCTTTTGGCGTTGCGCGAGACCTGGTCGGTGGGGTCTTTTTCGGCCTTGCGCAGCGCGGGAATCACCGACGGATCGAGATCTCCGATGTGCTTGAGCGCCACCACCGCCTGGAAGCGGATCTCCTGGGAATCGCTCTCGGTCAGCTCGACCAGCAGGGGAATCGCCTCGCGCGCCTCGGGACCGAGAAAGCGCAGCACGCGCATCGAGTTGACCCGAGCCGACATGTCCTGCCCCTCTTTCTCGATCGCGGCGATCAGGTACGGCACGATCCCCTCGCCCAGCAGCGGGAGCCGGTCCCGCAGCTCGCCGCGAATCGAGTGCTGGTGGCCGGCCTCGTCCTCGTAGAGCAGGTCGGAGTACGGTGAGTCGAAACCCAGGTGGAAGACCAGCCGCTCGTAGACGTCCTCGCCGAGTCGATGCAGGCCCTTCCAGCACCACAACCTCACCTTGCGCCGGCCGTCCAGCAGGCAGCCCACGAGCGGATCGACCACCTTCTCTCCGCCGATCGCGGCCAGCGCGCGCGCCGCTGCCGTGCAGACGCGGGTCTCCTCGTCCGAGAGCGCGTCGAACAGCTCGGGCAGCTCGCCGCGAGCCGCGGGCCCGATCTCCTCGAGGCGCAACGCGGCCTCGCGCCGCACCCAGGCGTCCTCGTGGCCCAACAGCTCTCCGGCGCGCGAGGCAGGGGCGCGCTCCAGCTCCGCCAGCCTGGCCTTCACCTCCTCGAGGCGCTCGGTGCGCCTCTCGATCTCCCCGGGATCGGGCGGAGCGGGAGCGCGGTCCGAGCATCCCGCCGCGGCCAGCGCGGCGAACACCGCGAGCATCGCTTCGGTCAGGCGCATCGTCATCGAGCCACGCAGATCACGCCCGCGATGATCAGGGCGAACCCGATTCCCTGCACCCAGGTGATCGTTTCTTTGAAGAAGTAGGCCGAGGCGGACACGACGATCAGAAAGCCCAGCGAGGTCATGATCGGATAGGCGATCGACAACGGGATCTTGGTCAGCGCCTGGGTGTAGGCCAGCACGTTCAGCGCGAACAGGACCAGGCCCACCATCACCGGCCAGGAGGTCAGGTAGTGCCGGAGCATCTCGCCGGCCGAGGCCGACTCCGGGGCCTCGAGCATTCCGGCTTTCATCATCACGTTGGCCACCGCGTTGAACACCAGCGCCGTGGCCAGCAACGCATACCAGCGCATCATCCGGTCACCTCCCTCAGCGCCAGCCAGATCTCGTCGCCGAACAGGATCACCGCCGTGCACAGCGCGGCCCACAGCGCTCCGTTGACCAGCATCGGAATGTCGGTAAGCACGGTGCGCGTCGGATCGCCGCCGGACGAGCCGTGGTAGACCAGGTACAGGTAGCGAAAGATTCCGTACAGCACGAACGGCACGCTGAACAGTAGAAGCCGCGATCCGACCAGCACCACGGTGCGGTCGTCGACCGTGTAGAGCGCGTAGGAGACGACCGTGGCCGCGGTGACGATCGAGATCATCTGATCGAGGAAGGCGGTGCTGTAGTGGGCCAGCACGCGGCGATGCTCCCGGGCGCGCTCACCGAGCAGCACCACCTCGGCGCGGCGCTTGGTGAAGCCGAGGAACAGCGAGATCGTGACCGCGCAGAGCACCAGCCAGGTGGAAGGCATCACCGCGATCGCCGCCGCGCCGGCCAGGATGCGCAGCACGAACCCGGCGGCGATCAGCAGCACGTCGATGATCACCAGGTTCTTCAGCCCCAGCGAGTAGGCGATGTTGAGCACCATGTAGGCCAGCACGACCAGCGCGGTGGTCTCGTTGACCGCGAACCAGGCCAGCGCCAGCGAGCCCGCCGCGCACACGGCGGCCCCCAGCGGGCCGACATGAACCGGCAGCAGACCGCTGGCCAGCGGTCGCTCCCGCTTGGTCGGGTGACGGCGGTCCTCCTCCACGTCGCGAAAGTCGTTGAGAAAATAGATCGAGCTTGCCGCCAGGCAGAAAGAGACGAACGCCAGCGCGGCGTGCAGCACCGCGCCGGCGTCCGCGACGCGCCCGGCGAAGATCAGCGCGGCGAAGACGAAAATGTTCTTCACCCACTGCTTGGGCCGCCCGAGGCGGATCAGTGCCACCAGCTTCGCCATCAGGCGCAGATGTATATCACAACAGGGCGCGGATGGTCAGCCGCGAATGGCAGCGGTGGGCCAGGCCCGATCGCCCTACTCCTTCGCGTCCTCCTCCTCGGCCAGCTGGTCGATGCGTGCTCGGATGTCTTCCAGCGAGCCGGCCAGGTTTTCCTCCTGGGCCTTCAGCTCCTGGATCTCCTCCTCGCGCGTCCAGCGCTGCGGGGGCAGGTAACCGGGCGCGACCGCGGGTCCCGGCGCCGGGACACCACCCCAGGCTCCGCCCCGGCCGTGCCTCCAGGCCATTCCTCGGCCCCAACCGCCGCCGCCGCGACCCCGGCCGCGGCCCCAGCCGCCGCCGTAGCCGGGGTTGGCGTAGCCCGGCACGTCATAGCCGGCGCAGTAGCCGGCCCGCCTTCCGCTCAAAGGTCCCTGTCCTGCTGGTCCGGTTCGATCTCCCCATGGCATTTCGATACCTCCTCTTTTCCTTTTGTTGCGTTTCCTCTCATTCACTCCACGGAGGGCCGCCGCGTCCTCGTCCTCCGCGACCGCGACCTCCGCGCCCTCGTCCGCCCCGACCCCGACCGGGACCGGACGGCAGACCCGGCGCCGGCATTGCCGCGGGGGGCGCGTCCGAGCGCCTGTGCGCCGGACCGCCCTCGATCCGCAGCGCCAGCCCCTCGACCAGCGCCGTCGCCACCTTGTTCCGCGCTCGCTCCACGATGCGACCCGCCGTGGCCCGCGAGACACCCATCGCCTGGCCGATATCGGCCTGCGAGAGCCCGGCGTGGTCCGCCAGGCGAATCGCCTCGTACTCGTCGAACCCGAGCACCACCTCGCCGAGCCGGCTCAACGGCACTCCCTGCGGCTTGAAGTGGACCGAGCCCGGCGAGTGCCGTACAATCCTTTTTTTGGGCGGTCGCGGCATCGCTCGCTGCGGCCTTTCCGCCGGTCTTCCATCCGGCCTATTTTGAGCATATGCTCACAAAGGCCGCCCGTCAAGACCCTGCACCGCTTTTTTACGCGCGCCCCCTTCGCTACTCCGCTACTCCGCCCTTAACCCCTGAACGGATCGCGTTGGGATCGTTGGGGTTTTCAAAAAAATGCAACTCGAGGGGCCGAGCGGCCGATATCTACTGTGAGCAGCGCCGGATGGGACGGCGCGCCGCAAGCCGGGAGGACCGCGATGAGATTCTGGAGCCCCGACAAAGCCTACTTCGTCACCAACCGCTGCGAGCAGGAGCGCCTCTT
>JAWOBP010000129.1:0-6844 GCA_046484285.1 Polyangia bacterium
TTGAAAATGATCTCCACCGTAGTCGCGCTACGACGCGCCTCCACCTGCTCGCCGACGAGCTGGTACGGCACGCTGTAGAAGTGCTTGTCCACCTCCACGTGGTAGTCGATGTTCACCTTGGGCTCCGACCACTCGCCGTACTCGTAGCGCTTCTTCGGCAGCGGCTTCAGCGCCGGGCGATCCAACTGCTCTTAGAGCTCGAGCCGGCTCTCGTCGAGCCGCTTGCGGTACTCCCGGTACCGATCTGCAAAACGGCTGTACTGATATCCGTCGTCCGGGTGCGCCTGCTTGTACTCCTGCCACAAGAGGTACAGCGTCACCCCCTTGCGACGCAGCTCCTTGTGGATGTGGGCCAGGTCCAGCTCCGCCTTTTTCTGGCGCGTCGGCGCTCCCTCTGGGTGGTACAGCCGCGCCTCCAACTCGCCGTCGTCCAGCTCGGGATCGAGCGGCCACTTCAAACCAGCCGCCTCGAATCTCACCACGCAGTCATGAATCACCGACGGCGACATGCCCACGCTCTGCGCCACCTCCCGCAGACTCCGTTTCTCTCCCAACTTCAGCCTCAAAATCTGCTTCGTCTTTCTCACCGACATTCTCTTTCTCGCCATCGCTACACCTCCTGATGAAGCATCAATTCGGTGGCGACAGCATCTCAGCTCAACGCTCGATTCGGCCTCCGACACAGCGATCGGTTTGAGTCGGAATACGCACTTGAGCGAGGGGGAACTTCAGGCTAACACATCCCACTGCGATCCAGCCTCCTCTCACGATCCACAACGATCCACACGATCCACGTGGGGGGGTAAATGGATCACGTTGAAATTGCTGGGTGTTATTTCATCGCTACTCGATTACCCAGTCGTCGCAGTCCGGGATCAGCGATGGATCGAACTCCAGCGACCACCAGAATATGTACCCGTTGTCGATCGCCCAGTCGTCGATGCACCTCAGGGTCCAGGTGCCGTTCAGATCGCAGCCCAGCATCGGCTCGAAGCCGGAGCTGGCCTGGTAGTCTCCGGCGGGCAGCGTTCCCTGGAACGGGTGGTTGTTCGCCCACTCCAGCATCGGCTCGTTGGTCGCGGTCGGCGTCCAGCAGTAGGTGTAGCCCACTCCGGGAACCGGATCGTAGTCGTCGCTGTCGTCCGGCTCGCCGAGGTAGACCTCGCTGCCGGTCTGACCCAGGAACTCGTTGAGCACGACGATCTCGCCCGACGGCACCTCCAGCTCTATTTGCAGATCGCGGATCCAGGTGTGCTCCATGTTGGCGCAGACCGCGATGAACTCGTCCAGGCTCGGCAGGGTCGCGCCGTCGCCGAAGCCCGAGATCGTCAGCGTGGTCTCGTAGGGAATGCCGATTCCGTCCGGGATCGCCAGCGGATCGCCCGTGTAGTCGGCCTCCCCGCATTCCTGCTCTCCGTCCGAGTCGGGATCGGAATCCACGTCTCCGTCCGCGTCGGAATCGGCATCCGTATCGCCGTCCGTGTCCGAGTCGCTGTCCGCATCCGAATCCGCGTCACCGTCCGCGTCTCCGTCGCTGCCGGAACCGGCTCTGCCTGGGTTCGAGGCGTCCTCGCAGGACGACGACACCAACAACAAAACAGCCGTCACCTGTACAATCCAAAACCGAAAATTCATTTTCACCTCCGTCCTCTGCGAGGATCGATTTTTCTTCTCCATGGACTGAGTGTGCCGTCATTGGAATCGGAACGAAAAAAAAACATACCGCCGACGAGAATCGGTCCCTGCCTGCAATTTTGCCAAAACTCGGAGAAGCTTGACAATCCGCTGCTTCGAGCGCTATCGAAATTCTACGTTGCTGGGCCTTTCTCGGCCATGAAGCGGCCCGGTCGCCGCCAGCGCGAGTACGGTCGCGATTCCCGATCGCGATTCGGAAGATGATACCGGCATCTGAAAAACAGCAGCGGCCCGCGGTCTCGTCGTGACGCAGATCCAACAGACGCGCCGAAACGAAACCAGAGCCACCTGCCAGTCGCGCGACAACGGGAGGTACGAGATGGAGGAGAGGACTGAGCTCAACCGCTTGCTGGCGCCGCGGGCGATCGCCGTGATCGGCGCCACCTCCAAGCCCAATCGCGTCGGTCACATCATCTTCGAGAGGCTGCTCGGCTCGGGCCGCCCGGTCTACCCGGTGCACCCCAAGGAGAGCGAGGTGCTCGGCGAACCGGTCGTTCCCTCGATCGGCGAGCTGCCCGACGATGTGGACGTCGCGGTGATCACGATCGGCGCCGGCAGAGCCGTGCAGGCCGCCGAGGACTGCGGGCGGCGCGGCATTCCGTTCGCGATCGTCGTGGCCGGCGGCTTCGGCGAGGCCGGCGAAGAGGGGCTCGAGCTGGAAAAGCGCCTGCGGGCCATCCCCGCAAAGAGCGGCACGCGGCTGCTGGGCCCCAACACCCTGGGACTGTTCGTGCCGTCCGAAGATCTCGACACGATTTTCGTCGAGCACGGAGACAAGGCGCTGAGCAAGGGCGGCGGCGTGGCGTTCGTCACCCAGAGCGGGTCGGTGGGCGTGGAGGCACTGGGTCTGGCGAGCAATATCGGATTCGGGATGCGCGCCTTCGTCGGGCTGGGCAACAAGTGCGATCTCGACGAGCTCGACCTGCTGCACCACTTCGCCGACGACGAGCAGACCTCCTGTCTGGCCTTCTACGTCGAGAACCTCGACCGCGGCCGCGAGTTCCTCCAGGCCGCCCGCGAGGCCTCCAGGCGCAAACCGGTGGTGGTGCTCAAGGCGGGCCGCAGCGAAGCCGGAGCGGCCGCGGTCAGCTCGCACACGGGCCGCCTGGCCGGCTCGGACCGCGTGCTGGACGGCGCCTTCCGGCAGCACGGAATGCAGCGGGTCTTCGACGACGAGGAGCTCTGCGACGCCGCGCGCACGTTGGCCCTGCTGCCGCCGGCTCCGGGCAACCGCGTGGCGTTCGTCACACCGGCCGGCGGCTACGGCGTGATGGGCGCCGACCACGTGGAGGTCGATCGCGGCCGCGGCGGGCTGCAAATGGCAAGGCTGTCCCCGCAGACCGAGTCCAGGATTCGCGAGGCGACTCTGCCGTTCGCCGCGGTATCGAACCCGGTGGACATCACGGCCAGCGCCGACGACGAGATGTTCGGTGCCTCGCTCGACGCGTTGCTCGAGGACGACGGTGTCGACATCGTGATCTGCGTTTCGTTCTTCGCACCGCCGGCGATCACCTACGGCCTGCTGGACACCGTGGCCGAGCGGGCCACCCGCTCGAGCAAGCCGGTGATCTCGTTCACAGAGTACGGTCCTTTCACCGACGAGTACCTGCGCGCCTTCCACGACCGCGGCGTGGTCGGCTTTCCCTCGATCGGTCGCGCAGTTCGCGCGGCCCGCTTCCTGGTGGAGCGCGCGCAAATCGTCGAAGCGCTGGGAGGCTCCCGATGAAAATCGATACGACGAGCTGGACGCAGAACCTGAGCAGCCCCGGCCGCCCCGACGAGCACGAAACCAAGCAACTGCTCGACCGAATTGGAATCGCGGTGCCGGAGGGCGTACGGCTCACCCCGGGCTCCGAGGTCGAGACGCCGCCGTTCCAGGGTCCGTACGCGCTCAAGGTCTGCTCGCCCGAGGTGCTGCACAAGACCGAGCGCGGCGGCGTGCGGCTCGGAATCGATCTCGAGGATTTGCCCGCCGCGGTCGCCGCGATGCGAGGCGAGTTGGGGGATCTGCCCCTGCTGGTGGAGCGCATGATCGACTTCGAAGGCGCCGAGCTGATCGTGGGCGGCCTGGTCGACGAGACCCTGGGTACCGCGGTCATGGTCGGCGCCGGCGGAATCCTGACCGAGCTCTATCGCGACGTGGCGTTCCGCCTGGCGCCCTGTCCGCCCGACGAGGCGCGCCGCATGATCGAGGAGCTGCGAATCTCCCCGTTGTTCCACGGCTTCCGCGGCCTGGAGCTGGACCCGGACGGGCTGGCCGAGACGATCGGCGCGGTGGCGGAGCTGGCCGCCGGCTTCGGCGCCCGTTTCGATCAGCTCGACATCAACCCCCTGGTCTACAGCGAGGGCCGCTGGACGGCCCTGGACGCAGGGCTCGTTTTGGAAGAAGAGACGGAGGACTAGATGGCAAAGCGCAAGGTGATCATGTCCGGTGACGAGGCGATCGCGCGCGGCGCGTGGGAGGGCGGCGTGCGCGTGGCGAGCGCTTACCCGGGAACGCCCAGCACGGAGATCCTGGAGGCGCTCACCGGCTACGACGAGGTGGACGCCCAGTGGGCGCCCAACGAGAAAGTGGCTCTCGAGTTCGCCTTCGGCGCCTCGCTGGGGGGAGCCAGGACCATGGCCTCGATGAAGCACGTGGGGGTCAACGTGGCGATGGATCCGCTGATGACGATCTCGTATGCCGGGGTCAACGGCGGGCTGGTCCTGGTCTCGGCGGACGATCCCAACATGTTCTCCTCGCAGAACGAGCAGGACAACCGCAACATCGCCCACTTCGCGCGAATGGCGCTGCTGGAGCCGGCCTCTCCGCTGGAGGCCAAGCAGATGACGCGGGCCGCGTTCGAGCTCGGCGAGAAATTCGATATTCCGGTGATGGTGCGCGGAACCACGCGTCTCTGCCACGGGCGCGGAATAGTCGAGCTGGACGAGCGCGTCGAGGTGGAGCTGAGGCCCTACGAGAAGAACTACGAAAAATACATGATGCTCCCCTCGGTCTGCCGCGTGCGGCGTCGCGATCTCGAGGATCGTCTCGGCGAGCTGGAGAAGCTGGCCTGCTCGCACCCGTTCAACCGCGTTATCGAGGGATCGAACAAGATGGGAATCGTCACCTCGGGCGTGGCTTCGCTCTACGCGAGGGAAGCCTTCCCGGACGCCTCCTTCCTGGTGCTGGGCCTGACCAACCCGCTGCCGCGGGAGCTGGTGCGCCGCTTCGCCGAGTCGGTCGACCGGCTCTACGTCGTGGAGGAGCTCGATCCCTTCCTCGAAACGCAGATCAGGGCGTTGGGCATCGAGTGCACCGGCAAGGAGCTCGTCTCGCCGTTCGGCGAGCTGACGACCGAGGCGGTGCGCGAGGCGCTCGATTCCTCCCGGCAGGGGCGCGAGCCGCCGCGCGAGCTGGAGGTCGAGCCGCCCAGCCGACCGCCGCTGCTCTGCCCCGGTTGCTCGCATCGTCCGGTCTTCGACGCGCTGCGGCGTCTCAAGACGACCGTCACCGGCGACATCGGCTGCTACGCGCTGGGCGCCTACCCGCCGCTGCACAGCATGGACATGAACCTCTGCATGGGCGCCTCGATCGGCGTCGGGCACGGGATGGAGTGCGCCTACAAGAGCGGCGGAAAGAAGCGCGGGCGGATCGCCGGCATCATCGGTGATTCGACCTTCCTCCACTCCGGGATCACTCCGCTGCTCAACCTGATCTACAACCAGGGCACGACGACCGTGATCCTGCTGGACAACCACACCACGGCGATGACCGGCCACCAGGAGCACCCCGGAACCGGCAAGGACGCCAAGGGCCGCGAGGCTCCCGCGGTGGACTACGAGAAGCTGGCCGAGTCGCTCGGTATCGAGCACGTGGTCGTGGTCAATCCGCTGCACGTCAAGCAGCTGCGCCGGACGCTCAAGCAGGAGCTGGATCGCGACGCGGTCTCGCTGGTGATCTGCCGCGCTCCGTGCGAGCTGCACCTGCGCCGCAAGCCGACTCACCGCGTGCAGGTCGACCCGGAGATCTGCAACTCGTGCGGGGTCTGCTTCAAGATCGGCTGCCCGGCGATCGAAAAGGACGAAGACGAAAAAGCCAGGGTCAACCCGGAGCTGTGCGTCGGATGCTCCGTCTGCTCGCAGCTGTGCAGCAAGCACGCGATGACGCTCGTGGAGCGATAGGAGGTCGGAGATGCGCGATCAATCCGCCAACGGAAAACAGGGCTACAACATCCTGCTGGTCGGCGTGGGCGGCCAGGGGATCATCCTGGCCAGCGATCTGTTGTCGAACCTCGGCCTCGAGCTGGGAATGGACGTCAAGAAGAGCGAGATCCACGGGATGGCGCAGCGCGGCGGCAGCGTGGAGAGCCACGTGCGGCTCGGCAAGGACGTGCTCTCACCGCTGATCCCCGCCGGGCAGGCCGACTTCGTGCTGTGCGTCGAGCAGGTCGAGGCTCTGCGCCACCTCGATCATCTCGCCGAGGACGGCACGATGCTGGTCTCGTCGGTGCGCGTGATCCCGCCCAGCGTGACGGTCGGCGGCGAGCGCTATCCGAGCGGCGACGAGATCGAGGCCGAGCTGAAGCGGCACACCGCACGCGTGGCGATGCTCGAGCTTCCCGAGCTGATGCGCGAGGTGGGCAATCCGCGCACCGCCAACATCATCATGCTCGGCGCGATGAGCGCCTTTCTGCCCTTCGAGCCCGAAATCTGGAAAAGCACGCTGGCCGGCTTTTTGCCCGAGAAGATAGTGAAGGTCAATCTCGCGGCGTTCGACGTGGGCCGCCGCGAAGGCCTCGCCGCCCGCGAGCGGATGCCTTCGGGCTAGCCCGAGTTTACCGCGTTCGATAGCGAAATCCACCTGATCTGCAGATGGGATCGAGATTGGCGATCCTCGGAAAGCCGCATGACGTCTGCGTTTGCGTCTTTTGTCGGCAGACGTGCGCGAGGGGAGATCTCGTCCGGATCTTGTAAGACCTAACCTACAAGCCCTGTTTTTGTGAAGATTCAGACCGATCCGGAGTCGATAATTAATCTGCAACCGCGCGGCTCTCAGCGATTTATTTTGCTGAACACTTGACGCATGTATACCTGTATGGTATGCCATAACCATGGCCAGCATCACCAAGAAATTCGTCAAGGGAAAGCCTTACTACTACGCTCGCGA
>JAWOBP010000132.1:0-11991 GCA_046484285.1 Polyangia bacterium
TCGCGAGCGTAGTAGTAAGGCTTTCCCTTGACGAATTTCTTGGTGATGCTGGCCATGGTTATGGCATACCATACAGGTATACATGCGTCAAGTGTTCAGCAAAATAAATCGCTGAGAGCCGCGCGGTTGCAGATTAATTATCGACTCCGGATCGGTCTGAATCTTCACAAAAACAGGGCTTGTAGGTTAGGCCTTACAAGATCCGGACGAGATCTCCCCTCGCGCATGTCTGCCGACAAAAGACGCAAACGCAGACGTCATGCGGCTTTCCGAGGAAAGCCAATCTCGATCCCATCTGCAGATCAGGTGGATTTCGCTATCGAACGCGGTAAACTCGGGCTAGGTGATCGTTTTCAGCGGAATACGCACCTCGTCCATGAAACCGCCCAGCTCGCCCATCCCAAGGCGAGATTCGTCCTCCCGGGCGACCCTGGACCTTTCCCGGGCGACCCTGGATCTTTCCCGGGCGACCCCGGAGCCGTCCCGGGTGATCTCGGAGCCGTCCCGGGCGACCCCGGAAGCGTCCCGGGCTGTTTTTCCGCGTCCCGGGCAGGGTCTCACCCTTCCCGGGGGGCCTTTCCGTCGTCCCGGGAAGGGTTTTTGCCGTCCCGGGCGGGTCCGGAGCCGTCCCGGGGCGGTTTTTTGTCGTCCCGGGAGGAATCTGAGCCGTCCCGGGGCTTCCCAGGCTGTCCCGGGGCGATTTCTGGTTGTTCGGGTTGGCTTCGATCCTCGTCTCATCAGAGCCGAAGACGGGCACGGGCCTTCTCGCGCCCGGGCTCGATCGGACGGCCGACCGAACCCGGCCGTTCGACCCGATTGTCGACGACGCCTGTCCGATTTGATATGAGCAGAAGTTGCGTGAATGCAATTTCTGCGTGCTTTTTGTGCGCGCATATTCCCGCAAATCCGCGCCCCGTCGCCGCAAGTGTTCGAAAACACTGGCTCCGGTTTCTGGCACCGACCTTGCAGCCCATACTCTGGCAAAGGAGGTCTCAGATGAAAGGCCACGCAATCAAAACACTCCAGGCAACGATCGGACTCGCGGCCGCGGGAACCGTCCTGCTGCTGGCGGGCTCTGTCGAAGCGCAGCTGATCGAGCCGGTGCAAAGAACGTTCTCCTTCGGAGTGACACTGGCCGGTCACGACCTCAACGGCGTCAGCCTCAACGGTGAGATCCTGGACGGAAAACGGGTCCGGGCGGTCTCGTTCCACGACGCCCGGCGCGACGGAGAGCCGATGCAGTCGGTGTGGCTGAACCGCACCAGGCTGCGCGGCTTCGACGCGCGCTGGCGGCCGGTCTCCCACCGCCGCATGGAGGGTACGATCCTCACCGCCGAGCTGGACGACGGAGAGCTGATCCGCCTCCGGATCGAGGAGACCTACCGCGATCCGAATCAGCACAACCGCGATCTGTGGCTGTACCGGGTCGGCTACCAGACCGCCGGCGACTGGCTGCCCCTGTGCGGCGTCGACGGCGACGGCGACCCGATCGCGGCGATTCCGCTCCAGGACGTCTGGGACTACTCGCAGGGCACCGCCGGCGGCGGATCGCGCAGCCAGGACTCGAGCGCTTTCACCTTCGCCTGCCGCGGACACGCGCTCGCCAAGTGCGTCGAGGCCGGCTACGAGCCGTGGAGGCGCACGATCACGGTCGTCCCGGGCGAGGGAGCCAGCTTCGGCACGCTCGCCGCGCACCATCAGGCCTGCACGCGGATGCTGCGCGCCGACTACTGCGGCGACGGCACCTCGCACACCGAGGACGACACGCTGGTCAACATCTACGACGATTTCGACGTCCGCCGCGACGAGCTGGAATGGAGCTTCGAGGCGGAGTGGGACGAGCACGGCGCGATCTGCGCGGTCAGAGAACGTATCCCGGGCGACGACCCCGACTGCATGGACTGGCTGGTCGACGAGACCTGCGGAGACCCCGTCCACTTCGACGACGGCGTCCTTCTGATGTCCGAGATAGAGCCCTCCGACTGAACGAATTTCGAAAAGCGCCTCGCCCTCGGCGCAATCTTCCCCGCACCCCGGCCGGGAGACCGGCCGGGGCCCGCCCTTTTTTGGGGAGCCGACCGCGAGCCGCTCCTACAGGAGCCGCGGCGGAATCAGCGGCGAGGGCCTCGAGGTGGTGATCATCCACAGCTGGTGCGCGGCGCGGGTGGCGCCCACGTGCAGCAGGTGGCGCGCCTCCTCGTTGTCGGGGTAGCTGCCGGCGTTGACCTCGACGAGCACCACGTAGTCGAACTCCAGGCCCTTGACCTGGCGCACGTCGGTCACCTCGACGCCGGGCGCGAAGGAGAAGCCCTGGTCGACGATCAGCTCCAGGCGCGGCACCTCGGCCTTGCGCAGGCCGCGGTGGTAGTCGGCCGCCTGCGCCGGGTGGCGGGCGATCACCGCCACGTTGGCCAGCGGCTCCCGCGCGGCCAGCTCGCGCAGCGCGGCCCCCAAAAAGTCCACGGCCTGGCCCGTCTCGGTGAAGCGGTGCACCTCCACCTCGGCGCCGTGCCTGCGCGCCACCGGAGCCTCGCCGGCCAGCGGCCCGAGGATCTCCCGCGCGACGCGCATCACCTCCGCCGTCGAGCGATAGGCGATTCGCAACGGCTCGATGCGGGCGGCGTCGAGCCCCAGATCGCCCAGCAGCGTGTCCCAGTCGTCGAAGCCGCTCTCGCGGCTGATCCGCTGCGCCGTGTCGCCGGCCAGGGTCACCGGCCCTCCGCGCGCGACCGTGTCGAGCAGCACCGCCACCTCCAAAGGGCTCATGTCCTGCACCTCGTCGACCATCAGGTGCTCGTACGTCAGCCGCCCGCCGGGCCCCGAGCCGCGCAGCGGACCGCGCTCGAGCTGGTGGAGGCGCAACAACAGCGCGTCGTCCTCGGCGTCGAGCTCGGGCGGCTCGCGCTCGGTTCGCCCGTCGACGCCGTCGGGCTCGTCGACCGGCGTCTCCAGCAGGCGCTCGTGCTGCGCGACGCACCAGCGGTGCACCTCGTCCAGCTGCCCCTCGGAGAACTCGCCGGGCGCGTGGAAGGCGAACGCCTCTCCCAGCGCCTCGCGGTCGGTGAGCAGGTCGGACCAGTCCGAGACGACGTCGTCTTCGCCGCGCTCCGTGCGGGAGAGCACCACGGCCGCGGCCCTGGCGGTGCGCCGATCCAGCCTGCGGCCGCGATCGCCGCCGATCATCGCCTTGCCGTTCAGCCAGCGCTCCAGCCTGCGCCGCCGCCGGTACAGGGAGCCGTTGCCCAGCCCCCGCCACGCCGCCTCGACCCGCCGCGCGTCCGGCATTCCCCGGACCGCGTCGAGCAGGCCCTCGCCCAGCCGCTCGTCGTGCCGCTCGACTATCTCGGCGAGGATCGACGTCATCGCCGGGTGCTTCTTCAGCCTGCTCACGACCGAGGGCGTCCACTCGCTGACGCGGGTCGGCAGACCCCGCACGTGACGCCTGCGCTGCTGGTGCGCCCAGTGCTCCAAGCTGACGACGCGGACTCCCCGCACCCCCAGCGCGGGCAGCACGCCCGAGATGTAGTCGGCCAGCGCCGGGTTGAGCGTGACCACCATCATCCGCCGCGGTCGAAAGCGCTTGGGGTTCTGGTAGGCCAGAAAGGCGATCCGGTGCAGGCCCACGGTCGTCTTGCCCGATCCGGCGCTGCCCTGGACCACGATCAGATCGGAGACCGGGTCGGTGATCAGCTCGAACTGCTCGCGGTCGAGCAGCGCGGAGATCTCCGGCAGGTGCTTGTCCCTTCGCTCGACGCCGTCGGCGTCCACGCCCAACCGCCCGCGCAGGGGCCGCAGCCCGCCGGCGCGCACCGAGCTCCCCTGGCCGCCGGCGAGCCGCGAGCCGCCTCCCTCGAGGCGGATCCAGGCGCCGTCCTTCAGCGTGTGGATCCCCTGCTGGGAGGCCACGCGCCGCAGCGCGCCGTTCTCGATCGTCACCGAGCGCCGCGCCGCGACCCTGCCGCGGCGGGTCCTGCCTCCGAACTCCTCCTCGTAGTCGTCACCCTCGTCGTAGACGTAGTACATGCGGCTGACCGGGGCGTTGCGCCAGTCGACGATCCGGATTCCTTCTTCGGGACGCAGGTAGGTGTGCTTGCCGAGCAGCACGTCCCGCGCTCCTTCGTCCTCGACCAGCCGCAGGTGACCGAAATAGGGACTGTCCGGATCGAGCGGAACGTCTTCCCCGGCTCCGCGCTGCGACTTGAGCGCCTGCAAGCGCGTCATCTGCTCCACCAGCGGCGGCACGTCCTCCGGCCGGGCCTCGCCGATCGCGTCGCGCAGCTGGATCAGCTCCTCGTCGTAGTCGCGATCGGCTCTTCCGTCCGTCCCGCTTCCGAGCAGGTGGCCGCGCACGCGCCCCAGCAGATCGAGCTCGTCCGCGACGCTCGGCGGCAGACCGTTTTCATCGTCCTTGGCGCGCACGGCTCAGACCACCCCGCTCACTCCAGGTAGGCCACGGTGCGGATCAGCGTCTGGATCGCGGCGCGAAAATCGTCGCCCGGATCGATGAAGCGCACGCCCATGCCCCCCTCTCGATCGGGGCCGCCGGCGTCCACCCACTTGACCTCGCCCTCGATCTCGAGCGCGGCGGGCTCCCCGGGCAGGCGGAACCTGAGGCGGATCCGCGTGCCGGGAGGGGGCGGCCGCTCCGCGACCAGGAAGATCCCCATCTCCGAGAGGTTGCTGGAGCGGGAGTAGAGGTAGGTGTCGCCGTGTTGGTAGTCCACGTCCAGGCGAATCGGATGTCGCGGCTCGCGGCGCCTGTCCACAATCCCCTGCCCGAAGGCTCTGGTCTCGTCGTCTGCCATCTTTCCGCTCAATCCAGCTGCACGGAGCCGACTGTCACCGAATCGTCCCTTTCCCTCCAGCGACCGGAATCGACCACCTCGAGCCTGTTGCGGCCGCGGTAGAGCCCCACGTTCACAGTGTAGCGCCCGGAATCCTGAGTCAACGGCACCCTTCCCCGGTAGACGTCCAGCACGTGATCTCCCGGGCGCCACTGCCGCATCGGGTAGGCGCCGCGGACGGGATCGTGATCGCCGTTGATCCGCGTCCCGGGTCCGTCGACGTGCACGAACACGCGGTAGTCGGCGCGCGGCCGCTGATCGCAACGCCAGTAGGTGCGCAGCTCGAACGCCTCGCCGGCCTCCATCCGGTCCTCGCCGATATCGGAGCTCAGCTCCCAGCCGAGCAAGGTCACCCTTCCGTCGTAGTCCACCTCCACCGGATGTCGCGGCCGGGGATCGAACGGCTCGGAGAACACGTAGCGCGCGATCGGATTGACGTTCTGCTCGTCCGGCCGCGGGAGGTTGGTGACCAGCAGGTAGCGCTCGCTCTCGTCGTCGAGCACGTACAGGTGCCCGCCGGTCTCCAGCCGCCAGGAGCGATCCAGCCCGGCGAGGCGCTGCGGCGGAACCAGGGCGAAGACCCGCTCGGGACGCTCCAGCCAGGCGAACAGGTCCTTTCTGTCCGAGAGCCGCTCGGCCGGCACGGGCGGCGAGCCGCCCCCCAGCACCGCCAGCGGCTCGTCTCCGTCCCGATACTGGCGGTAGGCGTCGATCACGTGCTTGGACGACAGATCGCGGGACAGCTCCGGAACCAGCTGCAGCACGACGTACCCGCCGAACGCCGCCGCCGCCACCGGAGCGAACGCGGCCACGCGAAACCGCCGCCAGCGCGGGGAGCCCTCACCACCCCGGCCGAAGAAGCCGCCCGTGATCAACAACAGGCCGAAGGGGCCGGCCGCGACCGCGATCTGGATGACCGGAGAAAACGACCTGGGCACCTCGAGATTCTCGAAGGCGTAGCCGGTCAGCAGCATCTCGGGACGCTGCGCGAAATCACGGATCAGCACGGCGAGCAGGACCAGGGAGAACAGAGCGCCGAGGCGCGGAGCCGATTTCGATCGCTCCAGCGCGTCGAGCCCGATCCCCACCAGAATCGAGACCGGAACGATCGCGATCAGCGGCGGGCGGTCCCCGAGGGAAAAGTGCGTCAGCTGAGCGAGGCAGAAAAAGGCCAGAGCGGCGATCGCCAGCGCCCTGAGCTCGCCGGCAAATCGCGGTCTCTCGCCTTCGGTGCGGCTCTCGTCCAGAAAGGCGAAGGGAGCGACCGCGATCCACGGAAACCAGCCGTAGAGCAGCTGCTCGAGCGGTCGATCGAAGCCCGGCCACTCCCGCGGGCCCGCCGCCAGCCCGCCGGTGATCCAGGCCGAGCCCTCCCCGCCGGTCAGCGCCGAGGCGAGGAACGCTCCGGCCGCCAGCAGCGCCGCCGGCGCGGCGACCAGCAGCAGCGCGGTGCGCCGCCGCTCGGGACGCTGCTCGGCAAAGAGGGCCCGAGCTGCCTCGCCGCGCATCGCCAGCGCGCAGAAGATCGCGGCCGCGGGAACGGCGAGCCCCAGCAGCAGCCCGCTTTCGATCGACCACAGCAACGCGCCAATCGCGGCGAGGACGAAACCGACAATCATCTGACCGCGGCGCGGCGCCCAGGCGGCCAGGGCCGAGCCGCCCAGCGCCAGCGTCTCGGCCAGCAGCGCGACCGACTCCCCGGTCAGCTGGCGGCCGTGAAAGAGCAGCACGGGCGCCGAGGCGCAGGCCAGCGTCGCGTAGACCGCCACCCTGAGCCCGCCGAGCGGCAGCAGGCAGAAGAACAGAACGACAACGGCCAGCAGGGCCAGCACCGCGCCGGGGAGACGCACGGACAGCTCTCCGGGATCGCCGATCTCGAGCCCCAGCGAAATCAGCGCTCCGGCCAGCGGTCCGCCGCGCGCCGAGGCTCCCGGCACCGCTCCCTGCCGGGCCGCGTCCCCGATCGGATCCGCCGAGGCCGCGGCCGCGAGCAGCTCGGTCTCGTGCGGCTCCCAGAGGCCGAAGCTCCCCAACTCGGCGAAGATCAGCAGCGCCGCCAGCACCAGCGGAAAAACCACCGCCGCGCGCCTCGAAAAACCTCGGGGAACAAGGGATCTCATCTGTGGATTCCACTCGATTTTCCGCACCTTACCCGAGCGCCTGCGATCTTGGCAAGGGCTGTGCGCCGTTGTATAGTGACAGCTCGAATCTCGCCGATTCCGGTGGCGGAGGGCCATACCTCCGAGGAGGACGCAAGATGGTAGTCGAAGAAGGCAAGATAGTGACATTGGAATACATGATCACCACGCAGAAAGGCGAGCAGATAGAATCTTCCGTTGGCCGCGGGGAACCGCTGGTGTTCCTCTTCGGCAAGAGCGGGATGCTCCCCGGCCTGGACGAGGCGCTGCGCGGGATGGAAAAAGGCGAGGAGAAGGAGTTCGATCTGCCTCCGGAAAAGGCGTTCGGCACGATGGACTCCGGGCCGACGATGGAGATCCCCAAAAGCAGGCTTCCCGAAGACGCGGAGACCAGGGTGGGCAGCATGTTCCAGGCCGACATGCCGGGAACCAACCAGACGGTCAATTTCTCCGTGCTTGAGGACCGCGTCAACGACATCAAGGTGCGTCTCATCCACCCGCTGGCCGGCAAGGTGATCCACATCAAGGCCAAGGTGCTCGACGTGCGGGACGCCACCTCCGAAGAGATGCAGGGCTGAAAAGCGCCGCTTGCACCCCGTCGAAAAATAGGAGAGCTTTGTCCCGTGGCTCACGGGTCGAACGGGGTGTATTGAAGAAAAGCGCGCGGGCGCTCGTCGAATTTCGGGAAACCGCGGCTTTTGTTCGAAGGGACGAAAACCATTTGCGACGGAGGAGAACGATGGGGATGAAAGCAACAACTCTTGGCTTGACATTGTTCGCGTCACTGCTGGTGGCGGGCTGCTTCCCGCAGGAGGACTCCTGCAACATCAAAACAGACGGCATCTATTTCGAGTACGTCGTAGAAGAGGAAGGCAGCAACGCCGTGGGCAAGGCCACCTTGTGGGTGGGCGACTCCCCGGGCGGAACCAACCTGGTGCTCGGCGAGTGCGGCGACGAGCTGGAGTTCAACGGCCAGGCGATGAGCGAGAAGGGCAGCAACCCGATTTACTACGAAACCACCGTCTCGGCGGCCGACACCTACGAGTTCGTCTTCGAGCGCGAGGGCGAGAACCCCTACTCCAGCACGATCTCTCAGCTGCGTCCCGAGGTCACGGTGCTGGGCCCGAGCGGAGACAACATCCCGCGCGACCAGGAGTTCGACGTGACCTGGGAGGACAACGACGGCGGCGAGATCCTGCTCCTGATCTCCGGCGACTGCATCTGGGACTATCCGAGCACTCTGGGCGACGAAGTCGCGGACAACGGCAAACACCCCGTTCCGGCCGGCGGCATCGAGCCCGTCGACGACTCGGACAACGAGAGCTGCACCGCGGAGATCGAGCTCTCGCGCGAGGTGGACGGCACGCTCGACTCGTCGCTCAAGGGCACGATCGTGGGCCGCAGCCTGGGTCGCTCCAGCTTCACCACCGCGCCGCCCGCCCAGCAGTAGGCCTCCCCTTCCGTTTCAGCCCGAGCTTCCACCGTTTTCCCCGGCATCAGCGGCGTCTTCTCCCGCCTTGGGCCGCGCGGCCACGCGTGGAATCCGCGGCGGCTCCTCTCCGGCCAACCAGTGGTAGCGGCACAGGATCCGGTAGACTCTCCTGACGTAGTTGCGCGTCTGGGTGAAGCTAGCCTTCTCGACGAAGACGTCCATCGGCAGATCGCCCGAGCGCTCCAGCCAACGCGAGACCGCCCCGGGTCCGGCGTTGTAGCCCATCACCGCCAGCGGCAGAGAGCCGCCGAAGCGCTCCAGCAAAGCCTCCAGCTCGTACGCCGCCGCCCGGATCGACGCCTCCGGCCCCGGGATCTCGCCTCGTTCGCGCGGGGGCAGCCCGGCCTTCTTGCGGTTGCGCTCGTAGGTGTGCGGCATCATCTGCATCATTCCCAGCGCCCCCACCGGCGAGACCGCGTGCGGCTCGAAGAGGCTCTCCTTGCGGGCGATCGCGTGGACCAAATGGCGGGGCAGTTCGTGCCGGGACTCGACCCGCGAGACCAGGCGAGCGAACGGCTCGGGATAGGCCGCCCGGGCTCGCCACAGATCGTCCCGCTCCGGCGGCCAGCGCAGCCCGCGGTACGCTCGCCTCACGGCCCGGTGCGGCGCGTCGACGTGCAGGTAGGCCGCGATCCACTCGCGCTCGTCGGCCTCGACCTCGCCCTCGCTCTCGACGCGGCGAAGCTCGCCGGCAGCGTCGCGGTAGAGGCCGACGCGGGCGAAGAATCCCGCCAGGGGAGCGAGCCGCTCGACCAGCGCCAGCGCGCCCGGCGCGCCCGCGTCTCCGGCGTCGACCACCTCGATCGGTGCCCCGGCGTCGGGCGGATCCGTCCCGCAGGCGCCGAGCGGCTCTCCGGCCTCCTCGAGCCTGCAGCGCGCGTGCTGGGCGTACCAGGAGGTCGCGTCGTCCTCGCAGACGGCGCGCAGCCCCTCGTAGCCCTTCTCCTCGACTGCCTCGACCCGCGCCACCGCCAGCCAGTAGCGGTTGCGCTCGATCGCCGCGCGGCTGGAACTGCCGTCCGAAGCGGCCCCGAAGTGCGGCGCTGCCCGCAGCGGGCGGCCGTCCAGCAGGGCCGACATCCCGGCCAGGAAGTGCGCGTCGCGAGCGCGGCCCGGCGCGAGCTTCTCCTTGCGCGGAACCCGCTCGCCCGAGGCCTTGGGCCTGCCGGCCAGCTTCTCGAAGGTGGCCAGCGCATCGGCGTGACGACCCAGGAAGTACTCCAGCCGTCCGGCCAGGAAGCGGGCGTAGTCGGCGCGAGCCGGCCGGCTCGTCTTGCGCGCGAAATCGCGGTAGGCCTCGATCGCCTCCGCGTCGCGATCCAGGCGCGACAACGCCCGGGCGTGGAGAAAGCGCGCCTCGTCCGCGTGAGCCGAGCCCCGGTCGATTATTTCTCTCAACGCCTCCACGGCCTCGGCGTAGTGACGGCGGCGCCTGAACAGCAGGCGGGCGCGCTCCCAGCGCGCCTCTTCCCCCAGCCTGCCGCTCTCGTCCAGCAACGGCTCCAACAGCTCTTCGGCCTCGTCCCAGGCGCGCAGATCGGCGAGTCTGCGCGCGCGTTCCAATCGCTGCCGCGGCTTCCACTCCGGCGCCGCGCCGATCTCCTCCAGCAGCTTCTCGGCGTCCCGCATCGCGCTCGCCGAGCTCGTCTCCGCCGCGATCTCCTCCAGAGCTTCTCGCGCCTCTTTTTCCAGCCCCGCCTCGATCCGCTCGCGCGCCAGCTCGACGCCCAGCCGATCCCGCCGCCCGTCCGACCCGGCCGCGTCGCGCGCGGCCTCGAGCGCCTCGAGCTTCTGCTCTTCGCGTCCCAGCCTCCCCAGCCACTCGGCACGCAGCTCCAGCCAGCGGGCTCGGTCCGCTACCTCGGACCCGCCAACGGCGTCCAGCAATCGCTCCGATTCGATCAGCGCCTGCTCGTACCGGCTTGCCTCGCCCAGCGCCCGGCACAGCGCGCGACGTCGTCGCGGCTCCAGGTCCTCGCGCGCGCCCTCGAGCCCGCGCAGCAGATCGATCGCCTCGTCCCAGCGCCCGAGCTCGGCGGCGATCCGGGCCGCCAGCCAGCGAATTTCGGGCCGATCGTCGTCGGGCAGCAGCGCGGCGGCCCTGCTCGCATCACCCGCCTCCAGCGCGCGACCGGCGAGCACGGCGTCGCGCAAGGCGGCCGCCCGTTTTCGCGCCTCGCTCGCGTCATCCCTCTCGGTCGCTCCCCCGTCCGGGTTCACGTCGACTCCGGCCTCGACGCCGGCTCGCCCGGCTCCTTTGCTGCAGCCCCCCGCGAGCGACGCTCCGGCGACCAGCAGCGCCCAAAAAAAGCTTCGTTTCATCTCTCTCGTCGGCAAGAACACCTCCCGGCCTGTCTCCGCCGAGGCTCCGAGGCCCGCGGCAACGCCATCATCGCCGCTATCCGCGGCCGAATCCAGTTTGCGACCCCCAACCCCGATCCTACTCGTCGCTCGTCATCCCGCTCGCCTTGCGAACGGCGTTCAAATAGTCGTCACGGTTTGAAAAACCGATTTCAATCCTGCAAGCAAACGAACAAAAAGAGCGTAAAAATCCGCCGCGGGATCGGCATACGGCCCCAAGACGAGCGCAATCCCCGTCTTTTGGGAATTTGGCACGAAACCTGCTTTGATATTTCGCGGAACCAACATGCCGAGCCCGCTGTGACGCATCTCCTTCCCGCGTCTGCATCGGTCGAGGCGTTCACAACCAACCCACCCCCTTTCGGTCCCGAAGTCACAATTCGGGACCCGTCCATCCTCGGCACCTTTGCGATGATCTCCAAAGGCCATCCGCCTTGATGCCGTGGTCGTCGTAGAGTAGAGCGCGGAGTTGTTCTCGCTGGTGTCGTAGCCCCTGTCCGCCGAGCTCTCCTCCATCTCGTCGGGATGGGACAGACGACCCCGGCCAGCACGGCGTTCCACATGGGCCGCACCGGGTAGTCGTCCCGCCCCCATCCGCGCCGCTGCTCGAAAAAGCTCACCAACCGCTCGTCGGGCAGCGCGTATAGCACGAGGCGCAGCCGGTCCAAATCCGAGGCCGCGGGGTATCGCGATCGACCCCCGGTCACCCGACCCCCGACCCAAAACGATTTCCCCATAGCGCGGAGTGCTCTGATTCGAAAGTGCTTGCAAACGCAAAACTTTTTCCGATATAGTTTATTTCGAGCCGTCCATCTGGCCGACAAAACGCACTTGCTCGAAAGGGGGCAAAAATGAGCGACGCTAAAAGACTATCAATCGGGGGGGGTGCTAATCGCAAGGTCCTGGCAGCGCTTGCCGTGACCGCGGTGTTGCTGCTCCCGAACCCAGGGCTGGCGCTGGAACCGCCCGACCCGTTGGAAGTGCTTTTCGTCGCCAACGGCTGGTACGACCAGGAGGACGACATCGAGGCGCACTTGCTGGACCTGGACCACGAAGTGACGGTGAAGAAGGATTATCAGGTCTACGGCTCCACGGATCTCAGCGTTTACGACCTGATCGTGATAGCGGAGTTCGCCCCCAACCTGAGCTACTCGGC
>JAWOBP010000058.1:0-12490 GCA_046484285.1 Polyangia bacterium
GTGCGGACCCGTGTCGGTGTCGACGTCGCCGTCCGCGTCGGTGTCCGTGTCCGCGTCGGTGTCGGAATCCGTATCGGCGTCGGAGTCGCCGCCGTCCGGCTCGATGGCCGCGGGACCGCCGGTGTTGCACCCAGCAAGCGCAAGCGCGACGAGCCCTTTGACCAAAAGCCGGACCTCGCAGCACCAAGACATGCCGACCACCTCTCTCGTCATCATCTCTTCACTCCGGTAATGACATGTCGATGAAGAACCCTCCTTCATCCAAGTCCTCACCAGCTAGAATGTTCAAAATCTCTCCGGGCTGCGGAGACGAGCCTTTCGGCGAGCGGCAGCTCGTCCCCTCCTACCGTACCCGTGGTGTCTGTCTCGATGTCTTCGTGTACCACAGGCCACTGCGCGCTAGAATCATCGCCAACTGCGCAGGATGCAGGAGATAGAAACAGCAACGCCAGCGCGATCAGCTGCGAACGATGACGAACGGACATGCGCATCGTTCGGCAGGCGCGAGTTGCCACCCGCTGGCAAAGGGGCGATACCAAGTCCGGATCAGCGCTTGCGCGGCGGTCCGCGGCGGTCCTTGCGACGTCCGCCGTTGCGACCGTCCTTGCGATCGCGTCCTCCGTCGTGCCGCGATCCGCGCCTGCCGTCGCGACCCCCGTCTCCACGGCGTCCGCCTCGATCGCGATCCCTGGCCTCGGCGCCCTCGGGGCGGTCGAGCAGCTCCTTGCGCGAGAGCCGCACCTTGCCGCTGGCCGAGTCCACCTCCAGCACCTTGACCTTCATCTGGTCGCCCTCTTTGCAGACGTCCTCGACCTTGTCCACGTGACCCCAGTCCAGCTCGGAGATGTGGACCAGCCCGTCCATGTTGGGCAGAATGTTGACGAAGGCGCCGAAGTCGGCGATGCGGGCCACCGTGCCCTCGAAGACCTCGCCGGGGACGGGCTCGCGCACCAACCCCTCGATGATCGAGACCGCCTTCTGCGCGGCTTCGGAGTCCGGCGAGGCGATCAGCACCGTACCGTCGTCCTGCACGTCGAGGTCGACTCCGGTCTGGTCGACGATTCCGCGGATCATCTTGCCGCCGGGACCGATCACGATCCTGATCTGATCGGGGCGAATCTTGAGCGTGGTGATCCTCGGCGCGTGCTTGGACAGCTCCGGCCGCGTTTCGGGAAGGGTCTCCAGCATGCAGTCCAGGATGTGCTGGCGTCCGCGGCGCGCCTGATCCAGCGCACGGACCAGGATATCGCGCGGCAGGCCCTTGATCTTGATGTCCATTTGAACCGCGGTGATGCCGCGGGACGTGCCGGTCACCTTGAAGTCCATGTCGCCGAGGTGGTCCTCGTCGCCCAGGATGTCCGACAGGATCGCGAACTGATCCTTCTCCTGGATCAGGCCCATTGCGATTCCGGCCACCGGCGCCGCGATCGGCACGCCGCAGTCCATCAGCGAGAGCGTACCGCCGCAGACGGTCGCCATCGACGAGGAGCCGTTGGATTCGGTAACCTCGGAAACGATGCGGATCGTGTACGGGAAGTCGTCGTGATCGGGCAGCACGCGCTCCAGCGCCCGTTCGGCCAGCGCGCCGTGGCCGATCTCCCTCCGCGAGGTGCCGCGCATCATCCGCGCCTCTCCCACGGAGTAGGGAGGAAAGTTGTAGTGCAGCATGAAGCGTTTCCACTCCTCGGTGAACAGCCCGTCTAGCCGCTGCTCGTCGGAGCTGACACCCAGGGTGGTGGTCACCACGGCCTGGGTTTCTCCGCGGGTGAACAGGCCGGTGCCGTGCACGCGCGGCAGCGTGCCCACCTCGCAGGTGATCGGACGCACCTCGTCGAGGGAGCGGCCGTCGATGCGGCGCCCCTGCTCCAGGATGCGCCGGCGAACGATCTTCTTCTTGAGCGAGTCGATCTCGGAGGAGACCTCGCCCTCCCGCTCCGGAAACTCCTCGGCGAGACTCTCGACGGCCCGCTCGCCGATCTCGGACAGTTTACCGTAGCGCTCGTGCTTGACCGGAATCTGCGTGGCGGCGTCGATCTCGTCGGCGAACAGCTCCTCGACCCGTCCGGCGAGCGTCTCGTCGCGCGGCGGGACCTGGACCACCAGCCGCTCCTTGCCCACGTTCTCGCGCATCGCTTCTTGCAGATCGAGTAGCGGAGTGATCGAGCGGTGTCCGTACTCCAGCGCGTCCACCAGGTCGGCCTCGGAGATCTGGTCGCCGCCGCCTTCCACCATCACGATCGCCTCGCGGGTCGCGGCCACCACGACGTCCATGTCGCTGCGCTCCAGCTCCTCGCGCGTCGGGTAGGGGACGAAATCACCGTCGATCCTGCCGACGCGGATGCCGGCCAGCGGGCCCTCGAACGGGATGTCCGAGATGTGCAGCGCCGCCGAGGCGCCGGTCAAGGCCAGCACGTCGGGTCTGTTCTGCCGGTCGGCGCTGAGCAGGGTGGCGATCACCTGCGTCTCGTTGCGGAAGCCGTCGGCGAACATCGGCCGGATCGGCCGGTCCATCAGTCGGCAGACCAGGATCTCCTGCTCGCGCGGTCGCCCCTCGCGCTTGAAGAAGCCGCCGGGGATCTTGCCGCCGGCATAGGCCCGCTCGGTGTACTCGCAGGTCAAGGGGAAGAAGCTTATCCCCTCGCGCGGCTTGCCGGACGAGACGGCGGTCACCAACGCCGCGGTTTCCCCCAGCGTGATCAGCACCGCGCCGTTGGCCTGTCTTGCGATTCTTCCGGTTTCCAGGGTGATCTCGCGATCACCGATCTCGACACTCTCTTTGATAATCATGGCCGCTGTAGCCTTTCCGCCGGTCTTTCCGCCGGCATGGCCATGCGCCCCAGGTGTGGTCCGATTTCTCTTTTAGCCCTGTTCTCCGCCCGCGTTCCGCCGACCGTCCCTAGGCGCCGAACCCGGAAAGGGAACCAGACTAAAACGAATCCGACTCACCTGGACACATGGTGGAGTTGCAACGGAGTCGGCCGCTACTTGCGGATTCCGAGCTCCTTGATCAGCTTACGGTACCGATCGATGTCCTTCTTCTTCAAGTAGTCCAGCAGATGCCTGCGCTTGGCGACCAGCTTCAGCAGACCCCGCCGCGAGTGGTGATCCTGCTTGTGGGTCTTGAAGTGCTCGGTGAGGTAGGAGATCCGCTCCGAGATGAGCGCCACCTGTACCTCCGGCGAGCCGGTGTCGCTGTCGTGCTGCCGGAACTTGGATATTATTCCCTGTTTCGTTTCGGTGTGCAAAGACGCCATTTTTCTCGACAGTTCCTTTCTCTTCTCCTCTCGATTTTCGAGGGCGCGATTATGGGTGCGGCTCGAGTCCGCGTCAACTCTTTTTGATGAGTTTCGTCTTTCGACAAAATTACGCGATCCAAAGCTGTTTTCTGCCGCTGCTCGCTTCGAGGCGGGAAATTGGGACGCGCCACGGGCGAATGATACAAGAAGGTACAAGGAGGTGCGCGATGCTCGATCGCGAGCAAGGGGCGGCGTTCACAGTTCGCACAACGATTGCAATGGCGCTCCTGGCTGCCGTTGCGAGCTCGGCCGCGGGACCGCCGGCCGAGCAGTCGTCGCCGGGCACGCTCTCTGTCGGCACCCCGATGAACGGCAGCCTCGAGCGCGGCGAGGTGCTGCCCCGGCGAGGATCGGGTTACCGGATGATGAGCACCACCCGCCAGCGGAGGGCCCGTTTCGGAGTTCACGAGCTGGTGATGCTGATCAAGTGGGCGGCGCATCGCGTGTATGCCCGCCACCCGGGCTCGACGCTGATGGTCGGAGATCTGTCGGTGCGCAAGGGCGGACCGATCGAGCACCACGGCTCTCACCAGAACGGCCGCGACGTGGATTTCGCCTTCTACATGATCGACGGCGACGGCGAGCCGGTCACCCGCGAGTCGTTCGTCGCCTTCGATGCCAACGGCTTTTCCGTCGATCCTCCGATGCGCTACCGCTTCGACACCGAGAGAAACTGGGCGCTGGTCCGCGAGCTGCTGCAAAGCGACAGCGCGGTCGTGCAGTGGATCTTCATCGCCGATCACCTCGAGGATTTGCTGCTGGCCCACGCCGAAGAGGCCGGAGAGTCGCCGCTTTTACGCCGCCGCGCCGAGCACGTGCTGCACGAGCCCACCGGCAAGTCGCACTGGGATCACTTCCACGTCCGCATCTACTGTCCTCCCGACGACGGGCCGCGCTGCAGCGACGTGGGACCGCGCTGGGCCTGGACGAGGCGGCCGTGACGCTCGATCTCTCGGCGACGCGCGGCTATCGCTCCCGCGGTGATGGTCTGGGCTGGGCGGGCAGGCTGGCCGCGCTGGGCCAGGGAGCGGTGATCGAGGACGGAGTGCGGATCTTCCACCCCGAGAACGTGAGCATCGGCGCGTTGTCGTTCGTTGGCCACGACGCGATCCTGGACGGCTACCACGAAGGGCGGATCGCGGTCGGAGAGGGGAGCTGGATCGGACCTCTGTGCTACCTGCACGGAGCGGCCGGAATCGATATCGGACGGGCGGTGGGGATCGGCCCGCGAGTGACCGTGCTTACGAGCCAGCACGAGCTGGGCAGAATCGAAATCCCGGTGCTGCACGCCGATCTGAGCCTGGAGCCGATCCGGATCGAGGACGGCGCCGACGTCGGGGCCGGTGCGGTGCTGCTGCCCGGCGTTCGCGTGGGCCGCGGTGCCGTGGTGGGCGCCGGATCGGTGCTGACCCGCGACGTGTCCGCGCTGACCGTGGTCGCCGGCAACCCGGCGCGACCGCTGCGCGGGCGTTGATTCCGGAAGGTCGGGGATGCGCTGGCAGACGTCGACACCTTACGATCGACCGCTCTCCCGCGCCGCGGCATGGTCCTCTTTCGCGGTGCCGCTGGTGCTGGGCGTCCTGTGCGCCTCTCCCGAGCCCTACTGGCTGGATTCGCCCGAGCTGACGGCCGCGGCCCAGACACTGGGCATACCCCATCCGCCCGGCCACCCGCTCTACGTGATGCTGGTCAAGCCGCTAGCGTTGTTGCCGCTGGGCGGGGTGGCGCTGCGCGTGGCGATCGCCTCGGCGCTGTTCGCCGCGCTGGCCTGCGTTCTGTTGCAACGGATCGGCGAGCTGCTGATCGAGGCGACCGCTCCCTCGCTGCCGCGCGCCCTGGGATCCCTGATCGCGCTGGCGGCGGCGCTGACTGCGTTCGCGGCCTACGGTTTCTGGTTCCAGGCGGTACGCGCCGAGGTCTACTCGCTGCAGGCGCTGCTTTCGCTGGCGTTCCTCTACCCGCTGCTGCGTTTCTGCGTCGGCCCCGATCGCGGCGACGATCGCATGCTGTGGGCCGCGGCGCTGGCCTTCGGTCTGGGGTTGAGCAACCATCACTTCATCGCTCTGTGCGCGCTGCCGGCCGCGATTCCGCCACTGGTCGCGCTGGCCGGGAAACTCGGAGGAAGGGGAGCCTTGCGCGCGGCCGGTCGAATGACAGCGGTGGCGGCCGGAGGGCTGGCACCCTACGCCTTCCTCCCGCTGCGCTCGGCGGTCGGGGCTCCGTTGTCGCTGGGGGGCGTCCATTCGCCGTCGAGCTTCTTGTGGGTCGTCTCGGCGCGGGCCTACCAGCAGTCTATGGTCCGCGAGCACTCGCTCGACCTGGGCCAGCGCTCGGTGAACGCCATCTTCGCAGTCATGGACCAACTCGGACCGGTGATCGCGGTCGTGTCCCTGGGCGGGCTCTACCTGTTGCTGCGGCGCAGATCCACGCGCGTGGCGGGGATCGTGCTCGCGCTGCTGGTCGGGGTCGCGTTGCTGCTGCGTTCTGTGATGGGGTTCGATCCTTTCAACCCCGACTTCCACGGCTACCTGATGCCCGCGCTGGCAATGGTCGTCGTCGCAGCGGCCGTTTTCGCGGCGGTCGCAGTCGCCGTGCTGAGGCGGGCTTTCGCCAGCGGGCGCTGGATCGCGCTGCTGTTGTCTCTGGCGCTGTTCGCGGTGCCGGCGCTGAGAGCCCGCTCGTCGTACGCGCGGGTCGACCTGTCGAGCTTCCGCGCCACGCGGCTGCTGGTCGACCTCTCGTTCCAGCCGGCCGAGCCGGGCTCGCTGATGCTGGCCTCCTACTACAAGCTGTTCTTCGTGCTGTGGGCGGCGCGCTACATCGACGGCTCGCGGCCGGATCTGACCGTGGTCGATCCAGAGCTGTTCGGCTATCCGGGCTACCTGCGCGCGACGCTCGGCCGCCATCCGGACCTGCGCTCGCTGGCCTGGTCGATGGTGGTCCACGGCCGTCTAACCGAGCCGGCGGTGGCCGAGTTGGCGCTGGAGCGGCCCCTGCGCCTGGAGCCGGCTCCCTGGCTTGACGAACGGGTGACGCGATTCATGTTGCCCGACGGGTTGCTCTACGAGACCTCGCCGGAGCCGCTGGGGCGGCGTGACGTGATTGCGGCCGCGCCCGAGCACCGGCGCCGCTGGAAGCTGTTCTACGAGCGGCTCGGGCCGCAGTGGGAGGAGCGGGAGACCTGGCGCATGCTGACCTGGTGCCACTATCTCGACGCGCTGTTCTTCGCCAGGCGGGGTCATCGGGACGGAGCCCGCCGTGCGGTCGAGATGGCGAGGCGTCTGGGCAGCGCCGCGAAGCAGATCGTCGGGCTCGAGCAGGCGCTGGAGGACGTGACCGCCAGCGGGCCGCTCGACGTGACTCCTTTTTTACCGGAGGCGCTGCGCGGCGAGGCAGAGGAGAAAAAAAAGGAAAAAGGCGATAGCCGATGAAGCAGGATACGCTCAGAGTCGCCAGCTGGAACGTAAACTCGATTCGGGCCCGCTTGCCGCGCCTGGAGGATTGGTTGCGCGAGCGCGAGCCGGACGTGGTCTGCCTCCAGGAGCTCAAGGGGGAGGCCGGCGTTTTTCCCGGCGAGCGGCTCGAGCAGCTCGGCTACCGAACCGCGGTCTTCGGCCAGCGTACCTACAACGGTGTTGCCGTCTTGTCTCGCGAGGAGCCGCGCGGCGCAGTCCGTGGGCTTCCTGGAGACGGTCCGGATCCGCAGGCCCGGCTAATCGAAGTCGATTTGGGCACAATGCGCGTGCTGTCGGTCTACGTGCCCAACGGCGGAGAGGTCGGCAGCGAGAAATACGCCTTCAAGCTCGAGTGGCTCTCGCGTCTCACCAGGAGGCTCGCGGAGCTGAGGGAATCCGGCCGGTCTTTGCTGGTCTGCGGCGATTTCAACGCCGCGCGGGAGGAGCGCGACGTGAGCGACGTCGACGAGTGGGAGGGATCGGTGCTCTACAATCCCGAGATGCGAGCCGCCATGCTCCGGATTCTGGACCTGGGTTTCGTGGATCTGTTCAGGTCCCGCGAGCCCGCCGGGGGTCATTTCAGCTGGTGGGACTACCGCCAGCGCTCTTTCGCCCGCGACCGGGGCCTGCGCATCGACTATCTGCTGGCCTCGGCCGAGCTCGCCGATAGTTGCGTTTCGTGCTGGATCGATCGCGATCAGCGCGGTGGCGAGAAGCCGTCCGACCACGCGCCGGTCGTCGCCGAGATCGCGCTGAACGGCCGCGGCGGCGAGCAGTCGCGATGAAGGTCGACTCCCAGCCGCAAGGAGTCGTTGCCCGGGAGGAGACCGGCCACGGCGGCGATTGCTGCTGGCGGATCGGCGAAGTCGAGAGGCTGGCTTTCCTGATCGACGGCGAGAGCTACTTCTCGGCGTTGGCCGCGGCGCTGCCCAGGGCGCGGCGTTCGATACTGCTGGCGGGCTGGGACATAGACAGCCGCATAGTGCTGAAGCAGGGTTCAGACCGCGGCGAGTCGCCGTCGCTCGGCGAGTTTCTGCGGCGAGCCGTCGAACGGGAGCCGGGGCTCGAGGTCCACATCCTGGTCTGGGATTTTTCGGTGATCTACACCTTCGAACGCGAGCCGCTGCCCAGGCTCAAGCTGGGCTGGGGCAGCCACGGGCGAATCCATTTCCACATGGACGACGAGCATCCGATCGGTGGATCGCACCACCAGAAGCTGGTGGTGATCGACGACGCGCTGGCGTTCACCGGCGGGTTCGACCTGACCCACGAGCGCTGGGACACCCAGCGGCACGCAGCCGATGATCCCCGGCGCGCGGATCGCGACGGACGTCGTTACCTGCCTTTTCACGACGTGCAGGTGGTGGTCGGCGGAAAGGCCGCTTCCGACCTGGGAGACCTGTTCCGCTCGCGTTGGCTGCGGGCCACGGGGGAAAGGCTGTCGGCGCGGCGGCCCGCGCAAGCGGATCCCTGGCCGACCGAGCTGGAGCCGGACCTGACAGATTCAGAAGTCTGCATCGCGCGCACCGAGCCCGAGTTCAAGGGGCGACCCGAGGTGCGCGAGTTGGAGAGGCTGCACCTGGAGACGATAGCCTCCGCTCGCGAGTCGCTCTACATCGAGAACCAGTACCTGACCTCTGCTTCGATCTGCGAGGCGCTGGAGCGTTCTCTGCGAGCTTCCGAGGGACCGCAGGTGCTGATCGTGTTGCCGCTGCGCAGCGGAGGTTGGCTCGAGGAGCGCACGATGAACATTCTTCGCATCCATCGTCTCGCCTGTTTGCGACGAGCCGATTCTCACGGGCGGCTGCGGGTCTGCTACCCGAAGGTGCCGGGTCTCGAGGACGGCTGGGTGAACCTGCACTCCAAGCTGTTGGTGGCCGACGAGCGCGTGGCGATCGTGGGAACCGCGAACCTGTCGAACCGCTCGATGGGGCTGGATACCGAGTGCGCGGTGGCGCTGCGCGCCGACCGTTTTCCGCGGGCGGCGGCCGCGATCGCTCGCCTGCGGGACAGGCTGCTGGCCGAGCATCTCGGCACCGAGCCGCAGGCGGTCGCAGCCGAGCTGCGGGAGCGCGGGGGCCTGTTCGAAGCGGTGGACGCCCTGTCCGGCGGTCCGCGCACGCTGGCTCCGATCGAAGATGGGGGCGAAGACGAGCTTCCAGAGCCGCTGCGGGAAGGGCTGGAGCTGGTAGATCCGGAACGGCCGGCGGCGTTGGACGTGCTGATCGATCACCTTGGATTGGATGAGCGGGTGGAGCCCAAGCGGCGCCGACTCGCGGCTTTGGCTTCCTTGACGCTGATCGCGGCGGCACTGGCCCTGGTCTGGCAGCTGACACCGCTCAGGGAGTTGTTGGACCCGGGGCGGTTGGCCGAGCTGGCCGAGCAGCTGCGGGGCTCGACCGCCGGTTGGCTGATCTCGATCGGAGCTTTCGCGGTCGCGGGTCCGCTGGTGTTTCCAGTTACGCCGCTGTTCGCCGCGGTCGGATCGATCTACGATCCCGCAGCGGCGCTGGCGATCTCGACCGCCGGCTGCGCCCTGGATGCGACCGTCACCTACTGGCTGGGACGCTGGCTGGGACGCGAACGTTTGCGCCGTATCTCCGGCCCGCGGATCGCCCGAATCGACAGAGAGTTGGCGCGGCGAGGGCTGGTGGCGATGGCGCTGGTGAGATTGGTGCCGACCGCTCCGTTTTCGATTATCAACATGGCGGTCGGCGCCTCGAGAGTGGGGTTCCGGGACTACTTGCTGGGAACGATGCTGGGCATGATGCCGGGCATCGTGGCCGTGACCTTGCTGGCGCGCAGCGTAGTCGACATGATCATCGACCCCGGTCCGCTGTCGGCAGGGTTGTTCGTGCTGGGCGCGATAGCGATAGCCGCGGTCGCTCTCTGGATGCGAAGGCGCCTGGCGCGACGCAGCTGAGGTGGTCGCGGTTTTCAGTAACCTCCGTCTTCGGTGCTCACCTTGCCGCGGAAGGTGCGGTGGATGAAGGCTTGGTAGACGATTACCAGCGGCATGCCTATCAGAGCTATGATAAGCATGGCCCAAAGGGTCAGGTCGGAAGAGGAGGATTCGGCGATCGTCAACGACAGCGAAAGATCTCCGGTGGCCGGCACGAAACGCGGGTAGAGCCCGGCGCCGACCAGACCGACCATTCCCACCAGCGCGCTCGAGGAGGCGACAAAGGCGGGAGGGAGACGATCGGAGCGCAGCGCGATCGGCGTTGCAACGAGCCCTGCCAGCACGGCGGCCAGCGCGATCCATGTCGTTGGACGGCCCAGTGCGCCTTCCAGCAGATGGGGCGCTACGAAGAAGGTGCCAACCGACATCCCGACCCATAGCAGCACCCAGCCGACCCAGGCCGACGACGCGGCGGAGCGCATCTCCCGGTGCAGCCGGCCTTCGCTCTTGAGCGAGATGTAGATCGCTCCTTGACAGGTCATCGATGCCAGCGCCAGCAGGCCCGCGGCGATCGCGTACGGGTTCAATAGCGAGAGGAAGGTCGCGTCGATTTCGCCGCTCGCATCGAGCGGAGCCCCCTGCATGACGTTGCCCACGGCCGTGCCGAGCAGCAGCGTGGCCAGTGCGCTGCCGGCGCCGAAAACCCGATCCCAGACCAGCCGCCAGCGAGGAGACGACAGCTGGCCGCGAAACTCGAGCGCCACGGCGCGCCCGATCAGCGCCAGCAGCAGCAGCAGCACAGCCAAATAGAAGCCCGAGAACACGGCGGCGTAGACCGGGGGAAAGGCGGCGAACAGCGCTCCGCCGGCGGTGATCAGCCACACCTCGTTGCCATCCCAGACCGGCCCGATCGCTCGGGCGATCAGGTCTCGATCAGATGGTTCTCTCCGCATCAGCGACAGCGCGCCGGCACCGAGGTCGAAGCCGTCCAGCACGGCGTAGCCCGCCACCAGCACGCCGAAGAGCACGAACCAGGTCGTCTGCAGCGCCGAGGGGTCGCTCATCGCGCCTCCTTTTCTGCGGCGACGGCTGTCTCGCTGCGGATCTCTCGCAGCAGCAGCCACAGCCACAGCGCCCCCAGCGATAGATAGACCGCTCCGAAGACGATCAGCGAAAAGAGCACCTCGCCGGCGGAGACGGTCGCCGAGGCGGCCTGATCGGTGCGCAGCAGGCGGTAGACGATCCAGGGTTGGCGGCCGACCTCGGCCGCGATCCAGCCCAGCTCGCAGGCGATCACGGGAAGCGGCGCGGCGAGAACCATCAGCCGCAGCCACCAGCGCGAGACGAACGAGCCGGTCTCGGTCGCGCGGCGGCGCAGCACCAGCAGCACTCCCAGACCGCTGAGGCCGATGAAGAGCATGCCCAGGATGAACATGTTGTGGAAGGAGACGAAAGACAACCACAATTCGGCTCCGCGGGGCGTCTCGTCCGGCGGGAAGTCCTCGAGCGACGGGATCTCGGCGTTTGCGTCGCCGTACAGCAGCCAGCCCAGCAGGCCCGGAATCGCCAGCCGGGCATGCAGCTCGGGCGGATCGGTGCTCGGGACGGCGAAGACCACCATCGAGCGCGTGTCCTCCGCTTCGTAAAGACCCTCGAGCGCCGCGAATTTTTCGGGCTGGGTGTGGGCCACCTGCTCGGCGTGAAAGTGTCCGGTGGGAAACAGTGCCATCAGAGAGAAGGCGAAGCCAGCCGTCACCGAGAGCTTCAGCGATCGCGAGAACAGCTCCGCTCCGCGCCCGGCCAGCACTCTCCAGGCCGAGACGCCGGCTGCGAAGAACGAGCCGGCGATCAGCGAGGCGACCAGAGTGTGGAAGAAGCGCGGCCACATCGAGGGGTTGAAGACCGCCGCGGAAAAATCGGTCAGCACCGCGCGGCCGTTTTCCACGGCAAAGCCGGACGGGGTCTGCTGCCATGAGTTGGCCACCAGGATCCAGAACGCCGAGAGGGTGGCGCCGACGGCCACCATCAAAATCGAGAACCAGTGCACCGCCGGAGAGACCCTGTCGCGGCCGAACAGGTAGAGACCGAGGAAGCTCGACTCCAGGAAGAAGGCCAGCACGCCCTCGGCCGCCAGCGGTGCGCCGAAGATGTCGCCCACGAAGCGGGAGTAGGAGGCCCAGTTGCTGCCGAACTGGAACTCCATCACGATTCCCGAGGCCACGCCCACGGCGAAGGTCAGGGCGAACAGCTTGCCGAAAAAACGCCCCAGGCGGCGCCACTCGGAGCTGTCGCGACGCCAGCCCAGCCACTCGAAAACCACCAGCAGCCAGACCAGCCCGATCGTGATCGCCGGAAAGACGAAATGAAAACCGACCGTCAGCGCGAACTGCATGCGGGCCAGGGCAACTGCGTCCAAGATCTCCTCCCGATTGGAAAAAGACGATAACCAGAATAGCCCGAGGCGCAAGCGATGCATGGCGAAGTGGGGCCGGTCATCGATTCGTGACATCATGGTTTGAGCACTCCGCGCTGTGGGGAAAGCGTTTCGGGCCGGGGGTCCGGTGGGCGGCGCTCGATCGCGATACGTCAGGCCCGGGTGTCAGACACCAAGAACAAACCGCGGCGGCATTCGCCGGCCGAAGCACATACGACCGGGCTGCCGCCTGACATCTCGGCTATCCGCGCCCCGAATCGGTCGCCTGCGGCCGATTCTCGCCCCGGCTCGCCGCTCGAGATCACTCGTTTCTGTCGAAAAACCCGGCGCCGGACACACCCCGGCGCCCGGCGCCGCGCCCGGCGGCGTCACTTCCCCCTTCGCCCCTGCCGAATCAGCCCGG
>JAWOBP010000229.1:0-7328 GCA_046484285.1 Polyangia bacterium
ACAGCCCAAACCCCCCGGCCCCGAGCGGAAGCCCATACCCCCCGGCCCCCTTTCCCGCCAGCGGGAAAGGGGGAGTCGGAACGCCGGGAATCCGAGGGGGGAATGGGCTCCAGCGGGGGAGGGCCGGGGTGGGGGCCCGCGGCCGCGGCGGGAGCCCAAACCCCCCGGCCCCGAGCGGAAGCCCATACCCCCCGGCCCCCTTTCCCGCCAGCGGGAAAGGGGGAGTCGGAACGCCGGGAATCCGAGGGGGGAATGGGCCCTGACGTGCGGATGATCAAATGAGGCGGCGCTGGAGAGAGGGTCGGTCGGTGGAGATCCAAAAGCTCGCCAGGGAAATGCGCAATTCTCCCACAGAGGCGGAGGACGCTCTCTGGCAGAGGTTGCGGAGCCGGGGTCTGGCTGGACTGAAATTCCGTCGTCAGCACGCTATCGGCCGAATCGTGATTGACTTCTACTGTCCCGAAAAGCGCCTGGCTGTCGAAGTCGAAGGTGGAGTGCACGCCAAGAGTAGTCGGTGCGAAAAAGACGAGCAACGGCGTCTTTGGCTGGAAGAACGCGGAATTCGCGTCGTGACGGTACAGAACGAAGATGTCTTCGATCGGATGGCTGACGTTCTCGAGCTGATTGGCGAAGCGGCAGTTGAGGAAGCCCATACCCCCCGGCCCCCTTTCCCGCCAGCGGGAAAGGGGGAGTCGGAACGCCGGGAATCCGAGGGGGGAATGGGCCCTGCGAGCGACGAGGAGCGGCTGTGATTCCCATGCTCGATCTGCCGCGGCTGCACCGGCCGCTGAGGGAGGACCTCCGGCGGGCTCTCGACGAGGCGCTCGCGTCGGGTCGCTTCATCGGCGGCCCGGCGGTGGAGCGCTTCGAGGCCGAGCTGGCGGCGCACGTGGGGGCGCGCCGCGCGGTCGGCCTCAGCTCGGGCACGGACGCGCTGCTGGCCGCGCTGATGGCGCTCGATCTGAGGCCGGGCGACGAGGTGATCACCAGCCCCTACACCTTCTTCGCCACCGCCGGCGCGATCGCCCGCCTGGGAGCGACCCCGGTCTTCGCCGATATCGAGCCTCGCGGCTTCAACATCGACCCGCGGGCGGCCGCGGCCGCGGTCACGGAGCGCACGGTCGGGGTCGTGCCGGTCCACCTCTTCGGCCAGACCGCCGAGATCGATCCGCTGCTGGAGCTGGCCGCCGGCCGCGGCCTGTGGGTGCTGGAGGACGCAGCCCAGGCGATCGGAGCGCTCGACGAGGGGAGGCGGGCGGGAACGATCGGCGCAGCCGGTGTCTTCTCGTTCTTCCCGGCCAAGAACCTGGGCGCCCTGGGCGACGCCGGCGCGCTGGTGACCGGCGACGACGCGCTGGCCGACCGCGTGCGAGCCCTGCGCCAGCACGGCGGCGCGCGGCGCTACGAGCACGACGAGGTGGGCGGCAACTTTCGCCTCGACGCGCTGCAGGCCGCCTTCCTCTCGATCAAGCTGCCGCGCCTGGCGGGCTGGGAGGAGGGGCGGCGACGGGTCGCGGCGCGCTACCGCGCGGCGCTCGCGGACGTCGGCGGCCTGGTGCTGCCCGCCGAGCTGCCCGGTCGCCGCCACGTCTACAACCAGCACGTGATCCGCGTGCCCGGCGAGGGCCGGCGCGACGCCCTGCGCGATCTCCTTTCGGCGGCCGGCGTGGCCAGCGCGGTCTACTATCCCCGCCCGCTGCACCTGCAGCCCTGCTTCGCCCACCTCGGTCAGGCCGAGGGGAGCCTGCCCGAGTCGGAGCGCGCCAGCCGCGAGACGCTCGCGATCCCGGTCGATCCGCTGCTGGAGGAGCGGGATCAGAATTTGATATGCGATACAATATCGAGGCTCTGAATTGACATTTTGGAGATTGCAAATCGAAACCGTATCAACAATTGGAGCAAAGTCGTGAGAAACTTTGCCCTGATCGGAGCGGCGGGCTACGTGGCTCCGCGGCACATGCGGGCGATCCGCGAGACCGGCAACCGGCTGGTCGCGGCCGCCGACCCTCACGACTCGGTGGGAGTGCTGGATCGCCACTTCACCGACGTGCGCTACTTCCCCGAGATCGAGCGCTTCGACCGCCACCTGGAGAAGCTGCGCCGCGGTCCGGAGCAGCGGCGCGTGCACTGGCTGAGCATCTGCTCGCCCAACTACCTGCACGACGCCCACGTGCGGCTCGGCCTGCGGGTCGAAGCGGACGTGATCTGCGAAAAGCCGCTGGTGATATCGCCCTGGAACCTGGACCAGCTCGCCGCGCTCGAGTCCGAGTCGCCCGGCTCGGTCAACACCGTGCTCCAGCTCCGCGAGCACCCGGAGATCGACGCGCTGCGCTCGCGGCTGTCCGGCGCGGACCACGAGGTGGAGCTGACCTACGTGACCGGCCGCGGCAGCTGGTACATGCAGTCGTGGAAGGGCGACGAGGAGCGCTCGGGCGGGGTGGCGATGAACATCGGCGTGCACTTCTTCGACCTGCTCTTGTGGCTGTTCGGCGCGCCGCGCAGGGTGGAGGTCCACCTCCGCGAGCAGGGGCGGATCGCCGGCTTTTTCGAGCTGGAGCGGGCCCGGGTGCGCTGGCTGCTGTCGGTCGACTTCGCCGATCTGCCCTTCGACGCGGCGCCGGGCGAGCAGACCACTTACCGCGCGCTGAGCGTGGACGGCCGGGAGCTGGAGCTGAGCGGCGGGTTCGAGGATCTGCACACCCGGGTCTACGAGCGCACGCTGGCCGGAGAGGGCCGCGGGATAGAGGACGCCCGACCCGCGATAGAGCTGGTCCACCGCCTGCGCGGCCAAGAGATCACCGACCGGCCCGAGCACTTTCATTCCCGTTTGTGATAGGTTTCGACAAAGGAAGGGGAAGGGAGATGAACAGGGACTCCAAGATCTACATCGCCGGCAACCGAGGGCTGGTCGGCTCCGCGATCCAGCGCCGCCTGGAGCGCGGCGGCTTTCGGAACCTGGTGACCAGCGACCGCGACGACTTCGACCTGACCGACCCGCGCGCCACCGACGCCTTCTTCGAGCGCGAGCGGCCCGAGCACGTCTTCCTGGCCGCGGCCAAGGTGGGCGGGATCAAGGCCAACGACCTCTACCCGGCCGACTTCATCCGCATCAACCTCCAGATCCAGACCAACGTGATCGACGCGGCGCACCGCTTCGGCGCGACCAAGCTGCTGTTTTTGGGCAGCTCCTGCATCTACCCCAAGCACGCGCCGCAGCCGATCAAGGAGGAGCACCTGCTGGCAGGTCCGCTGGAGCCGACCAACGACGCCTACGCGCTGGCCAAGATCGCCGGGATCATCATGTGCCGCAGCTACAACCGCCAGCACGGCACGCGCTTCGTCGCGGCGATGCCGACCAACCTCTACGGGCCGGGCGACAACTTCGACCCCGAGACCAGCCACGCGCTGCCCGGGATCATCCGCAAGCTGCACGACGCCAAGATCGCGGGCCGCCCGTCGGTGGAGCTGTGGGGCAGCGGCGCGCCGCGGCGCGAGTTCCTCTACGTGGACGACCTGGCCGACGCGCTGTTGTTCCTGATGGAGCGCTTCGAGCCGACGTACGAGAGCGTCTTTCTCAACGTGGGGGTCGGCGAGGACGTCACGATCCGCGAGCTGGCCGGGATCATCAAGGAGGTCGTCGGCTTCGAAGGCGAGATAGAGTGGAACACCGAGATGCCGGACGGCACGCCGCGCAAGCTGCTCGACGTCTCCAGGCTCGGCGAGCTGGGCTGGAAGGCCGAGACCGGGCTGGAGCAGGGCATCCGCGAGACCTACGACTGGTTCGTGCAAAGCGCGAGCAGATGAGCGGCGCTGCGAGATGAAAATCCTGGTGACCGGAGGAGCCGGCCTGATCGGCTCGCACCTCAGCGAGGCGCTGCTCGGCGCGGGCCATTCCGTGATCTGCCTGGACAACCTCTTCACCGGCTCGCGCGACAACGTCGCCGGGCTGCTGGACGACGAGCGCTTCGAGCTGGTCGAGCACGACATCGTCGAGCCCCTGCCCGCCTCGCTGGGCGCCGGCGGGCTCGACCGGATCTACAACCTGGCCTGCCCGGCCTCGCCGGTGCACTACCGCCGCAACCCGATCCGCACCGTCCAGACCTCGGTGGTCGGCGTCTGCAACGTGCTCGAGCTGGCCGCCGGGCGCGGCGCGCGGGTCTTGCAGGCCTCCACCTCCGAGGTCTACGGCGACCCGCAGCAGCACCCCCAGCCAGAGAGCTACCGCGGCAACGTCAGCCCGGTCGGGCCGCGCGCCTGCTACGACGAGGGCAAGCGCTGCGCCGAGACGCTCTGCACCGACTACTGCCTGGAGCGCGGAGTCGAGGTGCGCATCGCGCGGATCTTCAACACCTACGGGCCCCGGATGGCGATCGCCGACGGCCGGGTGATCTCCGAGCTGAGCGTGCGGGCCCTGCGCGGAGAGCCGCTCCGGATCCACGGCGACGGAGCGCAGACCCGCTCTTTTTGCTACGTCGACGACCTGGTCGAGGGCCTGGTCGCGCTGATGGAGCACCGGGGTCCGGGGTCCACCGAGCCGGTCAACCTGGGCTGCCCCGAGGAGATATCGATCCTGGAGCTGGCGCGCCTGATCCTGGAGATCGCGGGCTCGAGCGCCGAGATATCTCACGTGGAGCCCCAACCCGAGGACCCGGCCCGCCGCTGCCCGGACATCACCCGCGCCCGCCAGCGCCTGGGCTGGCAGCCGACCACCCCCCTGCGCCGCGGCCTGGAGCGCACCGTCGAGTGGTTCCGGGGGAGGGTGGGGAAGATCGGTTGAGTGGTATTCCCGATAACGACTACGCTCGACAAATTGTTTCCCTTGGCACTGGTTGTAGTTGACGGGTATTGTACAACAAACTCGTTTTGATACGGGCCTACACAATTTTCTTTTTTTTTGTTGTTGGCATAGGCGCAGGACTGAACCCGTTTTGGGACGAAAACATTCTAATAATAAAGAGACCCTCCAATGCCTTGTGGTACCTTGCCGCAGCAGGTGCTGTTCTGCATCTGCCCCGTTGGGCGAAGCTGAAACAAAGAAGCACGTTGACCTTGGCTTACCTTTTCTTTTCAATGTATTCCATCGGTTCGCTCTATTGGCTGGAGAGGTCCGAGCTGCTGCGTGGAGTGAATATGCTTGGGCTTTTGCTCTTCTTCATACCAATCTCCTATGGCATTCGGTTCTATGCCATCGAAGAGCAATGCGCAAAATTTTTTGTTTGGGGCTCTCTTGCTACCGTTGGTTTGCTCTTTTACGCTCAGCATTTTATCGCTATAAACACCTATGGCAATATCGACAGGTTCGGAATGCTGGTGGGCTTACGAGGCAAGCTCACCAATCCCAATACGGTTGGATCACAAATGGCAATAGCTGCTCTGCTCACTTCTCTTTTTCTCGAGCAGAGCCTGAAGAAAAGCTGGAGGTACCTGCTGACAGGTATTTTTGTTCTGGTTTCGGTGTGGTCAGGCTCCCGAACGGTCGCGATTGCAATGCTTCTCGCGTATCTGTATTACTATTCTTCGGGTAGATCCAGATTACCGCGACTGTTTTATGCTATATATGGCATTGCTTTGCTGGTTTTGTTCGCTCAATATCTTCCGTTGGAGCCGTTTAGCTTGCTGATTTCCAGGATGACAGAAATAGAAGAAATCGCAACACTGGGCGACAGAACTTTGATCTTCCCAGCCTTCATCGAAGTGATTACAAAAAATATCGAGCACTTGATGTTTGGAGTGGGTGTCGGTGGCTCTTGGAGAGCGCTCGGGGAAACAGCGATTCACGAATCAATCAAAGTAGGTATCGAAGGGATACAGAGACTCAGCACCCATAATGGATACATGGAAATCGTTATCAATTTCGGCTTGGTCGGAACCGTGCTCTCGCTTTTTCTGTTGAAAGAAATCTATGCCAGAATCAGGGAAAACGTGCCCGTGGCAGAGAAATACAAGATATATGCCTTGATGGTGTTCGTCGCCGTGATTTCGATGGGAACCGTACCTTTCGTCCAGGACTGGTGGTACCTCGTTGCGGTTTTCATTCTGCTAGGCACGTATCCCTGCGAGGAAAAGAATTTCGAAGAGGAGGGATAGCATGGCAATACACCATCCTTTGATAATAACTGCTACATTGGATATCGGGGGATTGGAGAGCTATCTCGTGAGATTGCTGGAGACCATCGACCGCAGCAGGTTCGCTCCCGCGATAATGTACGAGGGAAGGGGCGAAGATGCATATTTGGGACGGCTTGCAAAGATGGACATACCGATCGTCAGGCGGTGTTACGGAAAAAGTATTTTTGGTTTTTTAGCGAGATTCGAGCGGCTGGTGGAGGAGCACTCTGTGGACATCGTGTGCGATTTCAGGGGAGACATGGCGGGCCCGGTCCTGAGATGGGCGAAAAAGCTGGGTGTCGCCAGTAGGGTGGCGATGTACAGGAACGCGGCGGACAAGTACGAGCGAACCTACTTCAACATGAGCGCCGCACGCTTTTTCAACGGCTTGGTGCTCGGCAGCGCAACAGCGATCACGGGGAATACCAGCGCGGTCTTGGACTATCATTTCCAGACAAAGAAGAAATGGCGAAAGGACGGCAGGTTTCAGGTGGTTCACAACGGAGTGGATTTGGCTGCTTTGAGCCGCAAAAAAGGCAGAAATAGTCTGCGGCAAGAGCTCGGTATCGGTGAAAGAGAATATTTGATAGGGCACGTAGGCAGATTCGTTGAAGAAAAAAACCACGAGGGGCTGATCAGTTCGTTCGAGCTGGTGTCAAATCTCCATCCGCAAGCGAGATTGGTCATGATTGGCGACGGAGCGCTAAGGCCCGAGATAGAAAAGCTGGTGGAAGAGCTCGGGCTGAAGGAGAAGGTGGTATTTGCCGGAACAAGGAAGGAAGTCCACGAAATGTTAGCCGGCCTGGATGCATTCGTTTTCCCGTCAAAATCAGAGGGGATGCCGAACGCGCTGGTCGAAGCGATGGCGGCGGGCTTGCCGTTCGTAGCCTCCAATATCGCACAAATAAAGGAAATCGTCCCCAAGGAGATGTGGGGACAACTCGCAGATTCAGCCGATGTGGACGGAATGGCAGCAAGGATATGTAAAATGATCGAGCAGCCGGGCAGGGCCGAAAAAATAGGGAAAAGAGCCGAAGAGTGGGCAGAAAAACAGTACTCTATCCAACAATCAGTGGAAAAGATGACCGATCTGTGGGTTGCACCGCTGAGCAAGTGAATACGGAGCCGGACGGTTGAAAATCGCGGTTGCGGTGGAGCGTAGGTACCGCAGAACTCCGGACGGTCGTATCTGGACCGGCGGACAGATGCCGAAGGGATTC
>JAWOBP010000063.1:0-25583 GCA_046484285.1 Polyangia bacterium
TCGCACTCCCCGCCTTGGATGACCTTCCGCATTCGTCACCAGATCTCCGCGGTCGTTCCCGTTCCTCTCGTCGCCGTCTTCCTATGCCGCCACGGCGAGCCGCGGCTCGAAGACCCGCTTGCGGCGCCACATCGCCCACAGCACCGCCGCGAGCTTGCGCGCGATGGCGATCAACGCCTTCTTCCTTCCGACCCGCTCGGCGAGCCCGCGTCCCCACTCCCGCAGCGCCGACGGCGACCGCGATCTGAGCAGCGCGTTCGCCGCGATCGTCAGCGCCCACCGCGCCTGGCGGTTCCCGTGCTTCGTGATGCGCCCGCGCCGGTTCGTCTGCCCCGACTGGTACAGCGACGGCACCAGCCCGAGGTACGCCCCCACCTGCCGCCCCGAGTCGAAGCGGCTCGGGTCGCGCACCGCGAGCAGGAAACACGCCGCCACCACCGGACCCACGCCCGGCACCGTCATCAGGCGCTGCGCGTTCTCGTCCTTCTTCATCGCCGCTTCGAGCTGCCGACTGCATCCCTCGATGCGCTCGCTCAAGCTCCGGATCGACTCGAGCGCCGGCTCGATCGCCAGCCGGATCTCCTCCGGCAACCCGCTCGCCAGCTCCCCGACACGGTCGGCGAAGCGTTCGAGCGCACAGTGCGGAAAGTCGATCCCCTCGGAGTCGAGGATGCTCCGCACCATCGTCGCGAGCCGCACCCGGCAGCGCACCAGCCCGTCGCGCACCACCACCGGCATCCGCGCCATCCGCTGTTCCTTGCTCGGTTGACCCACCCTGGCGAGCACGTCCGCCGCGCACAGCATCGCCAGCACTCGCGCGTCGAGCTTGTCGTGCTTGATCAGCGCCGCCCCGATTGCCTTCGTGCGGCCCGGGTCCACCACCACCGGCTCGTGGCCCAGGTCGCGCAGGCGATCCGCGATCCAGAACGCCTTCGTGCTCGCCTCGATGACGATGCGCATGCTCGGGAGGCTTCCGAATACCCGGTACAGCTCCTCGAAACGGTTACGGACGTTGCCCTCGCTGACGATCTTCCGCTTCTCATCCACGATGCAGAAGCGACTCGACTTCTTCCCCAGATCTAGTCCACAGTACTTCATGGCCGGTCACCTTTCTGTGCCTTGAGCACGTTTGTTAGTGCAACCATGCGGCTATCACTTGTTGGTAGCCCTCGAAAGGGGCCGGCCGCTTTATCCCATCAAACACCCTGAAGCTCAGCGGCGGTCTATAAGGCATTGATTGGAAAATTCTGCTCTTGGCGGTTCTGGCCGCTTGACAGCGCTCTGGCCTGGGGTCATTATGATTGTATCAATCGTTACGATCATTTCAATTGTAATGATCGAGATGGAGGCTTCATGATCACCGAGATCAACGCTGTCGCCTTTCGCAGAAACCTCGGCGAGATGATCAACCAGGTGCAGTACCGGCGGGACAGCATCGTGATAAACAAGGACGGCAAGCCCGTGGCCGTCCTGATCGACGCGGCGCTGTTCGAGCGGATCCGGCGGATGCAGGCTCGCTTCGACGCCCTGTCGGAGCGGATCGAGGCCGCCTACTCCGATGTTCCCCCAAAAGAAGGGATCGCCGAGATCGAGCGGGAGGCGGCGCGGGTCAGGCGCGGCAGCGAAAAACCGGAAGAGGCCGGGTTCGGCGAGCGCGAGGGCTGATCGTTGTCCGGCCTGCGCGTTGTGCTCGACACCAACGTGCTGGTGTCCGGGCTGGCCTACCCCAGCAGCCCGCCCGGGCGGATCGTCGCGGCCTGGAGACGAGGCTCCGTGAGCGTCGTGCTGTCGCCCTACATTCTCGACGAGCTCGAGCGGGTGCTCCCCCGGCTCAACCACCGCTTGCGCTGGAGAGACTCCGACTTCGCCGATTTCATCGACCTTTTGTCGCTCCAGGTCGAAATCGTGGACCCGATCGATCTTCCCGGCGACGCGGTTCGGGACGCCCGCGACGTGCCCGTCCTGGGGACCCTGCTCGCGGCCGGCGCGGACTATCTCGTCACCGGAGATCGGGACCTGCTCGCCCTGGGGGAGCGTCACCCCGTGATCACACCTGCCGAGCTCTGGCAACGACACGGCTTTTGAAAGCGACAACCCCGGCGACGTGCACCCCGGTAGCGCGAAGCCGGTGAAATGATGCCGGGAGCAGGCGCTCAGCCGGCGTAGATCGAGATGGTGAAGGTCGTGCCGTCGCCCGGATCGCTGCTGACCTCGATGTCGGCGTCGTGGTTGTCGAGGATGTTGCGCACGATCGAGAGCCCCAGGCCGGTGCCGTCGCCCTGGTCCTTGGTGGAGAAGAACGGCTCGAAGAGGTGAGCGATGTTCTCGGGCAGAATGCCGCAGCCGTCGTCGGAAACCTCTATTTCGATCCGCTCGTCGTCCGCGGCCCTGGCTCCCAGCCGGATTCGACCTCCGGACGGGGCCAGCGCGTGGCAGGCGTTGGTCAGCAGGTTGACCAGCACCTGCTCGAGCTGGCCCTGGATCCCGTAGACCGCGGGCAGATCCTGCTCCACCTCCAGCGTCACGTCGGCGCCGGCCTCGTTGATCATGTGCTCGCAGAACGAAAGCGCGCGATCGACAAGCTCGTTGACCCGCACCAGCGTGGGCTCCTCCCCGGACGGCCGCGCGTAGGTCACCAGATCTCTGGTGAACGACTGGATCCGCTCGGCCGACTCGACCATCCTTCGCAGCTTGGTCAGATCGCCCTCTTCCACCGAGCCCTCCAGCTTGCGCGCCAGGTAGTTGCCGTAGACCGTGATCGAGGTCAGCGGATTGTTCAGCTCGTGGGCGACCCCGGCCGCGACCTGGCCCAGGGTGGCCAGCTTCTCGCTGTGGATCACCTGCTTTTGCAAGGCGCGCACCTCGGTCAGGTCCTGGCCCACCAGCACCACCGCCTCGACCTCGCCGAAGGCCGAGAAGACCGCCGCGGTGTTGAAGGCGATGTGGATCCTGGAGCCGTCCTTCTCGCGCGGGATGCTGACCTCGATGTTGGACGCCTTCTCTCCACGCTTGGCGGCCCGCAGGGCGGAGAGCAGCCGCGCGCGATCCGGCTCGGAGAGCAGCGCCCCCAGCTCCTCGCCCACCAGTTCGTTCCGGTCGTAGCCGGTCTGCCGTTCCAGCGCCTGGTTGACCCTGGTGATGCGTCCCTCCCGGTCGAGCGCCACCACCGGCGCGTTGGCGTGGTCGAGCAGCTTCTCGAGGTAGTCCTTGAGCAGGACCGCCTCGGCCATCGAGCGGGCGTTGCGCAGCGCGGCGCTCATCTGGTAGGCCAGCGGAAGCGCCCGCGCGCGGTCTCGGTCGTCGCGCTCGCCAGTCTCCGTGTACTCGAAGTTCAGCACTCCGTAGAGGCTCTTGCGATCGCCGAGCGCCACATCGAAGCCGTCGACTCCGTCGACGAACAAGTTGCGGTAGTCTCCGATCCGCAGGTGGCCCTCGTCGACCAGGCTCTCCACCCTGCCGGCGTCCATCTTCAGCCGCGCCAGCGCCTCCCTGGTGAGCCGCAGGGCGTCGCGCTCGGTGTCGACCAGGCGGCCGTTGGCGTAGACCAGCTTGAGCCCCCGGTTCTCTTCGTCGATCAGACGGATGCACAGCAGCCTGCCGGGCAGCAGGCGATGGAAGACCTCGGCGAACGTCCGCACCAGCTCTTCCTCGCGAACCCCCACGTTGAGCTCCGACGAAAGATCGATGAAGGCGTCCAGCAGCTCGCCGTCTTCCGCCGGCGTGCGATGGACGCCCGAGCTCTCCCGCGAGCCTTCGCCGCCCAGTGTCATGAACCCTCCTCGTTCTCGGTTTTCCCCGCGGCGCGCTCCAGGTCGATGATGCGCGCTCCGCCCACGTAGCTCGTGGTTGTGTATTCGGTCAGCTTGCTCAAGCGGCGGATGATCGAGGCCATCCGCTCAGCCTCGCCCTCGAGCGTCTCCACCAGCTGGCGCGATTTCTCGTCCGAGCCGTCGACGATGCGGCGCAGCATCGCGAGCGTGGTCATCACCGAGGTCAGCGGCTGGTTGAGCTCGTGGGCCGCCGCGCCCGCGACCTCCATCATCGCCGTGCGCTTTTCGCCCTCGATCAGCTTCTCCTGGGCTTCGGCCAGCCGGCGCGCCATCGACCGTTCCTCGGTCACGTCGCGGATCGTCAGCAGCGTCATGCTCTCCTCGCCGAGGGGACCGGCGGAGAGGGACAGCACGCGCTCGGGTTCGTCCCGCGCGGAGAGATCCACCGCGCGGGACGGCCGGCGCGCCCGTCCGGCCTCGACCAGCTCGCGAAACCTGGAGCGGTCCTCCTCGCGGATCAGCAACTTGACCTCAAACCCCACGATCTCCTTCTCGTTCTTGCCCAGCAGGTGCGCTCCCTGGGGGTTGGCGAACAGCACGACGCCCTTTTCGTCGAGCACCAGCATCCCGTCCACCGAGCTGAGGAAGAAGTCCTCGTAGCGCTTGAGCGCCAGCACCTCGGTCCGCGCGGCGTTCTGGATCTTCTCGATCTCGGCGGTCTTGTCCTCGAGCAGCCTGAGGATCTCGGCGTTGCGCAGCGCCGCGGCCGTGGCGTTGGCGACGGTCTGGCAGAAGACCAGCTCGCGATCCTCGAACTCCTCCCGGCGGCGGGTGAAGCGCAGGAAGATCACGCCCAGGATCTCGTCGTCGCGCGCGATGGGAAACAGCGCCACCGAGGTCACGTTGGCGTTGCGCATATCGGCGAGCACCTCCTCGAGCAAGACGGAGTCGGCGACGTCCGTGACCACCAGCGGCTCGATTTCGCGCGTCACGCGCCGGATTTCCGGGTAGCGATCGAGATCGATCGGCAAGCTGCGCACCTCGGGGTCGTCGCTGGAGGCGATCACCAGCCCCAGGTCCTGCTCGGGGCGCACCAGCACCACCGAGCAGCGCGTCACGTCGAGCTCCTCGGAGAGCAGCCGCGCCATGTCGTAGAGGTTGCCCAGCAGGTCGCCGGCGCCCACCAGGCGCGAGGTCAGCTCGATCAGCAGCTGGGAGTCGTCGACCTTGCGGGCCAGCTCTGCCGCGGTCTCGAGCCGCCGCAGGTGCGACTCGATTCGCGCGCGAAAGCCCCACGGCCGCACGCGGCGGCTGACCACGTCGTCGCCGCCGGCGGTCAGCAGCGCGTCCATCGTCTCGTCCTCGGCCTCGGAGAGCAGCGCCAGAATTCCGAGCCGGGCGGGGCCGTGAGCGGAGCGCAGCCGCTCGCAGATCTCGATCGCGTTCGCCGCGCCGAGATGCCCGTCGATCAGCACCAGCCGCGGCCGGGTCGAGCGATCCCGCAACAGCGGAACCGGACCGTCGACGCGCCGCATCGCCAAGCCGGCGCTGGCCAGGGCGCCCTCCACCTCCCGAGCCAGATCGTCATCCCGGGAGATCAGACAGATCTCTACTTCGTCGTGCATCCAGACCAATATACGACATGGGCTCGATCCCTACAACGCACCCCGCCTCACGCTCCTTTTCTCTGTCTGCTATATAGATGGGAGTGAAACGAGCGCTTCCACGCCCGGAACTGCTGGGCTTCGCCCTCGGCCTCTACGCCACGCTGGGACAGGTGGTGCTGATGCGCGAGGCGCTGACCGTCTGCGGGGGCAACGAGCTGGCGCTGGGGATCGGATTGGCCGCCTGGCTGCTGGGCGTCGGCGCCGGGGCGGTGCCGGCCGGAATTACGCGCGGCGGATACTCGTTTTCGGTGTTGGGAGCCTCGCTGCTGGCGGCGCCGGCGCTGGTCGGCGGCCTGCTGCTGCTGCGCCTGCACCGCGTCGTGCTCGAGCTGCCGCCGGGCGGCGATCCGTCGCTCGGCGTCCTGTTCGTCGTGCTGGGCGTCGCTCTGATCCCCGGCGGCGCCACGGTCGGATGGCTGTTCACCGCCGCCTCCCGCTGCGATCTCTCGCCGCCCGGAGCCCGCGTGACCCGCATCTACGCGGCCGAGGCCGGCGGAGCGCTGGGCGGCGGCCTGCTGTTCCGCTTTGCGCTGGCCGGCTGCGCGGCGCCGCTGCAATCGATCGGCCTGGCCTGCGCCGTGCTGCTGAGCGGTGTGGCGCTGGCCGCCCCGCGGCGTCTCACCGGGGCGCTGGCGGGGCTGGTCGCCGCGGGGCTGGCCGTCTTCGGGCTGCTCTCGGCCGGGTTGGACGCGCGCACGACCCGCGTCGCCTTCGAGAGGATCGCGGCCGGAGGGCAGCCGGTCGCGATCCGGGAGAGCGCCTACGGCCGGCTGATCCTGGCCGAGGACGCCGGCGAGCACCGGCTCTACGCCGACGGGCGCCTGGTGCGGTCGTTTCCCGATCCGTGGGGGCGGACGCCCGAGGTGCACCTGGCGCTCAGCCAGCATCCCGATCCCGAGTCGGTGCTGCTCGCAGGCGGCGGAGGTCCGGATCGTCTCCAGGCAGCGCTGGCGCACGGCCTTTCCCGCGTCGAGCTGACCTTTCTCGACCGCGAGGAGCTCGAGCTGTGCCGCAGCCGCTGGCCCGAAGACGCGCGCCGCGCCTTGGCCGATCCGCGCGTGGAGATCGTGCTGGACGACGGCCGGCATCACCTCGCCACCACCGAGAGGTGCTACGACGTGGTGGTCGTGGCCGCGCGTCCTCCGGCCAGCGCGGGAGCGAACCGCTACCACACCCGCGAGTTCTTCGCCGCGGTGCGGCGCGCGCTGAAGCCCGGCGGGTCGATGACCGCCCGTGCTCCCGGCGGAGCCAACGTGCTGGCGCCCGAGGCGGCGCGGGCCGCGGCCTCGGTGCTGGCCGCCGTCGAGGAGGTGTTCTCGCAGGTGGTGGTCGTGCCCGGGCTGCGGACACACATCTGCGCCGCGAGCGAGCCGGACGTGGTCAGCTCGGACGCCGATCTGCTGCGGCGGCGTTTCGAAAGGCGCGTGAGCGAGGCGCGGGGTTTCTCCTCGAGCAGCTTCGCGGCGCTGCTCGAGCCGGAGCGCAGGCGCGGGCTGGAAAGACAGATCGAACGCTGGGAGACGAAGCCCAACAGCGACCTGCACCCGATCGCTTACCTGGAGAACATCCAGCTCTGGGAGCGCGGGGTGAGCGGCGAGCGGGGCGCGGCCCGCCCGACCTGGACCGGACGCGCCGAGCGGCTGGCCTGGCTGCCCGCGCTCGCGCCGCTGCTGGCCTGGATCGGCTGGCGCCTCTACCGCGTTGCGCGCCGCCGCCCCCGCCGCGGGAGGCTGGTCGCCGACGGGTTGATATCGATCGCCACTACCGGCGCGGTGGGAATGGCGGTGGAGATCGTGCTGCTCGATGCGTTCCAGGCCGCCTCCGGGCGCGTCTACACCGGGCTGGCGCTGATCGTGGCGCTGTTCATGGCCGGGCTGGCGGTCGGCGCGGCGGCCGGACGGCGCTGGCTGGTGCCGCGGGGCGCGGCGGCGCCGCTGGCGGCGGACGCGATCGTGCTGGGGCTGGCCGCGCTGAGCTGGCCGCTGGTCGCCTTCGCGCTCGACGCCCCGGTCTGGATTGCGGGTTGGTCAGCGGTGGCGGGCGCGGCCACGGGGGCTTCCTTTCCGGCGTTGCTGGGGTCCGTGGCCCGCGCCCGGACCGGCGAGGAGCCGGTCGCGGCCGCGGCGGTCGAGGCCTCGGATCACCTCGGCGCGGCGTTCGGCGCGCTGGTGACCGGCGCGCTGTGGGTTCCGGTCTACGGCATCCCCGCCACCTGCCTGCTGCTGGCCGGGGTCAAGGCGATATCCATGCTCGGGCATCTTCCGCTCGCGCGTCGTTGAACGTCACCTCCGGCCTGTGGTACATTCCGCGCACGATTTCGAGCAATGACGCCGCGAGGCGCTTCATCGATGGAAGGAGCCCGACCATGAAGTGGATTTCGATTTGCGCAATTGCGCTGGTCTGCGCTTTCTCCCTGCTCTTCGCCGGCTGCGGCGAGGAAGAGGATGAGGAGGGGGCGGCCCCGGTGGTCGAGAAGGTGGAGGGCTACAAGCCGAACCTCCCGGTCGTGCCGAACATCCCCAAGCCGGACGTCCCGGAGACCTACAGCGACGGCTCTTATTCGGTCTACGGGCTGCGCAAGAACATGAACGAGACGATGGACGAGGCGGTCACGGTCACCGCCTACGTCGCCGACATCTACGAGAAGCCGCAGTGCCCCGAGGGCAAGACCTGCCACACGCTGATGCCGCACCTCTTCCTGGCCGACAAGAAGGACGAAATCCTCGAGAAGCGCTACCTCAAGCTGGTCGGTTACGCCCAGAGCTTCAAGGAGATGGAGGACGAGAAGGCCAACGACGAGAAGGGCAAGGAGCAGGATCTGCCCGAGGGCGTCTACCTGGCTCCGGTGGTCTGGGACTGGCGCGAGGGCCACAAGTACAAGATCACGGGCCGCTTCACCCGCGAGTCCGGCTCGGGCTTCAAGGCCTCCGACGGCCTGCTGGAGTACGGCGAGCACGAGTGCCTCGACTGCCCCGAGGAGGACGAGGAGGACGAGGAGGACGAGGAGTAGATCTAGCGAACGCCCTTCTTTCGTTCTTCGCCGGAGCGCTTGGCCCGGCAGTACATCTCCACCTCGTACAGCTTTCCCCCGAACTCCCCCATGATCCCCGAGAAGTGCTCGAGGTTGCGCTCCCACTCGGCGGCGTCCTCGCGGCGGTCGAGCGGGTGGAGGCGCCCGTCGGCTCCCTCGACCAGCACCAGCACCACCTGTTTGTCGTCGCGGGAGACGACCCGGATCTCCGGGGTCTCGTCCGTCAGGTAGCTGCGGCGCAGCACGAAGCCGGGGCCGCCGCCGAGCGGCTCGCCCAGATCGGCGAACCAACTCACCTCGATCCCGCCGTGGCAGTAGCAGCGCGGGAACTCCAGACGAAAGCCGCCCGGGTTGCCCTGCGGATCGCACTCCACCTCCACGTACTCCCGGCCCTTTCCGGTCTTGACCTCCATCCAGTAGCTGTCCGCCGCAGAACAGGCGAGCGGCAAGGCGAGCAGTGCGAGCCGGGCGGCGATCCTCATCGCGAATAATAGTATGCGCCCCGAGCGGGCCGAGGCAAACGCACCGTCTTCTGGTGTGCTTCGTCGAGGTGCACCACGGGCCGGAGCCGGGCCAGAAGCTGGCCCGCTTCCTGGAGCGGAGGAACGGTTGAGCCCCGCGGACATCATCGCCGCGTTGACTCCAGTCGTTCACCTGGCGACGATGGTCAAAAAGACGATCGAAGAGGCGTCGTGATTCGCAACAAGGACTGACGCGGGGCGCTTTGGTCCGTGTCGCCGATCCGATAGCGGCAAGACCGAGTCCGTCTTGACAAACCCCCTTCCAAGTGCTTCGACAAGTGATCGTGGAGGCAAAAAAAGCTTTTTGAAATCCGGGCGATACGGAAGAAAGGACACGTCATGAGCAACTCCGTGATCCAGGTTCCCGCTTCCAAGAACGAGCCGGTGCTCAGCTACGCCCCCGGCACCCCGGAGCGCGCGTCGCTGCGGGCCGAGCTGAAACGCCAGCGCGAGCAGGAGGTGGAGATCCCGCTGATCATCGGCGGCGAGGAGGTGCGCACCGGCGAGACCGGCGAGTGCCGGATTCCCCACGACCACGGTCACCTGCTGGGGCGCTACCACAAGGCCGGTCCCGAGCAGGTGGCCCGGGCGGCCGAGGCGGCCCACGAGGCCTGGCAGCAGTGGTCCGAGCTGGACTGGCGCGCGCGGGCGGCGATTTTCCTGCGGATGGCCGAGCTGCTCTCCGGCCAGCGCCGCATGCAGCTCAACGCGGCGACGATGCTGGCCCAGTCCAAGACGCCGCACCAGGCCGAGATCGACTCCGCCTGCGAGCTGATCGATTTCTTCCGTTTCAACACGAGCTACATGCGGCGGATCTACACCGACCAGCCCGACTCGGCGCCCGGCACCTGGAACTACGTCGAGTACCGGGCGCTGGAGGGGTTCGTCTTCGCGGTCACGCCGTTCAACTTCGCCTCGATCGCGGGCAACCTGCCGACCGCCCCGGCGCTGATGGGCAACACCGTGCTGTGGAAGCCGGCCTCGTCCGCGGTCTACACCGCCTACCACCTGATGCGGCTCTTCGAGGAGGCGGGGCTGCCCCCGGGAGTGATCAATTTCCTGCCGGGATCGGGCGGCCAGGTCGGCGCTCCGGCGCTGACGCATTCCGAGCTGGCCGGAGTGCACTTCACCGGATCGACCCGGACCTTCCAGGCGATGTGGCGCACGATCGGAGAGAACATCCAGTCCTACCGCACTTATCCCCGCATCGTGGGCGAGACCGGCGGCAAGGACTTCGTCTTCGCTCACGCCTCGGCCGATTCGGAGGCGGTCTGCGCCAACCTGCTGCGCGGCGCGTTCGAGTACCAGGGCCAGAAGTGCTCGGCGGTCTCGCGCGCCTACATCCCGGACTCGCTGTGGCCGTCGATCAAGGAGCGGCTGCTTGACGAGGTGGCGACGTTGAAGATGGGCGACGTCACCGACTTCACCACCTTCATGGGAGCGGTGATCGACGAGCCCGCGTTCGATAACATCAAATCGTACATCGACTACGCCCGCGAGGCGAAGGACGCCGAGATCCTGTGCGGCGGAGGCTGCGACAAGAGCAAGGGCTACTTCGTCGAGCCGACCGTGGTGCTGGCGGACGATCCGCACTTCAGGCTGATGGAGGAGGAGATCTTCGGGCCGGTGCTCACGATCTACGTCTACCCCGAAAAAGAATACGAAAAGACGTTGCAGCTCTGCGACGAGACATCGATGTACGGCCTGACCGGGGCGATCTTCGCCCGCGATCGCTACGCCGTGGAGCAGGCCTACCGCCGCCTGCGGCACGCCGCCGGCAACTTCTACATCAACGACAAGCCCACCGGCGCGGTCGTCGGTCAGCAGCCGTTCGGCGGCAGCCGCGGCTCCGGCACCAACGACAAGGCGGGCTCGGCGCTCAACCTGATGCGCTGGGTCAGCATGCGCACCGTCAAGGAGACGCTGACCCCGGTCACCGATTACCGCTATCCCTACATGGAGGACGAGTAGCCCCGAGGAGAGTGCGATGAAAGCCAAGACGATTCTGGACGAGCTGAGCGTGGAGCAGACCAGCGCGGGCGCCTGCTGGGGCGCGGACGGCTGGATCGCTCCGCAGGGCGGGAAGAAGCTGGAGTCCCGCAACCCGGCCGACGGCGAGCTGCTGGGCGAGGTGGTGCTGGCCGACGAGGCGGCCTACGAGCGCGTGATGGAGGAGGCCGGCAAGGCGTTCGCCGAGTGGCGGGACACCCCGGCGCCGGTGCGCGGCCAGCTGGTGCGCGACCTGGGCGACGCGTTGCGCGAGCACAAGGAGCCGCTCGGCGAGCTGGTCACGCTGGAGATGGGCAAGATCAGACAGGAGGGTCTCGGCGAGGTGCAGGAGATGATCGACATCTGCGATCTGGCGGTCGGGATGTCGCGCCAGCTGTTCGGCAACAGCATGCACTCGGAGCGGCCTGCGCACCGCATGTTCGAGCAGTGGCACCCGCTGGGCGTGGTCGGCGTGATCTCGGCGTTCAACTTCCCGGTCGCGGTCTGGTCCTGGAACGCGGCGGTGGCCTCGATCTGCGGAGACGCGGTGCTGTGGAAGCCGGCCTCGAGCACGCCGCTGACCGCGATCGCCGTGCAGCGGATCTGCAACCGCGTGATGGCCGATCACGGTCGCAGCGGCCTGTTCAACCTGATGGTCGGCCCCGGCCGCAGCGTGGGCGAGCGCCTGATCGCCGACGAGCGGATCCCGCTGGTCTCGTTCACCGGTTCCACCGCGATGGGCCGCCGCGTCTCCGAGGTGGTCTCCAAGCGGCTGGGCAACACGATTCTGGAGCTGGGCGGCAACAACGCGATCATCGCCACCGCCAACGCGGACAAGGACCTGCTGATCCCGGCCGTGCTGTTCGGAGCGGTCGGCACCGCCGGCCAGCGCTGCACCACGACGCGCCGCCTGATCGTGCACGAGCAGATCGCCGGCGAGGTCGTGGAGAAGCTGGTCAACGCCTACGAGCAGGTACGGATCGGCGATCCGATCGAGGCAGAGACGCTGATGGGCCCGCTGGTCGAGGAGGCCGCGGTGGAAAACATGCTGCGCGCGGTGGAAACCGCCCGCGAGCAGGGAGGCGAGGTGCTCTGCGGCGGCAAGCGGCGCGAGGACCTGGGCCCCAACTACGTCGAGCCGACCGTGATCAGGATGCCCTCGCAGACCGCGATCGTGCGCGACGAGACGTTCGCCCCGATCCTCTACGTGCTGGAGTTCTCCACGATGGACGAGGCGATCGAGCTGCACAACTCGGTGCCGCAGGGGCTCTCCAGCGCGGTGTTCACCACCGATCTGCGCGAGGCCGAGCAGTTCCTCTCCCACGCCGGCTCGGACTGCGGAATCGCCAACGTCAACATCGGCACCTCGGGCGCCGAGATCGGCGGAGCGTTCGGCGGCGAGAAGGACACCGGCGGCGGGCGCGAGGCCGGCTCCGACGCCTGGAAGGCCTACATGCGGCGCCAGACCAACACGATCAACTGGAGCCGCGAGCTGCCGCTGGCCCAGGGCATCGAGTTCGAGCTCTGAGCGGCGGAGGCGAGGGGAGGTCGCCCGTGCAACTCGACGAGATATCGAAGCGGCTCGCCGCCGGCGAGACGGTCGGCATTCCGCTCGCGGAGCTGGACGGGGTCGTGTCCGCGGCCGAGGTGCTGCGCGAGGAGGACACGCGCCTGTCCGGGATGATCCGCGTGCTGGAGCTGGGCGGAGAGCTGGTCGTGGCCGAGCAGCCGATCGACCGCTCGGGCGAGGCGCTGCTGCACCCGATCGCGGATCGCGCCGCCGCCGACCAGATGGTCGAGGCCAGGCTCGAGGCCTACGACCGCATGTGGGACGGCTGCGGGGTCAAGATCGACTACGGCGAGTGAGCCCCGACCTCGCGAGAAGGCCGTCGGCTGCGAGAAGCCGCTGTCGCTCGCGTTCTTGACCGCAGTGATATACCTGTACATAGGAGGCTCGGATGACGCAGCTCAACATCAACGTTACCGCCGAGTTCGGCTCCGCGCTCGAAGAGCTGATGCGCGCGCGGGGAATTCGCAGCAAGTCCGAGGCGATCCGCACCGCGGTGGCCGAGGCGGCCGAGCTCGCCGCCGCCTCCGCTCCGATCGAGGACTTCTCTTCGCTGATCGGGGCGGCTCTCGAGGCGCCGCTCAACCCGGAACCGCGCTTTGCCGGGCACGACGATCTCTGGAGGTGAGCCGATGGTGGTCGACACCTCGGCGCTGTTGGCGTTGCTGTTCGACGAGCCGTCGGCGCCCTGGGTTGCGCGGAAGATGAACGAGCGGATCGAGGAGCTCGAGATGAGCCCGGGTTGCGCGGTGACGATTGCGCCTTCGTGCAGATCGGTTGCGTAGCTTCGAAGAACGCGAAGGCAGATCGTGCCCTGCTGCCGAGCACTGAACCCCACGAGACGTATGATTCCGAAGTGAGGCACTCCGCGAACTATCGCGAGCTCGCCGAAGTCCCTGTCCAGCGTTACGAGGACTCGTTTTTGCCGATACGCAACAGCGAGTATTTCTTCGTCGCCGGGATCAGCAGGCCAGTGGCTCACTGTCTCCACTTCCTGACCGGCAGACCGCAGCTCCTCGTAGGCACCGCCCCAGACGCAGCTATCCAGCAGCAATCTCATGAACCGGTGTCATCGAGCAGCGGCTCCACTCTTTCGTGACCCACGAGTCGATGAGCGTAGACCAGGCAGGCGCGGATGTCCTCCGGTTCCAGCCAGGGATACCCTTCCAATATCGTTTCGCTGCTGTCCCCGGCGGCGAGCATTCCGAGCACGTGCTCTACTGCCAGCCGCCTGCCGCGAATAATCGGCTTGCCGCCGAATATCCTCGGGTCGACCGTGATTCTCGAAATGAGATTTTCCTCGTCCATCGGTCTCCTCCCGCCGGGCGATCACGGCTTTGTCGATCGCGCAGGGTTCAAAAGAAGTATAGCTGCTCGGCCGCCCGATTTGTAGCTCGGTTGTCGAGCCTCGCCATTGCCAGGTTGCCTGGCGCTGTTTTCGCTGGGGTGGTAGAAGAGGAGCGATGATCCGCTTGCTGCTGCTGGTCGGGGTCCTCGCGGCGATCGTGCTGGTGATCTGGCTGTTCTCGCGCGCCGGCGCGCTGTTCGCGATCAGCCAGCGCCGCGGCCGGGCCAGGCTGAAGGGCACGGTCCCGGGGCGCTCCGACGCGGAGATACTGGCCTTCGTCGAAGAGCTGGATCTGCCCGACGGAGCCCGCATCACCGGCCGCCGAGGCGAAAACCCGTTCCGCCTCCAGATGAGCGCCAAGGTCCCGCCCGGAGCACAGCAGCGAATCCGCAACTTCCTGTACTTTCGCTAAGGGCTCGCGCAAGAATAGGTTCGACGCATCGAGGCTGACGAGGCGCCCGGCCTCCAATTGGGGTGTCAAAAACGAGCGATCTTTGGGGGCGAGCCGGCGCGAGAATCGGTCGCCGGCGACCGATTCGGGGCGCGGATGGCCGAGATGTCAGGCAGCGGTGCGGCCGGATGTGCTTTGGCCGGCGAATGCCGCCGTTACTTGTTCTGGGTGTCTGATACCCGGGTTTGCCGTCTGATACCCGGGCTTGGCAGTGACGCTTCCGCGGCTACGGTCTGTCAGATTTCTGGTCACAAGGGCGAAACCCGAGTCAGAAGTCCATTCCCACGCCGCCGGAGAACTGGAACTGGTGGTCTACCCTGGTGGAACGCTGCTCGTTGTAGCCGTCGATGTAGTACTGCGGCGAATCGGCCGTGGGTTCCTGGATCGCGGTGTCCCACTTGGTCGCCAGCCCCCAGCCTCCCTCGAGAATGATCGAGAAAAATTCGTACTTGAGCTGCAGGCCCAAGAACAGCCGCATCCGCTCCAGGTTGGGTCCGGACAGGCCGGAGATGTCGTAGTAGGGACCGTAGGTGGAATGGAACTCGTCGTTCTGCGAGCCGTCTGGATCGAACTCGGTGGCCCAGCACTCGGTGGGGTCCGGGTCGTTTCCGGAGCAGGCTTCGTGACCGCTGTCGTCCGGCGTCTCGTCGCGGTAGACCAGCGGCTCGATGCGGGCGAAAGTCCACAGGTACTGGAAGCCGCCGTAGGGGGTCAGCGAGATCATGCCGCCGATCCCGAACGGGTACGAGATGGACCCGTCGACGCCGACGATGGTCATGTCGATGTCGCCCTCGCCGAGCAGGCGCACCACCGAGCCGCGAGCCGCCACGTCGGGCATCGCGCCGCGGAAGCCTTTGCGGTAGCCCTCGAACAGCGACCACTTGATGTCGCCGCCCAGGGCGACCGCCTCGGACTGGGCCAGGTAGTTGATCTGGCCGCCCAGCTCGAACGACCAGGGCAGGCCCTTGCGCACGTGGATCGCGGGCACGAACATCACGCCGGGAGACTCGTCGTAGGGAGTCGTGCCCAGGAACCAGCGATCGTCGTTGGTCGTCCCTCCGCCGGGAATCGGCGTCAGCGTGCCCTCGACCCCGAGGTAGAAGCCGGAGTAGCCGAGCGTGCTGGCCGGGGCCATCAGCTTGGGCGAGAGGCCGAAGGCGTACTCGGCCAGAAATCGCTCGTACATGGCGATCTGCGGCTCGCAGTGCAAAGGGGTCTTGCACTGCACGAACCTCCCCAGCGAGAGATCCAGCTTGTGTGCCGCGGCCGTGCCGGCCGCAGTGATGCCCGCCAGGCCGATGCCCAGCGCGAGAAGGAGGCTCGTCGTCAGTCGACGCATTGAGGTCTCCTTGGGTAAAATCCCATTTCGAAATCGCAACAACGTATCAATTTCGCGCTTTCGTAGTCAAGTCCAGGATTGAACAACATATTTATCAGTTACCCCCGAACTTCATGTTCTTCAAGATATGGTCGTAACCAGTCTTGCCGTACGGTTCGTCGTCTTTCTTGCCGCCGCCGCCGCCGCCGCCGCCGCCACCACCGCCGGAGCCGGGCTCCATTCCGGGCGCGAAGTCCTGCTCGTCGATGTGGACCGCGACCGTTTTTTCCAAGCCGAGACCCTCTACTTCGATCTCGGTGTCTCCCACGGCCAGCCCGATGAAGACGTTGTCCCCTTCCTTGAGCAGCATCTTCTCCTCGCTCTCGGCCGGGGTCATCTCGATCTTGGCCGGCATCTTCTCGCCCTCGCAGTCGAGCACCTGGCACTTGATCGGGGCGGCGAGGCCCACCTTCAGCTCCAGCTTGTCGGCCGGATCGCACTCGAGCTTGTCCGGCAGGCAGACCTTGACGAAGGTCTCGCCCTTGACGCCCTCCTTGGTCTTGGCGACCACTGCGGTCGATCCGTTGCCCGCCGGCTTGACGACACCCCCGGAGTCGACGGTGGCCACCGAGCTGTCCTCCGACTCGAAGGTGAAGCTCACCCCTTCGACCGGAGTGTCCCGGATGTCGAGCCCCTTGGCCTCGATCTTCTCGCTTTGCGTCGTCTTCTTGAACGAGATCTGCGGGGGATCGACCTCCACCATGGTCACGTCCTGGCCGCATCCGGCCAGCGATGCGATCGCGAAAACCGACCAAGCCCCCGTGGTGATGCGCTTCATCATCTCCTCCTCGACCTGCCGAGATCGGTTGCAACGAACTCCCCTACTATAGCCCCTCGCGGCGGTCGCTGAAAAGCCGTCAGTTGTTCAGTCGGTCGAGCGGCGAGAGCGCCGTTGCCAGCGCGGTCAGCGGCCCGCTTCGCGAAGCGGAGATCCCGGTCGTCGAGACCGAGCAGCCCGGCGCTCCGCAAGCGGCGGTCGGCGGGGTCGACGCCGGCGGGGGAGCGGAGCCTTCCGGAGGATCGCCGAGCCGCTCGACGAACCAGGCGCGGGCGTCCAGGGCGAAGATCCGCTCCTCGCTGTCCGCGCTGATCAGCACGTAGACCTCTTCTCCCGGCTCGAGGGGCGCGAGCCCGCGGTAGGGGTAGTCCACGATCGGCGGAGAAGCGACGAAGGTCTCATCCGCGATCGCGAAAAAGCCCGGTATCTCCGAGGTCTGAGGAGGCAGGACGTCCTGGTCGATCCAGTCCACCTCGACCGGCGCGCCCCGCGAAAGGTGGACTCGATAGCCGGGGTCGACATCGTCCGGGTAGAGCCACTCCAGCTCGAGACGGAAGGCGCGCTCGCCCTCGGGCGCGGTCAGCTTCCACTGGAGGCCCACCGGGTTGTCGTGACCGCCGGTGCGCTTGCTGCCGTAACCGTAGAGGCGGCGGTGCTCACCCTCGGGAAGCGGAACGATGCGCCTGAGGCAGTCCTCGTCCAGCAGGCCGCGCTCGGCGGCCCGCTCCAGGATCAGGTTCGCGTGGGCCGGGCTGACCGCATCGAAGCCCTCCGCGGCGAGATCCTCGGCCGAGGCGGCCAGGCTCTCGGCGAACGCCGCGAAGGTGGGGCGGGAGACCAGCAGCGCGAGAGTGCGGTAAACGATCTGGTCCCAGGCCTCGGCCCCGATTGCGCTGCGCACCTCCCAGCCGAAGCCGGACAGGATCCGCGCTTCCATGTGTCCCTCGCCCATCAGCGCCTCGGGGCAGGTCAGGTCGTTGTCGGCGCTGCGGCTGGGAACAACGTAGCTGTTCATCACCGGGTCTCCGGAGAAGGTCTGCGCCCAGATGTCGGCCAGCGCCTCCTCGACGCCGAACGGGGAGGTGTCGATCCCCAGCTCGTCGCGGAAGAACCACGGGTGCGACCAGGTGCTGCGGTTGATCGCGTGGCCGAACTCGTGGAAAGCGACGTCCGCGTCGTAGGCCATGTCGATTTCGTCCTGGCCGAAAACGATGAACGGCTCGTTCTCGTCGTTGCCCCGGTAGAACGCCGCGTTGTACCAGGCCCGCCCCACCTTGACGCGGATCCAGGTCTCGCCGTGAAACAGCCCTTCCCAACCGAAGCGCTCGCGCGCCCAGTGGTTGATCGCCGAAATGTTGTGATAGGCGTTGACCTCGGCGAAGCAGTCGTCGGTGCTGTGGGGCGACAGATCGGGAGAGAAGACGAAGTGCCCGCGCCGGTCGGGCTCGGCGATCGGCTCGCTCTCGTCGCAGTCGTCCGGATCGAGGCAGCGCTCCACGCGGGCGTACTTCCCGTAGAGCCGATCGCCCGGCGGGTCGAGATGCTCCAGCAAGGCGATCGCGGTCTCGGGAGTGGTGATCGGGTTCTCCGAATAGGTGGCGGCCAGCGGCGGTCCGAAGGTGTGGACCAGGGGCTCTGCGTGCAGCGGCTCGAGCGTTCGCGCCGAGAGGTAGACGTGGCGCGCGTCCAGGCTGCTCGGGTCGCCGGTGTGAATCCGGCAGACCGGGACCAGCCGCCCGGCGATCGGCAGCCAGCCGGCCCGGTCGCATTCCGCTCTGGGATGGTCGGCCCGCGGCGGCTCGTCGATCGGCGGGGGCGCCGCGGCCCGGCGCACCGCCAGCTCGCCGTCGAGCTGGATCGCGGCCCGGCGCAGGAAGACGGGCAGCCCGCGGTACAGCAGCTCGAAGCGCACGATCGTCTGACCCAGGTGCGCGGTCGACGAGGCGGCGCGAAGGTCGAGGTCGCCCTCGATGCCGAAGAAGGTCTCGTGCCGGCCGGCGAACTCCAGCGCCGCCCGCTCGGGGGTGCGCGCCGCGGCCGACGGCGCCTCGCGGATGCCGAGCACCTCGCGGGGCAGCCCGCCGGCCCTGTCGTAGAGCAGCCGGGCGCCGGGCTCGAAGCCCGTCTCCTCCTCGCCGCCGCCGGCCCGGACCGAGGCGGCCGCGGCGATCGCCAGGACGGGAACGAGCGACTGTGGAATCAAGCGCCTCATGCAAGAAGATTAGCACGGAAACCGGGGGCGATCACCGGCGGCCGAGCCCCACCAGGTATATCTCGTAGCTGGCCGAGCGCACCGATCGGGGGCGGATCACGCGCACCTTCTCGAACAGCTCGCGGGTCCGCTCGCGCGCCGTCTCGAAATCCTCGCCCTGGAAGATCTTGCCGGCGAAGCGGCCTCCCCGCCTGGTTACCAGGGCCGCGATCTCGAGCGCGCGGTCGTAGAGACGGAAAGAGCGGGTCTGGTCCACGAAGCGGTGACCGGTGGTGCTCGGCGCAGCGTCGGAGAGCACCACGTCGAACGCCTCGACGCCGGCCCGGGCCGGCAGCTCCGCGGGCTCCAGCTCGAGCACGTCGGCCTCGATCGCCGCGGCGTTGGCCGGCGGATCGATGCGCAGCGGCTGGATGTCGACGGCGGCGACCCGTCCGCCGCTTCCGACGCGATCGCAGGCGAAGATCGTCCAGGAGCCGGGGGCGGCCCCCAGGTCCAGCACGCGGTCGCCCTTGCGCAGCAGTCGCGCGCGGCGATCGATCTCCTCCAGCTTGTAGACCGAACGGGCGGGGTAGCTCTCGCGGCTGGCGCGTCGCGAGTAGGAATCACGGAAGCGGCGGCGTCCGCCCAACGCTCTCTCAGCGGTTGCTCTCGCCGGCGGGGCTGACTTCGATCAGGGCGTTGCGCGAGCCCGGAATCGGCCCTTTGAGGAAAACGATGTTGTCCTCGGGAAAGACGCGCATCACCTCGACGTTCTGCAGCGTGACGCGGCGGTCGCCCTGGTGGCCGGGCATCTTCTTGCCGCGCATGACCCGGCCGGGAGTCTTGCACTGACCCAGCGATCCGCCGTGGCGGAACGCCTCGTGGACGCCGTGCGTCGCCTTGGCGCCGCGAAAGCCCCAGCGCTTCATCACGCCGGCGAAGCCGAGACCCCGGCTGAGGCCGGAGATGTGAACGCGCTCGCCGGCGGTGAAGGCCGCGGCCCCAATCTCGCTTCCCGGCTCGAGCTGCTCGGCGACCTCGGGCGAGACCCTGAACTCGCGCAGGTAACGCTTGGGCGAAATACCCGCCTTGTTGAAATGGCCGAACTCGGGGCGCTTGGCCTTGCGCTCAGGTTTGTCCTCGTAGCCGAGTTGGACGGCGGTGTAACCGTCGCGCGCGGCGGTCCGCTTCTGGACGACGTAGCAGGGCCCGAGCTCGACGGCCGTCACGCCGGTACGCGTGCCGTCCTGGTTGAACACCTGCGTCATTCCGATCTTTTTTCCGAGAAGCCCACAAGACACCGTCATCGTCTCTTCTCCCTGTCGGGCCGCGGGGAGTCGATCACACCGCGGCCGGTGTCGTCGAAGGAGGGGAGTCTATTTTTTTTCGGGGAGTTGTCAACGATCCTGTCAAAGCAGGACGAAGTCCTTGGGATTCTCCAGCACCGAGGCCGACAGCTCCAGGTAGTTGCGGTTGACCTCGTCGTTGAGCGTCGCCCCCTTGGACATGACCTCGCGCAGATAGTCCTCGATCTGCTTGAATTCCGTCCATTTGGTCACGAACTCGTCGTAGCGCATCTTCTTGACCAGCTTGCCGCGGTGCTGGACCGTCTCGTCGAAATCGACCTCGCCGAAGAGCTTTTCGAACTTGGCCAGGTAGCGTCGGTAGATGTCGATGAACTCGTCGTTGCCCATCAGCGTGCTCCCTCGGCGACCACCCGGCCGCCCGCAATGACAGTTTCGACATGGTTGATGCCGAAATGATAGATCACGGACCGAAAATCGGGAACCGCGAAAATCGCCAGGTCTGCTCTCCGGCCCGGAGCCAGCGTTCCGGCCTCTTCGAAGATGCCCAGCGCGCGAGCCGCCGAGACCGTGATGCCCCGCCAGGCCTCGGAGCAGGTCAGTCCCATCCGGGTCGCGCCCATCGCGGCGATCAGCGTCAGGTTCTCGGTGCGAGAGCTGCCCGGGTTGTCATCCGTCGAGAGCGCGACATCCACGCCGCCGTCGATCAGCCGGCGGCCGTCGGGAAACTCGTCGCGCAGGGAGAATGCGGCGCCCGGCAGCAGGTTGGCGACCACGCCGGCCGCGGCCATCGCCTCGATTCCCTCGGCGGAGATCCGCTCGAGGTGGTCGGCGGAGAGCCCGGTCAACTCGGCGATCATCTGCGGTCCGCCCAGGTCGGTGAACTGACCGGCGTGGATCTTGGGCGCCAGACCGGCCTCGCGCGCCGCCGAGAGCACCGCGCGCGCCTCCTCGGCGGTGAACGCCCCGCGATCGAGGAAGACATCGCAGGCGGTCGCCAGGCCGCGCCTCCCCACCTCGGGGATCACCTTCTCGATCATCAGCTCCAGGTAACCCTCCCGGTCATCGGAGTGCTCGCGGGGAACCACGTGCGCGCCCAGGTAAGTGGGCAGCAGGTGGATTGGCTGGCGTTCACCCAGCTCCCGGATCGCTTCGAGCATCTTGATCTCGGTTTCGTAGTCCAGCCCGTAGCCGCTCTTGATCTCCATCGCGGTCACGCCGTGCCGCAGCGCGGTCTTCAGCCTGGGCAATGCCTCTTCGATCAGTTGCTCGCGCGAGGCGCGGCGGGTGGCTTCGACCGTGGCGTGGATCCCGCCTCCGGCCTCGAGGATCTCCAGGTAGGAGTCGCCGCGCATCCGCATCCCGAACTCCCGGTGGCGGGAGCCGGCGAAGACCGCGTGCGTGTGCGAGTCCACCAGGCCGGGGGTCACCAGTCGATCGGCCGCGTCGATCGTTCGCTCGGCGACAAAGGTGTCCCGGATCTTTTTGCTGCTCCCCACGTCTACGACGACACCGTCCCGGATCGCCGCGGCGCCGTCCGGGATCGCTCCCAGATCCCGCGCCTCCGGGTCGGACTCGGGCGCCGCGCTCAGCTCCGGGACCATGGTGAGGAGCTGCTCGGCGCCGTGAATCAACAGATCGACATTCTCGCGCACTCGGGACCTCCAGCGATTCGCCGGCGGAAAGATCTCGCCCTCCGCCGCCGGAAAACGCCTCGAAGCTATCCAGGCGTCGAGCTGTTTTCAACCGCAAACGACCGGGACGACTCAAAGAGCAATGGGAGGAGACCCGGGGGCGAAGCGGTGAATCAGGGAGCGGCTCGCAGGGTCGAAATCAATAGGGGACCGGGCCGTCGGCCATGGGGCGCGGAGAGGCTCGCTCCGTGAGAGGAAAGGCTTGACTCGAACATGTCGAAATTCAATAGTGTGCAGGCTCTGAACAGGGGACGCGGAATTTTCCGTCCGCAGATCCCCGTACAACGCTGGAGGACGGAGATGATTCGCAGGTTGCCCTCGTTGGTGCTGGCTTGTGCGTTGCTGTCGGTGACGCAGCTGGCCCAGGCTCAATATCAGGCCCGTCCGGTGATCACGTCCCTGAGCCCGACTTCGGGACCTCCCGGAACCACGGTGACGATTCACGGAAAGAATTTCGGTTCGCAGTATAAAGTGCTGTACAACGGCGTTCGTCTCGAGCCGAAGAAGATGGACCGCAATCAGATCACGGTTCAGCTTCCCGGCGATGCCGTGCAGGGAAGATTCACTCTCAAAGGACCGGTTCACCAGGTGGTCAGCCCCCAGGTCTTCTGGGTCGTGCAGGCCAAGGCCGCTCCCAGCATCAAATCGATATCGCCGGACTCGGGTCCGCCCGGAACCGTGGTTACGATCGAGGGATCCAACTTCTCCAAAAAGGCCCACGAGAACACGGTGACGATCGGCGGGGCCGCGCTGGCGGTTCGCTCCGCGACCGAGGGCCGCATCAAGGCCGTGATCCCGGTCGGCGCCAAGACCGGCAACATCACTGTCCAGGTGTACAACGCCGGCCAGACGACCTCGCCGGAGTCCTTCGCCGTGCTGGCCCAGCTCAAGATCGGGTCGATGGAGCCGGACAAGGGCCCCCCGGGGACGCACGTCACGCTGAAGGGATCCGGCTTCTCGGCCCGCAAGCGGGACAACACGGTCTGGCTCGGCGGCGACAAGTGCAAAATTCTCAAAGCCTCTCCCAGCGAGCTCGAAGTGCGCGTGCCCAAGAAGGGCGCGGAGACCGGGCGCTTCACGGTCAAGGTCAGGGGACTGGGCAAGTACGAGCACCCCACGCCGTTCCCGGTGGTCTACCCGCCGGAGATCTCCAATTTCACGCCCAGCGCCGGCAAGACCGGCATCCAGGTGACGATCAAGGGCGACCACTTCGGCGACAACCCCTACGACACCCAGGTGCTGCTCACCGGCCGCGAGTGCAAGGTGCTCTCCGTGCAGGACGACGAGATCAGGGTCCAGATCCCGCAAGGCGCGGTCTCCGGAAAGTTCAAGGTGATCATCCCGCACATGGGAACGGTCACCAGCGACAAGACTTTCGAGGTCTGGGCGCCGCTGGCGGTGACGCGCATGGAGCCGCTGTTCGGGCTGCCCGGCACCGAGGTGCGCCTGTTCGGATCGGGCTTCAGGGCCAAGCCGTCCGATCACACGCTGTACCTGGGCGAGGACGCGATACCGATCGAGCGCATCGAAAAAGGCGCGCTGGTCTTCGAGATCCCCAAGGACGCTCCCGACGGGCCGGTCACCTTCAGGCTGGAGGTGAAGGAGCGCGGGGCGACGATGGTTCCGATCACCTTCACCGTGATGCACAGCCCCGAGATCGACGACTTCTCACCGAAGCGCGGTCCGGTGGGCACGGCGGTGAAGATCACCGGCAACCATTTCGGCACGAAGACGAACCACGTGCGGATTCTGCTCGGCGGACAGATCATTCCCGCCACCTCGGTCACGCCCAAGCAGATCACGCTCACGATTCCCAAGGGCGCTTCCAGCGGACAGTTCGAGGTGCAGACCGTGCGTCGCGGCAGTGCGACCTCCAAGAAGACGTTCGAGGTCTACGTGCCGGTCCAGATCAACAACTTTCTGCCCTCGCTGGGCTATCCCGGCAAGACGGTTCACCTCTTCGGCTCGGGATTCGAGGAGAACACGCGGCTGAACAAGGTCACGCTGGGCGGAGAGAAGGTCAAGGTGCTGGAGGCTTCCACCACGCGGCTCAAGGTCAAGATTCCGCGGCGCGCCAGCACGGGAAGCTTCGAGGTGGAGGTGCCCGGACGCGGCTCCTCGGAGACCATGCAGAAGTTCAAGGTGGTCGACCAGATACGGGTCAAGAATTTCGATCCGGTCAAGGGACCGCCCGGAACCTATGTCAAGATCAAGGGCAAGGGTTTCGAGAACACCGGTCTGCGCGGCTATATCGGCGAGACGCCGATCGGAGTGCGCGTCGACTCTCCGACCCAGGTCACGATCGCGATTCCCGACGGCGCCGAGACCGGCCCGTTCGTCTTCAGGGCTCCCGGCGCCGGCAGCGACGAGACCAAGAACGAGTTCAAGGTCCTCACGCCGCTCGAGATCACCGGCTTCCAGCCCGCGTACGGACCGGCCGGGACCAAGGTCTCGATCTACGGCACCGGGTTCGATCTGCGTCCCAACCGCACCAAGGTGACCTACGGCCGCAAGCGCCTCGAGATCGAGAACGGCTCCAGCGAGACTATGCTGGTGGTCACGATTCCCGACGGAGCCGACGACGCGCCGTTCAAGGTCAAGGTCAAGGGACGCGGCGATGTCGAGTCGGAGAACATGTTCTCGGTGGTCAAGCCGGTCGCGCCGACACCCCAGCCCCAGCCGCAGCCGCAACCGAAGCCGCAGCCGCAGCCGCAACCACAGCCACAGCCGCAGCCGCAACCGAAGCCGCAGCCGCAGCCCGGAGCGGGCGGCGGCGTGGCGCCCACCCCATACGGCGGCGGAGAAGCTCAGCCGCAGCAGCAGGGGCCGGGCGCGATGGACGACATGCTGGGCATTCCGGCCAGCGCCAAGGAGACCAAGATCGAGGCCGTCGATCCGGCCGAGTGCATGGTCGGGGATTTCGTGATGATCATGGGCAAGGGCTTCGGCGAGGAGCCCGGCAAGGTCAAGGTCTGGGTCGGGCGGGTGCCGGCCACGGTCACCGACGTGGTGCCCGACATGATCATGATCGAGGCGCCATCGGGTGTGCGGCGCGGAGCGATCAAGATCAAGATCGGCGACAGCCCGATGATCAAGTCCTCGGTAATGCTGGAGATCAAGCCCCAGTAGCGCGCTGAGACCGAGAACCTGCGGCCTCATCCTCTCATCCTACCCGCGCGCAGGTCACTTGCGGAAGCCTCGAGCCCTTGGGCAGTCCACGTTGACGGGAAGGGAGGCAGTTGTCCTCGGGGTTTTGATTCTCAACGTATGTTGCCGACCTGCTCGTCGATCGCCTCGAGCTTCTCGCGGGCGTTCTCGACCGCGGCCGAGATGATTCAGCGTGCCTCGGGCGGGAGGTCGAAGCGGTAGACGGCGTTGCCGCCCTCTGGCGTCCTCATGTCGACATAGACCGCGTCGTCCCAGATGCGCGGCATCGTCTTGGCCCTTCCAGGAAGGTCGGTCACCTGGAACTCCTGCTCGGTCGTGAGATTGTAGCCCCAGATCTCGACCCCGGAGAAGTCGTGGCCGTTGTTCGGGTCGTCGCAGGCCCGGTAGTCGGCCCAGACCACGATCTCGTCGTGCACGTCCGGGTAGCAGGCGATCCACTCGCCGCTCGTGATTTGAGTCGTCTCCTGGGTATCGAGATCGTGGGCGAAGACCGCCGTGTGGTTCCAGTTGCCCATCGGGTTGTTGTCACCGAAGCGGAGGTCCTGAAAGACGACTTTCCTGCCGTGGATCTTGGGCCACAGCTGGAAGTAATCGTCAGATGTAATATTTTTCAGGGTCGAGGAGCCGAGGTCGTAGGAAAAGACATCCGTAGAGGTCGTAGTACGAGCCGTCTTGGTTGGCCACGACCTCCAGAACGGGTTTCGTGGAATCCAGGATGATGCTGCG
>JAWOBP010000048.1:0-29508 GCA_046484285.1 Polyangia bacterium
CCTATATGTTTAGTCATCGGAGTTATCTCATCCCTATATTTTTTCATGTAGGCTTTATAGTCTTCGATAGATTGAACAAACTCAATTTTATCTTTTAAATCTTCTGTCAATGCCCCTTCTAATCTTTCTTTAGTCATCGGAACAGATTCGTCTAATAATGCCTGCTGAAATTCTTGGCTTAAATCATCCAATCTTTTTGTATGTTGCACGCGGCCTGCTCCACTGGAAGGTGAAGCTCGCGCCCAAGGAAAGGCGCGAGCTCCGCGTCGGCTACCAGGTCGACTACCCGCCGCAGCTGATCATAGACGCTCGCCGGAGGCGCGCGGTTCAACCCGAGGCGAGCGCGCCTCCGGCGGCCAAGCGCAAGGCGTCGGAAGCCGGGAGGTACTACGATTTCGAAGACGCGCCGGTCAAGGGCGACTACGATGTAGAACAGCAGCTGATGCAAATCGAGGACATGCTGTAAGGGGATCGGGGATCCGCTCGGGGACTGAATGGATCAAGTTGAAATCATTGCACTTGCCAATGCTATCATTTCTGCTATCATCTTTGCGCGCAACTGTCGGGAGGTGAACCCATGGCCCAGGTAATCGTCAGAAACCTCGATGATGGATCGGTGGCGGCGCTCAAGCGCCGCGCTGCATTGAAGGGCCACTCGCTGGAGCAGGAGCTGCGGGAGATTCTGCTCGAAGCCTCGGGACCGAGCACCGAAGACCTGGCGGCGCTTGCCGATCGCATACGGGAGATGACTCCCGACGTCGAGCAGCCCGACTCGACGGCACTGGTTCGCGAGGACCGCGACAGATGAGGGTAGTGGTCGACGCCAGCGTAGCGGTCAAGTGGCTCGTCGCCGAGGACAGTGAGCAGGTCGACGCAGCGCGCCGGCTGCTGCTGGAAGACCACGATCTGCTGGCGCCGGAGCTGCTGCTGGCCGAAGCTGCCAATGCAATCTGGAAGAAGCTGCGGCGCGGTCAGGTCACGCGCGAGCAGGGAGACCTCGCGGCTGAGGCCCTGCCGAGGTTCTTCAACCACACCGAGAAGATGGAGAGGCTGATCCGACCGGCGTGGCGGATAGCGGCCGAGAGAAATCACCCGGTCTACGACTGCGTGTACATGGCGCTCGCCGAAAAGGCGCGGGCCAGCCTGGCCACTTTCGACGAGCGCCTGGCGTCGCTGGCCCGGGAGACCGGCATGGATCTGGAGCCGAACACCAGCCGCGCCCGCTGACTGGCTCCTCGCGAACGGTGCGGATGCCGAACCGTCGCCACCAGCGGGCTCATGAGCAAGCGGGCCACCAAAAAGCAATCCGCCGAAACTCCCGGCGAGCGCCGGCTTCTGCTACGGTATGGCCGGTATGGGTACTCGACACCACTTTTCGCGACTCTGCTCTCGCTGCCTCGCTTCGGCGCTGGCGGTCGCGCTCCTGTCCTGCGGCGGCGACGAGAATCCCTCCCGCGACGCCGGAGCTCCGGACGCGAACGCCGCGCGGCCGCGCTCGAAATCGAGATCATCCTCGTTTTCCGACGCATCGCTCTACCCCGGCTACGCCGTGCACACGGTGCAGGCCGGCGAGACGCTCTGGGACATCTCGCGGACCTACGGCGTCGGCGTCGACGAGATCCTGGCGGCCAACTCGATGACCCGCGGCGACGTGCGGCGGCTTCGCCTGGGAGCCGAGCTGCGCATCCCCGGCGCCTTCGAGGTGCTCGACGTGCAGACCGCGGCCGACCGCAAGCGCGCCAGGGAGAACCTGCCCCCACCGGCCGACGGGGTACGTCACTTCGTCGAGCCCGGCGAGACCGTCTGGGAGATCGCCCGCATCTACGACGTGCCGGCCGACGATATCATGGAGCGCAACGAGCTGGGCGACAGCGACGCGCGCGCCCTGCACGTGGGCCGGCCGCTGGTGATCCCGGGCGTCAGCGAGCAGCGGGCGAGAAAGGCGCGCGCCGCCGCGGACGAGGACAAAAAGGGGCTCGAGCACGTGCTGGCCGAGGGCGAGACCGTCTGGGATCTGGCCCGCGCCTACGGCGTGGCGGTCGCCGAGATCATGGCTGCCAACGGCCTGAGCAGCGAAGACGTGGTGCGGTTGCGCGACGGGCGAACGCTGTTCGTCCCCGGAGTAGAGCGCGAGAAGGACGGCGGAATCGTGCGCCGCGAGCTGCCCTCGCACCGGCGGGCCGAGCGGGTCGCCGAGCGGCTGGGTCTGGGCACCCGGCGCGCGGCGAGCATGCTGCTCACCGGTCGGGTCGAGCGCGAGTGGATCCGCGCCGCCGGGGGAGAAAACCTTCCCGGCACGCTGCGCTGGCCGGTGACCAACGGCTGGTTCGTGCGCGGCTACGGATCGGGCCGGGCCGGATATCACCTGGCCGTCGACATCGCCGGCGAGATCGGCTGGAACGTGCGCGCCGCGGCCGAGGGAATCGTCGGTTATTCTGGAGACGGCGTAAAAGGCTACGGCAACATGGTGATGGTGATCCACCCCGGCGGCTGGATCACGATCTACGCCCATAACTCGGTCAACTTCGTGGCGGCCGGACAGAAGGTGCGGCGGGGACAGATCCTCGCGGAGCTGGGCAGCACCGGGATCAGCCGCGGCCCGCACGTCCACTTCGAACTGGTCTTCGAGCGACAGAACTGCGATCCGGCGGTGCTGTTCCGCCCCGGGATCCGGCACCGAGGCGGCAAGCTCACGCCGCTGGCGAAGAAGAGCTGGACCGACCCGAAGCACCGGCCCCGCGCGGTGGAGTGCAAGCCCAGGCGCCGCTACCCCAAGTCCGCCAGCGTGGCGGAGGAGACCGCCGAGCCGCCACGAGACAAGTAGCGCTTCTCGCCTCGGCCGGCGACGGGGTGTTCCTCGAAGAGGGGATGCGGGACGCTACTCGACCTCGACCGGCGCGCAGGTCGAGACGCCGGCGCCGACGATATAGGTGCCGGTGTCGCTGATGTGGGTGGTCAGCACCCCGTCCTCCAGCTTGTAGACGTTGGTGGAGGCGTCGCTCATCGTCTTGTAGAAGATGTAGAATGCTCCGCCCCAGAAGGCGAACGCCCAGGCGTTGGCGTTGTTGGACAGCTCGCCCAGCTGGTAGGTCTCGATCGGCGAGCCGGTCGTCTTGTCGATCTGCGCCACGGCGGGCGTGTTCGCCATCGGGAAAAAGCCCCACAGCTCGCCCAGCGAGTTGCCGGTGAACTCGGGCCCGGAGGCGGCCAGGCTGGCCTCGACCGTCACCTGTCCGCTCTCCACGTCCAGCGTTCCCAGGTTGGGCGGCGAGGACGAGCTGCCGATCCAGAGGCGCTCCTCGCTGGTGCTCGAGCCGTCGGTCACGTAGCCCATCCCGAAGGTGTTGAAGCCCTGGCTGCCGCACTGGAACGGGGTTGCGCCCAGGCACTCGCCGGTCTCGATGTCGACCTTGTTGACCGCCTTGCAGTTGAAGTCCGCCAGCCCCTGCTCGACGAACAGCACGTAGGCGTAGCCGTCGCGCCCCACCGACATCGAGAACGGCTGACCGCCCGACGGGCAGCTCAGCGGCCCGGAGCCGACCTGCTGAAAGGCCTGGTCCGGCGAGGCCTGGGGGTCGAAGCTGTAGAAGTAGTTGTTCTGGTCGACGACGTAGACCAGCTCGGACGCCTCGCTGCAAGCGCCGTCACCGTCGGCGTCGCTGTCCGAGTCGCCGTCCGAATCCGAATCCGCGTCCGTGTCCGTGTCCCCGTCCGCGTCTCCGTCGGCCGAACCGTCGTCGTCCGCGTCGGCCACCGAGTGCTCGTCCTCGCAGCCCGCGATCCAGATCCAGCCGGCCGCAACCAGCAACATCGGCAACAGCTTGCACACACTCTCGCTTCTCATCTGGCACCTCCGCGCTGTCGTCTCCGTTTTCCATTATAGATCGTGCGGGTGGAGCTTGTCTCGGACGAAAAAAACGCCCGAGCACTCAGTCGTCCGCGGCCTTGCCGGTCATCGGCACGAACCGCACCGGCAGCGTATCCTCCAACTCGAGCCGGCCGCCGCGCTCGACCATCACCTTCAGCTCCTGGACCAGCTCGCCGACCGGGATCACCATCCGCCCGCCTTCGGCGAGCTGCTCCTTCAAAGGCGCGGGGATCTCCGGCGGAGCGGCGGTGACGATGATCCCGTCGAACGGCGCGGCCTCGGGCCAGCCGGCGTAGCCGTCGCCGATCCGCGCGTGCACGTCGTAGCCGAGCTTGTCCAGCAGCGCCCCGGCCCTCTCGCCGAGCTCTTTCACGATTTCGATCGTGTAGACCTCGACCCCCATCTCGGCCAGCACCGCGGCCTGGTAGCCCGAGCCGGTTCCGATCTCGAGCACCTTCTCGCCCCTCTTCGCGCCGAGCGCGGCGGTCATGTAGGCCACGATGTACGGCTGGCTGATCGTCTGGTCGCAGCCGACCGGAAGCGGGTAGTCGCGGTAGGCGTCCGAGCGCTGGCCCTCGGGAACGAACAGGTGGCGCGGGACGCGCTCCATGGCGCGCAGCACCGCCTCGTCGCGCACTCCGCGGGCGCGGATCTGCCCGGCGACCATGCTGCGCCGCTGCGCGGCCCAGTCGGGACCGTCTCCCGCGTCTCTCTTGCGGCCGCCGCCGCGCAGCGAGCCCAGACCTGCCAGAAAAAGCATCACCATCACCACCGGTACAGCCCAACGCGCGGCTCTCTGGCCGCGGGTATCGAAAGCACCTGCCACATTCATCGATCATAGCTCGCGGCCCGGCCTCCGTCGAGGTCCGAAGGCGAGACGCCCAGGTTTCGCAGATAACGCTCGGCCTTGCGGGGCCTTTCCACCATTCGATACGGCGGCGTCAGCGCCGAGCGCCAGTAGCTCCACCACAGCCCCGGCGGGGACGGCACCGCATCCAGCTGGCGCGCCGCCGGCCCTTCGCCTCGCAGATCCCAGATCAGGTAGCCGCAGGCTCTCAGCACCGGGTAGTCTCTCGCCAGACGGCGCTGGCGCTCGCGGGGCGTCCTGCGCTCCGGGGCGACCAGCAGCCGGGCCCGACCCGCGGGACGCAGGCGCGCCACGCGACGCAGGCTGCGCGCGGCGTAGTACTCGAGCTGCGGCACGACCTCGATCGAGCGATGGACGAGCACGGTCTCGCCCGTTCTCGATTCTCGCCGGATCAGGTCTCCGAGCAGGGTTCGATCCAGCCGCGCCCCCCGCGGAAAGGGCGGCCCCGGCTCGCCCGGGTCGGCGTAGACCTTGCGGCTGAGCAGGTCGAGGACGGCCAGGCGCTCGGCGTCGTGCTCCAGCGTCAGACCGCCCCACGCGACCGCCACCGCGCAGGCCGGCAAAAGCGGCGCCGCGAGCCTGCCCGAGACCCGGTATCGCAAGAAGCGGGCCCGCTCGGCGAAGCGATCCGCGACGATCCCGCCGCCCCGCACGGTCAGGCGCGTCAGCTCAGCGATCCCGGCACCAGCGGCGATCGCCACGGCCGGAGCCAGCGTGTAGACGTAGTAGGAATGAATCGTCGCGGCCTGGCGGAAGACGGCGAAGTAGACCGCGGTGCCTCCGAGCATCACCGCCACGGTCGCGTCCAGGCGGTGGCGGCGAGCCGCTTCGTAGACGATCCACGCCGCCGCGGTGAGCACCGGTATCCAGCCGAAGTGGTTGCCCAGGCGCGTGCGGGTCTTGAGCAGCAACAGCTCGCAGGTGAACTTCGACGAGCCCTGACCGGAACGGAAGCCGGCCAGGCCCTCGAGCCCCTGCCCCGCGGAACGGCTGTCGAGCCACAGCCAGACTCCGACCAGCAGCGCCGCGGAAGCGACCCCGACCGCGAGGAACACGGCCGGCCGGCGCGGCCTGCGGGCGATCGCCTCGATCCCGACACCGGCGGCGAAGACGAAACCGCTCCACTCCACCAGGCAGGCCAGGCAGAGACAGAGCGCGACGCCGGCCAGCGACGCGACCCCGCCGCGGCCGCGATGTCGATCCAGCATCCAGATCGAGCCCAGCACGAGCGCGGTCAGCAGCGGCTCGTAGTTGACCATCTTGCCGTAGATGATCTGGACAGGCGAAAAACAGAAGACCGCGGCCGCGGCCAGAGCGGCCCAGCGCCCGTAGCGCCGCCTGGTCAGCGAGTGGATCAGCAAAAGAGAGACCAGGCCGGCGACGATCGGCACGACCCGCGCCGCGGCCTCGCTCTCGCCGAAGGCCGCGAACGAGGCGGCCACGCTCAGCGCCAGCAGCGGAGGATGGTGCCAGTGGACCTCGGCCCGCCCCAGGTCCTCGACGCGATCGGCGTCGAGGACCGGCGCAAAACCGGTGGCGATCGGTCCGTAACGCAGGTAGTTGCGCGCGATCAGCGACTTGTGCGCGCCGTTGTAACCCTGGTGGCCGTCCAGCCAGCGCTCGCCCAGGCCCTGCAAGGCAAAAAAGAGGTGGATCGCGACCACCGCCGCCAACAGCAGAGCCTCGCGAGCGGTCCACGGCTGCTCCCGGTCCGGGGTCCTCGCGGTCCCAGGCATACCGAAGTGCTTACCACGAGCCCCGGCAGGCCCGCGACAAAAAGAACCGTGCGCCGCCGGCGTAATCGTGTAAGAAACGTGACTCATGGCGAGCGGAATCGAGCTGTGGCTGGTGCGGCACGGGCAGACGGAGTCCAACGCCGATGGGCGTCTCTCGGGCTGGAGCGACGTGGATCTCACCGCCGAAGGCCGAACTCAGGCCCGGGCGCTGAGGTCCCGGCTCGCCGGGAATTCTTTCGACGGTGTCTGGTCGTCGGATCTGCGCCGCGCCGTGGCCACCGCCAGGCTGGCCTTCGGCGAGCCCAGACCGGATCGGCGCCTGCGGGAGATCTGCTTCGGCGAGCTCGAGAACCGACGCTGGGCGGAGATCGAAGAGAGCTACCGGCGCGATCTCGATGAGTTCACCCGCTTTCACGCGCCGGGCGGCGAGGATCTGAACACTTTCCGCGAGCGCCTGCTGGCCTTCGTCGCCGAGCTCGACCCCGGCCGGCACCTGGCGTTCACCCACGGAGGCGTGATCCGCTCGCTGACAGCCGGGCTGGGCGAGGACCGCTTCCTGGGCAACGGGGGGCTGATCGTGGTGGACTGGAAGAACCGACGCCTGCTGGAAGTCTTCGAGCCCTACCCGTTCGGCTGAGTCACCGCCCTCGGCATCTGCGAGCCGGCGAGCCGGCGATCAGCCGCTTCCCGGCCAACGTCTGCCAGACCGTCTACCAGACCCTGGCCACGTCGTAGCGATCGAACGAGGAATCGGGTGTCGCCACCGGCACTCCGAAATGGATTGCCTGGGCTATGAGAATACGATCGAAAGGATCGCGGTGAGCCATGGGTAACGAGCTGTAGGCCAGCAGGTGCTCCGTCTCCAGATGGACGACTGTCAGCTCCCGGTCGAAGACGAATCGGTCGAAGAACTCCTCGATCCGCATCCCGAGCCCCAGCTTTCCGAGTTGTTGCTTGATCACGATCTCCCAGAGGCTGCAAATGCCGACCATCTTTTCGACCGATCCATCGGAAATAGCTCTGTCGACCCTTTGCGACAGCCTTTGGTCGTCGAACACGAACCAGAGAAGAGCGCAGGTGTCCAGCAGCAGGCGAGTCACAGGTAATCTTCCATCCCCTCGATCGGATCATCGAAGTCGTCGGCCATGAAGTACCCGTCGTTGGCCGCGCAGCCGCGCTCGAGAGGTCGCTTGCCGCTCTCCACCGGGCCGAGCAGGGCGACGCGCTCGCCGCGGCGCGTGATGTAGAACCGCTCTCCCTGGCTCACGCGGCGCAGGATGTCGGAAAGGTGCGTCTTAGTGTCGAAGACACCGATTTCAGTTGCCTTCATATCTAACTAGTTAGTTGTCTAGCCATCCAATGTCAACCCCTCTTGATCTCTTGATCCTCGATCCACTTGGCCTTGATCCCGCTCAGGGGGTAGATGGATCAAGCTGTAATTATTTTACTTTTTGACCCCCTACTCCCGCAGGGAGCGGATGCGGCCGGCGGCGATCAGCGCCAGCAGCGCGGTCAGGCCCAGACCCCGATCCGCGTAGGAGGTGAGTTGTTGCTCGATTTGAAATCGTTGCTCTTTGTGCGCTGTTCGAGAACTATTCGTCGCCATCGGAAAGCAGCTCCTCCAAGTCTCCCTTGTCCTTGGCGCGTGGCGTCGCCTTCTTGTTCCTGAGCAAATCATCGAAACCGATAAAGCTCACCTCGACAGTGCCGTAGGTACCGCGTACGATGTTGCGTCGTGCCTTTTCGTATGTAATTCCATCAATATCGTTGATCAAATCGACCCGGGTCGGCACCACGCCGAAGGTCAAGACATTGCCAGCAGTCGAAAAAGCCTCGAGAGGCAGATCGTCTTCGCTGAAGCCGAACCCGGTCAGTGACTTCCGGAGACGCTCGATGTTGGTCGCGGTCGGATTGAAGAACACGTCGAGGTCCTTGGTGAACCGCGGGTACCCGTGGTAGGCAACGGCATAGCCACCCACGATCATGTACTCAACGCCGTGCTCTTCCAGTAATCGTAACAACTTTTCGAAGTCGGGATGGATACTCATACAAGAACTTCCCCGCTTCCAAGCGAAGCCTCTCCACTTCGTCCAGACGCTCCTCGGGCGTGCGCTCGCGCCAGTAGGCCCGATCCTTCCTGGCCTGCTCCTCGTGCGTCGTGATCGTCAGCTTCATGCCAATCGAGCCACACGGTCCTTGGCTGCCGTCGGGAATCCCCCTTGCGGCACTCAGGACCAGCTTCAGTCATAGACTACACCGTTTATCGAAAACAAGCCACGATCTCCGATCCGCTTACGATCTACGATCCGCTCAGGGGGTAGATGGATCAAGCTGTAATTATTTGGCTTTTTGACCCCCTACTCCCGCAGGGAGCGGATGCGGCGGGCGGCGATCAACACCAGTAGCGCGGTCAGGCCCAGCTGGAGCAGCGGGGTGATCCACCAGCTCGCCGTAGTCTCGTACGGACTGAAGACGTCCTGCATCTGCAACACCAGCGGAGTGAACGGATTCAGGTAGAGAAAGAATATCGTCTCGTTTTGCTCTCGGGCCAGGTTGAGGATCAAGTCGCCGATCCCGGTTCCGACCACTAGAATCATGACCATCCCGTAGGCCAGCAGCACCGCCGGCACGGTGCGCCTCAGCAGCGAGGAGATCAGCAGCCCCAGCGCCGAGAGCACCAGCACCGTGGTCAGCAGGCAGGCGTAGGTGCTCGCCAGCAACGCTGGCCCGGTGCCGCCGAAGCCGAAGCTCAAGGCGGCGAAGGGAATCGAGGTGCTGACCAGCAGCAGCACGTACAGAATCGGCGCCAGCAGCTTTCCCAGCGCTATCTGCCCGCGCGGCAGCGGTGTGACCAGCAACGGCACCAGTGTGCCCTTGTCGCGCTCGGCGGTGATCGCCGCGGCGCTGACCGACGGCACCAGCAGCACCACCAGCCCCATCTGCACGAACGCCACGGCGTGGAAGATCGCCTTGCCGATCTCCCAGCCCTGGACCGAGCCCGCCGGCGCCCCGTTCGCGATCCAGGTCATCGACAGGTAGACTCCGATCGCGACCAGCGCCAGGACCGAAACGTAGATCAACGGCACGAAGTAGGTGCGGTTGTCGCGCATGCGGTGGTCGATCTCCCGCACCAGGATCGGGTTTTTGAAAAGCGCCCTCACCGCTCGCCCTCCTCCACCGCGCGGCGGTAGCGCTCCTCGAGACCGGAGCGGGCCGGCCGCCACTCCAGCACCTCGATTCCCGCTTCGACGATCGCGACCAGCACGCCGGGCGCCGCCTCGACTCCGGTCAACTCCAAAACCAGCCCTCCTCCGTCGCCTGCCGTCTCGACGCGCCTCACGCCCTCGATCTGCTCCAGGCGCTCGACCGACTCCTCGCCGACGCCGCTCGCCCGCAGCAGGTAGCTGCATCCCGCCGCCCCGGCATCGGGCGCTTCATCGAGCAGCCGCCCGCGATCGATCAGCAAGACGCGATCGCAGATCCGCTCCAGGTCCAAGAGCATGTGCGAGGAGATCAGCATCCCGCGCCGCCCCTCGTCCCGGAGGCCCTTCAGCGTCGCGAGCAGCTCGGATCGGGCCAGCGGATCGAGACCGTCCAGCGGCTCGTCCAGCAGCAGCAACGGCGGATCGCCGGCCAGCGCGCCGACGAAGGCCAACTTGGCGCGCATTCCGCGGGAGAGCCGCTCGACGAAATCGCCGGCCCGCCCGGCGAGCCGGCTCAGCTCGAGCGCGCGCTCGACGAACGCCTCGCGGCGCCCGCGATCGAGACCGTTGGCATCGGCGAAGAAGCGCAGGTACTCGACGACGCGCATGTCCTGGTAGAGACCGGCGAAATCGGGCAGGTAGCCGATCCTCCGCCGCACCTCGAGCGGACGGCGCACCACGTCGAAGCCGAGCACCGCGGCGCGCCCCGTCTCGGGTCGAAGCAGCGTGGCCAGCACGCGCAGCAGGGTCGTCTTGCCCGCTCCGTTGGGACCGACCAGCCCGACCACCTCGCCCGGCGCCACCGCCAGCGCGGCCCGTTCGAGCGCGACCACCTCGCCGAAGCGGACGCCGACGTCCTCCACCCGCGCCAGCGGCGGCCCGTTCTCGCCGGACGCGATCATCGCGCCACCTCCGCGAGCGGCGGGAAAGCAGGCTCCCACCAGACGCAGGTCGCGCGCTCGCGCTCGACGAGCGGCTCCGGCCGCAGCGAGACGCGCGGCAGCCCCGGCGGGTCGCAGCCGGCCACCAGCGCCGTCATCTCGCGGCCAAGCGCGACTCGGCCGGGCCTGGCGGCTTGCAGCAGCGAGACGAGCCGCCCGCTGTCCGAATCCCGGGCAGAGCCTTCCGGCAACATGCTCACCGCCGAAACGCCGCGACCGAGCGAGCGGCGCTCCAGCGTCTCCCCCGCTCCGAGGCGATCCGCCAGCTCGACCCAGCCGCCCGGCCTCCAGAGGTAGAGATCGGTCAGCTCTGCTCCGCTCCGGTTGTCGATCCGCACCCCGTTCTCCCCCAGCGGCAACAATCGAATGGAAACGGGCTCACCGGCGAAGACCAGCTGCAGGTCGTTGCTGGAGAAACGGTGCATCGGCAGGCCTTCGACCGCGACCCGCTCGGGCTCGACGCGCACGGCCCGCGGGCTCCCGCCGCGGACGAACGGCCAGGACGGCAGATCGGACGGCCGCGGACTGTCGCCCTTTGCTTCCACGCTCCGCAGGCCGGCCTCGGACGACAGCACCCGAATCGAGCTGTGCACCGCGGCCTCCCGGGCATCGCCGAAGCTCCACACCAGGTGGTGCACCTCGAGAACCGACTTCTCTCCCTTGACCCCGCACGCCGCCGCGTACATGCAGCCGGCCAGCAGCACGCTCGAGACCGGCACCGCGACCCAGGCCCACTCGCGCCGCCTCAGCCTCGACAGCACGAGGTGCAGCACCGGACCGACGATCAGCACGATCAACACGATCAGGCCGGTCAGCAGAACCGCGTCGGGCATCACGTAGCCCGAAAATAGCGGAGGTCCGGAGGATCGCCAGATCGAAGAGCCCTCCACGGCGCCGGGCAGCGCGCGGAGCAGCCACTCCTGTCGCCGCGAGGCAGCGCCGGCCGCGCCCAGCGGCTCCACGTGGACCCGACCAGCGCCGTAGCGTGTCGCGACCATCCCGGGTCTCGCCGCGGCCAGCGGCTCGGCGTCGCGCCAGTCCGGGCAGTGCTCGGGCATCGCCAGCAGCACGCCGCCAAGCGCGGTGTAGCGCCGCAGCGCCCGACGCTCGGCCTCGGAGAGATCCGCCCAGGGGCGCGCCAGCAGCACGGCCCTGGCCGCGGTGTACTCGTGCCAGAGATCGGGCGTCTCCTCGAGCAGCAGCGCTACGTCGTGGTCGAACACGCCGCCGGAAGCTCCGATCTCCACGCGGTCGATCTCCTGCTTGATCTCAAGACCGGTCTCCGCGTCGGCCGCGATCACGGCCAGCGTGCGGTTGCCGCGCCTGATATCGGGCAGGGCCGTCGCTCCGAGCAGCTCCCCGCCTTCCCCTCTCGCCAGCAGCAACAGCTCGCTCGAGCCGCCGACATCCATCCATTGAAATCCGAGCGAAGAGGGAACTATCCAGCGCCCGGACAGCTCCTCGCCCGCGCCGAGCTCGATCGGCAGCGGCGCGACGTTGGCGGAGACGGTCATCTCGATCGGAGTGTGCGCCGGAGGAGGCCACTCCAGCAGCTCGAGAGCGAAGCTCCCGGCCGCTTTGCGGTTGATCAGCCGATACTCGATCACCGTCGGCCCGTCCGGTCCGGCGAAGCCCTCCAGCCCGACCCGCTCGACCTCCACCGCGACCGGCGCGGGCTCCTCGATCAGCTCGCGCGGGTCCTCGTCGAACGGGCTCTCGCCGCCTCCGGCCGGCACGAAGCAACCGCACAGGAGGCACGACGCGATCAGCGCCGTCTGGAATTCGCGCTGGAGCATGGCTTTGGCGCGAAAACGCTCGGCCGCCGGGCGCTGTTCCCCGACCGACACGATTTCGCTCGTCTCTTCGACGGCCGCCGCCTTCCGTTATGCACGGCAGTATCGAGAAGACAACCGGCGAGCCTACCCGCGGCGACGCCGCAACCTGGGCTCGACGAGGAGAAAGACGCTCAGCGCACCGGCCAGGACGAGCAGCGCGATCGGCAGCCACTCCCCCGCTGCGGTGAACGCAGTGCGCTGCCCGCCGATCTCGACGAACGACTCGAGCACGGCCTGCTCGCCGGCCGGCGTCTCCTTTCGCACGCGACCGTAGGGATCGATCACCGCCGAGATCCCGGAGTTGGCGCAGCGCACGACCGCGATGCGGTGCTCGACCGCCCGCAGCACGGCGATGCGCGCGTGCTGGTGGGGCTCGGAGGTGCCGTCGTACCAGGCGTCGTTGGTCAGCACGACCAGCAGCTCGGCGCCGCGCCGCACCAGGCCGCGCACGAAGCGCGAGTAGATTCCCTCCAGGCAGATCGCGGTCGCCGTCGGCACCTCGCGAACGACCTCTTCGCCGCGGTAGATCGGGACGTCCAGCAGTTTCGTCTCCTCGCCGGGCACCAGCGATCCGATCCCCACGTCGAGCAGCATGTCCTCCATGAACCACATAAAGCTCGGGACGGTCTCGCCGAACGGCACCAGGAACAGCTTGTCGTACGACTCGATTCTCTCGCTGTCCGGGCGCAGCAGCAGCACCGAGTTGAGGCTGCGATAGCCGCGGCTCCTGATTCGGGCGGCCCGGCCCGCCTCTCCGTCGATCTCGCCGTCGCCGTCTCCGCCCGTCTCCTCGTGCCTGATCGCTCCGGTCATCAGCGCGGAATCGATCTCGTCCAGCGCCGCGCGCACCTCGCCGGCGCGCTGCTCGTCCTCCTCGAGCAGGATCGGAGTCGCGGTCTCGGGCCAGACCACCAGGTCGTAGGGACCGGACTCGAGCGAGCCGGTCAGCTTCATCAGCTCCAGGTAGGCCAAGTTGCGCTCGTTGAACTTGCGCACCGAGTTCACGTTCGGCTGGATCGCGGCCACGCGGAGTCTCTCGGCCGGCGGGTGATCCTCGTCCGGCATCACGATGTAGCCGTGGATCAGGGGCAGCAGGATCAGACCCATCACCGCGGCCGCCTCGCGCCAGCCCCGGCGGCGCCAGGCGCGGTGGATCAGCACGTTGAGCAGCACCGCCCAGAAAGTCACGCCGTACATTCCGGTCACGGTGATGTACTGCAGAAGCTCCGGGTACCCGGTCTGGGTCGTGGCCAGCGAGGTCCAGGTGAAGGCCAGATCTCCGAACGAGTAGAGGTACTCGATCCCGGTCCAGAGCACGGGCGCCGCCCAGATGCCGTGCTCGCCGAAACGGCGGCAGGCCGCGCCAAGCAGGTGGCCGAACACGCCCCACCCGATCGCCAGGTAGAGCGTCAGCAGCAGGTGCATGCTCAGCGCCTGTCCGGTCGAGGCGCCGTTGTTGAGGCTCATCCAGTAAAGCAGGCCGCCGTTGGCGATCAGGCCCAGGACCAGCCCCCAGCGAAATCCGCCGCGGTACTCGCCGCGCCTGAGCAGCTCGAAGAACGGAAGCAGAAAAACCCAGGCCAGCGCGCCGGAAGGCAGCGGCGGGTAGCTCGACACGTACAGCGCCGCCGACACCAGCAGCAGGATCCATTTTCCGTGAATGCGCATCGCTCGCGAATCACCTCGCCGGCTCAGCGGACGCCGAAGCGCGCCGCCCCGACAGCTCGCAGGCGACCCGATCTCCCAGCGCGCACGCCCTGGACAACGCTGCCGCGGCATTGTCCTTAGAGCTTTCGCGCAAGGCGAGGAAGAAACAGCCGGTGGCGTCGCCGCCCTCGCACGCCAGTCGATAGAGCCGCTCGCCCTTTTGCTCGTCGCGGGGGCCGCCCTCGCCGTGCTCGACCATCCAGGCCAGGTCGGCGCAGCTCTCGGCGTGCTCCATCTCGCAGGCGCGTTGCAACCAGTAGCGGGCGTTGCCGTCGCGGCGGGCGTAGACCAGGTCGCCGGCCGTTCCGCAGCTCGCCGCGTCGCCGAGCTTGCAGGCCTTCTCGTAGGCCAGCCGGCCTCCCTTCTTGTCCTTGCCTCCCTCGCGGCCGAGCAGGCGCATCTCCGCCACCGCGCGACACGCGCTCACGTCGTTGTCCTCGTCGCAGCGCTCGGCCAGCCCCTCGCGATCCTCGGCCGAGCAGGCCGTCGCCAGCACGAACGGCGCGGCCGCCAGAAGAACCGTGATGGAGGCAAAAAGACGCATTGGGTTCGACACTCCCGGCTTTTCGAAGATACCGACCCAAGATACCGACGAGGCGTCGTCCTGGCAAACTGGTTGCGCGAATCGGCCGACGGCAGACGCCGCCCGCGGCTGTTCTCCCTCGTTCAAGGTGTCAGGGACACTGAAAAGGGGGCTGTTCTCCCTCGTTCAAGGTGTCAGGGACACTGAAAAGGGGAAGAGCTGCTCACCGAGGGACGTGCCGAGGGCGAGGAGTCCGGATTGGCGCGCGGGCGGTTCGAGATCCTGGTCGAGATGCTGGAGGCGCGCTTCGTCGACGTGCCGTCCGACCTGCGAGAGAGGCTGGCCGGCGTCGACGAGCAGAGCCTTCGCGAGCTGGCCGTTCGATTGCCGAGCGCCGACTCCTATCGACGACGTTCTCGAAAAAGACGAAAGCGGCTGCTGAGCGCCCGGCCTCTCTCCGGCCCGGCCGACGACGTTGTTCACCGCTTTTACCACTGGCGTCCGGCCAGCTCGTCGGCCAGTCTTTCCACCCCCTCGACCGTCAGCGGGAACATGGGGAACAGCTCGCGCACCAGGCGGATCGACGGGGCGTTCCAGAAGCGCTCCGGCCTGGGGTTGATCCAGGCCGCGGCCGGGAAGCGCTCGGCCAGCCTCCGCAGGTACTCCAGCCCCGGCTCCTCGTTGCGCTCCCACCAGTGGATCGCGCCCCAGCGGCTGGTCAGCTCCCCGGGATACATGTGCGCGTCGCCCACCAGCACCAGCCGCGTGCGCGGCGACAGAGAGCGGAACAGATCCTCGAGCAAGATCGGATCCCGAAAGCGGCTGTCGGCGTAGACCCGCTCGTAGACGCAGTTGTGAAAGTAGACGTGCTCGAAGCGCTTGAAGTGACGCGCCGCGTGCGCGGCCGAGAACAGCGCGTCCACCAGCCGGCGGTACGGCTCCATCGAGCCGCCCACGTCGAGCGCGAGCAGCAGCTCGAGATCGTTGACCCGCGGCGAGCGAAAGACCAGCTGCAGCTCTCCGGCGTCGCGCGCGGTGGCGTCGATCGTGGCCTCCAGGTCGAGCTGGTCGGCCGCTCCCCGCCTGGCCAGCGCACGCAGCTTCTTGAGCGCGACCGAGAGCTGGCGGGTGTCGAGCACCCGGTCGCGACGGTGCTCCCGATAGCGCCGCTCGGCGGCGACCTGCACCGCCGAGCCCAGCCTTCGTCCGCCGCCGACCCGGATCCCGCCCGGATGGTGGCCCGAGTGGCCGAACGGCGAGGTCCCGCCGGTGCCCACCCAGCGATCTCCCCCGTCGTGGCGCTCGCGCTGCTCGGCCAGGCGTCGCTCCAGCTCGGCGCGCAGCGCCTCCACGTCCACCTTCTCCAGCGCGCCGGCCCAGGCCGGATCGACCGGGCGGGGCGGAATCGGGCTGGCCAGCCACTCGAAGACGCGCTCGTCGATCGCCGCGAGCAGCCTTTTTTCGATCTCGCCGGCCAGCTCGGAGACGCCGCCGAAGCACTCGGCGAAGGCCAGGTCGAAGCCGTCCAGCTCGCTCTCGTCGCGGACGAGGATCGCGCGGCTCAGCGAGTAGAAGCCGGTCAGCGACGCGCCGTGCAGACCGCGCGCCAGCGCCTCGATCACGGTCAGCCACTGGGTGGGCGTCACGGCCAGCCCGCGTCCGCGCAGGCCGTAGAAGAAGTCGAGCAGCACGCCGCCCGGCGCGGCTTCCGGCCGCGATCCGCTCATCTAGAGAGCGCCGCCCCGGCTCCAGCGGCGCCCCACGATCTCGAGATCCTCGGGCTTTTTGATCAGCGCGCCGAGGAAGGGAAGGCTCTCGGCGAGCCGCTCGCGCGGAATCCCGCCGGCCAGCAGCGCTCCGATCCAGTCCACCAGCTCCGAGGTCGACGGGCGCTTGCGCAGCCCCTCGATCTCGCGCAGCCGGTAGAACCGCTCCAGGCACTGCTCCAGCAACGCCGTTTCTATCTTTGGAAAGTGGACCCGCACGATCTCGGCCATCAGCTCGCGGCCGGGAAACTCGATGTAGTGGAAGATGCAGCGGCGCAGGAACGGATCGGGCAGCTCCTTCTCCGCGTTGGAGGTCAGGATCACGACCGGCCGCTGGCGCGCGCGGTGGCGATCGCCGGTCTCCACCACCTCGAACTCCATCCGATCGAGCTCGTGCAGCAGGTCGTTGGGGAACTCGAGGTCGGCCTTGTCGATCTCGTCGATCAGCAAAACGACGCGCCGCTCGGCGGTCAGGGCCCGGCCGAGCGGGCCGAGCCTAATGTAGCGCCTGATCTCGGTCACGTCCCGATCGCCGAAGCGCGAGTCCTGCAAGCGCTGCACCGTGTCGTAGACGTAGAGCCCGTCCGCGGCCGAGGAGGTGGACTTGACGTTCCAGCTGATCAGCTCCAGGCCCAGGTCCTCGGCCACCGCGCGGGCCAGCAGGGTCTTGCCCGTGCCGGCCTCGCCCTTGACCAGCAGCGGCCTCTCCAGCGCGACCGCCACGTTGACCGCGTGGCGCAGCTCCAAAGAGGTGATGTACTCGCTGGTGCCGGCGAACTTGTCGAAACCCTCGCGCATGACGATCGTCGCCTCCTTTTTTTCGCGGTCGCCACGATAGCACACCGCGGCAGGAGGCTCACAGCTCGTGGGTCTGCCCCTGAGGCTCGTCGAACAGCCAGCGCAAGTTGTCGACGATCACCAGCGAGTCGTAGATCCCGTCGCTCTCGTCGTGGACCGAAAAGGTGAGAAAAAAGACCTCGTTGGGCTGCACCGGCCACTCGGTGCGGTACCAGCCGGTCGAGCCGCCGGCGAACTCCCCGATCGCGCCGTCCCACTCGAAGCCCGTCCCGGCCAGGTTGGTCACCGGCGGGTCCTCGAAGAAGTCGGCGTTGACGCAGATCTCCTCGTGGTAGGGATCGAACGCGATGTCGGTCGGGGCTCCGCCGTTCGTCGAGCTGGATTCGAGGATAGCGTAGAAGGCGTCGTTGTACTCGAACCCGACGAACTCCGGGTACTCGGTCGTCAGGTAGATGAAATCGAACGAGAAGCCGTGCGCGTTGGCCGGGGTGTAGATCGCGACGCGCAGCTGGCCGTTGTCGGTGACCGTGTTGCCGTCCGGCCCGAACGGCTCGTAGCCGATGTAGTCCGGCGCCGGATCCTCGCTGTTCCAGCCGCCGTGATCCGTGCCGGGCTGCGGGGAGTCGGACTCCACCACCCCGCTGGAGAGCACCGCGTAGCGGCAGCCGGCCCTGACGCCCAGGTCGTTGTCCTGGTCTCCCAGCCGCGTCAGCACCGCGAGCGCTCCGATCGCCGCGGGATCGTCGTTGGGTCCCGAGTACCACTCGTCCGGCGAGAAGTAGAACCTGTCGTCGCACAGCTCGAGGCTGTCGACCCAGTCGGCCTGGGAGCTGCAGTCGCAAGGAAGGATCGGCTCGTCGGTGGCGCCGTCGCAATCGTCGTCCACCCCGTTGGCCGGCACCTCCAGCGCGTAGGGACCGACCTCGGCGTCGCAGTCGTCGCAGTCGCCCTGCTGCTCGCTCCAGCCGTCTCCGTCCCAGTCGTCGTCGATCGTTCCGCAATCCGCATCGGTATCCGTGTCCGTGTCCGTGTCCGTGTCGGTGTCGGTGTCGGTGTCGGTGTCGGTGTCCGTGTCGGTGTCCGTGTCGGTATCCGTATCGGTGTCGGTGTCGGTGTCCGCGTCGGTACCGCAGTAGTCGTCCCCCGGCGCCGGGACGCAGAACCACTCGCAGACGACCTGCTCGTAGTCGTAGAAGCACTCCCCTCCCTGGCACCAGCCCTGCTCGTCGTAGACCAGCAGCAGGTCGGCCTCCTCGCAGTAGTCGTCGGGCGGATCGTCGCAGACCACTCCGGCGCAGGGATCCTCGCCGCACAGATCGTCGCCCGGCCCGGCCACGCAGCCCTCCTCGCAGACCGTCTCGTCGTGAGGGTAGTGACACTCGCCGGACACGCAGAAGCCCTCCGACTGGTAGACCCTGAGCACGCTCTCGCTCTGGCAGGCGTCGTCCGGCGGGCTGTCGCAGCTCAGCTCGGCGCACGGATCCGGCAGGCAGTAGGCGCCGGACAGATCAGGCTGGCAACCGAACTCGCACCAGCTGCTGGCCACGGGCCAGTGGCACTCGCCTTCGACGCATTGCCCCGGACCGGTAAAGGTCAGAAGCACCCAGTCGCCGTCGCAGGCCGGCATCGGCGTCTCGCTGCAATCCACCCCGGCGCAGGGATCCGTGCCCGTACCCGTGTCGGTGCCGGTATCGGTGTCGGTGTCTGCGTCGGTGTCGGTATCCGTGTCTGTATCGGTATCCGTGTCGGTATCCGTGTCTGCGTCGGTATCGGTATCGGTGTCCGCGTCCGAGTCGGCGTCGGCATCGGCATCGGTATCGCCGTCCGCGCCGGGCTCCACGCACTCCCCGTCCAGGCAGACCTCGCCCTCCTCGCAGTCCTCGTTGTCGACGCAGGCTCCGAGCGGGTGCGTGCGATTGCCGCACGCCGAAGCCAGCAACGCCAGCGGTACGCAGATCAAGAGCATCTTTTTCGCGCGCATCGGCTCCTCCCCGCAGACTGACCCCTTCCTGAGCTTGGAGTCGCCCCCGGCGTCTCAGGTTGATCCATTGTACCCTTTTCGGGACGCGTGGAAAAACATCCGCCCCAAAAATCCGGGCGCCTCCAAGCGCTCATCGCCCGTCCAACTCGGCGGCGAGCCTTTCCAGCACCTCGGAGTCGTTGAGCTCGGGTCGCTCCAGGACCCGCTCCAGGAGCGCGTCGAGCAGGCGGCCGACCTGCGGTCCGGGCGCGATCTCGGCGGCACGCATCACCTCGCGGCCCCCGATCGCCAGCTCCTCTCTCGAGAGCGCGGCCGGCCCGCGCAGCTCCCGGAGACAGCGCTCGGCCAGCTCCTGCTCGCGCCCGAGCCGCTCGCTCTCGACCGTCTCGTCGGCCTCGAGCGCGGCGCGGCGCAGCTCCAGCGCGTCCTCGACGCGATCGCGACCCAGCCTGCTCAGCGCGCGGCGCAGCTCGGCGGCCGGCATGTCGGGATCGCCGCCAAATGGCGCGAACCGTACCAGGCGGACGGCCAGCTCCCGCGTGGCACGGTCGAAGCGCATCTCCCCCAGAAAGCCGCAGGCGACCCCCTCTCCGGCGTCCAGCAGCAGCGCGGCGAGGCGCAGCGCGAGCCTCGGCGGCACCGCGGCCGCGCGGCGAACCGCGAGCTCCCAGCTCTCGGCCAGTCCGGCAGCGCTCGGCGAGAGGTGCCCCAGCAGGCCGGCGGATCCGATCAGCTCCAGCCCGGGCGTGGGATCCGGCGCGGCGAGGGTCTTCGACAGCTCCTCGCGCTTGCGCTCGGCCGAGACGCGCGCCAGACCGGAGGCGCAGGCCGAGACCGCAGCGCGGGTCGCGCTCTCCAGCCGGAAGCCCAGCGCCGACGAGAAGCGCGCCGCGCGCAGGACCCGCAGCCCGTCCTCGGAAAAGCGCCGGCGGGGATCGCCGACCGCGCGCAGCAGACCGGCCTCCAGGTCGGCGCGCCCGTCGAAAGGATCGCGCATCTCGCGCGCGACCGGATCCCAGGCGATCGCGTTGATCGTGAAGTCCCGGCGGGCCAGGTCCTCGTCCACGTCGTCCAGGAACTCGACCCGGTCCGGCCTGCGGCCGTCCGAGTAGGCCCCCTCGCCACGCAAAGTGGTCACCTCGACGCTCCGCGCTCCGATCAGGACCGTGACCGTCCCGTGGGCCACTCCGGTAGGAACCGTGCGGCCGAACAGCTCCATCACGCGCTCCGGAGTGGCGGTGGTCGCCACGTCCCAGTCCGCCGGCTCGCGGCCGAGGAGCAGATCCCTCAGCGAACCGCCCACCACGTAGGCCCGCTCGCCGGCGCGATCGAGCGTCGCGCAGATCTCTCCGACCGCTGGTGGAAGCGCGATCGCGGGCGTCTCACGTCTCATGACTGGTTCGTGCCGCTATTTTTGAAAATTTACAAAGTTTCAGCTCGTGTTCATCGTGATAGACTACCCGAGATTCCGCACCGGGAAAACCGAGTTCGCGGAAGCGGCGCGCCGGCGGGAGACGGAATGCGAGCCAGCGGGATCGAAATCGAGTTCGGGCGCTATCTGCTCACGCGCAAGCTGGCCCACGGCGGGATGGCCGAGGTGTTCCTCGGACGTCCGATCGAGTCGCCGGCCGACTCTCCCCCGCTGGTGGTCAAGCGCATCCTGCCCGAGCTGATGCTCGACGAGAGATACGTGGCGATGTTCGTCAACGAGGCACAGCTCGCCGCGCAGATGCACCACCCCAACCTGGTCAAGGTGCTGGACTTCGGCGAGGTGAACGGCCGCCTGTTCATGATCATGGAGTACGTCGACGGGCTCGACTGCTGGCGTTTCTCGCGGCGGCTGCATCCCTGGGGCGAGCACCACGAAGCGCTGGCCGTCCACATCATGAAGGAGATCCTCGCCGGCCTGAGCTACGCCCACGGGCTGAAGGACGTCAACGACAGACCGATGAACGTGGTCCACCGCGACCTCTCCCCGTCCAACATCTACCTCTCGCTGGCCGGCGAGGCCAAGCTGGGCGACTTCGGCATCGCGCAGATCGACTCGCCGCGCTACCGGCCGATCGAGGTGATCCCCAAGGGCAAGTTCGGCTACATGCCTCCCGAGCAGGTCGAGAGCGGCGAGGTCGACGCCCGCGGCGACGTCTACTCCGCCGGAGTCGTGCTCGGAGAGCTGCTGATCGGCCAGAAGATCTTCTCCGGTCCGAGCCAGCTGAGCATCATGCTCGATATCCAGGACGGGCGCTTCGACGTGTTGGACGAGAACGCCGATCGAATCCCGCCCGAGCTGATGAGGGTGATCCGCACCGCCGTGGCCCGCGACCCGGAGCGGCGTTACGGCTCGGCCGCCGCGCTGCGCGAGGCCCTCGGGGAGTACCTGGCCAGCGCCGGGCTCTCGCCTTCCTCCGAGCTGCTCGGCGAGCACGTGCGCCGCGCGATGGATCTCTCAGATCCGCGCAGCTCGATAAGCGGGCTGCGCCGCGCGCCCTCGACCCCGGTCACCGGCGACGTGGCGCCGGGCTTTCCCGACCCCCGCTCCGAGCCGGATCCGCTGCAGGCGCTGCGCGAGCACACTCCGTCCGACAAGGGCGGCACGCCGGTGACCAGCGACTACGCCGCCGACCTCGGCGAGAACCGCTTCGTCGCTCACCTCGAAGACGGCCGGGTCGTGGGGCCCACCTCGTACGCGCACGTCATCGAGCTGATCTACTCCGACGTGGTCGGGCCGGAGACCCTGATCTCGATCGGCGGACGCCCGCTGGTCCCGGCCGCCGAGCTTTCCGATTTGTCCCGGCACCTGCCGGCCCACACCCCGACCCGCGAGGTCGACGAGGTCGACGCTCCCGACCGCCGCGGCATCCTCGACATCGAGCCGGTCGCCGAGGCGCTGCTGGCGCTGGCCGCGGGAAGCGAGACCGGTCTGTTCGTCGCGCAGCGCGGCGAGCGGCGCAAGGAGGTCTACTTCCGCGAGGGCCGCGTGATCTACGTCAGCTCGAACGATTCCAGCGAGCTGCTCGGCGAGTTCATGGTGCGGGGCGGAACCATCGATCGTATGGAGCTGGAGATGGCGCTGGCGCTGCTGCCCAAGTTCAACGGACACCTGGGAGACGCGCTGGTGGCGCTGGGAATGATATCCGCGGTCGACCTGTTCAACGCGATCGGAAATCAGCTGCGCAGCAGGCTGATCGGGCTGCTGGGCTGGAGCGCGGGGAGCTACGATTTCTATCGCGGGGTGGCCTGTCGCCCCGGCGTGCTGGAGGTACCGATGGACGTCTTCGCCCTGGTGCGCGAGACCGTGGTGGAGGCGGCCGGCGGAATCGACCCGAGCGCGGTGCTGGCGGCGATGGGAGAGACGGGCGTGGCGCCGAGCTCCCTGCGCGACGAGCTTCTCGAGAGGCTGGACCCGCCGGGGGCGTTCAAGGAGGTGATCGAGGCGTTGCGAGGCTGGGAGAGGATCGGAGATCTGGCCCGGCGCAGCTCGGCCGCCGAAGGTACGCTGGCTCCCGCTGTCTACATCGCGCTGCAGTGCGGGCTGTGGACGTTCGACGGCCCCGCGCCGCCGTGGCGGGACGAGCGGCGAGAGGAGAGCACGTCGGGCGGCGCTCCTTGACATCGCACCATCGATTCGCGTAAAGACTTGATCTGGTCGATTTAAAAGATAATAAAAGCGAAAAGACGAACTCAATGGCGGCGCGGCTCGCGCCGCACGATAGGAGGAGCCACGCATGAAACTCGATATCGCGAAAACGCTCTTCGCGGCCCTGGGTCTGGTGTTCGTCCTGGGCTGCGGCGAGAAGAAGGCCGAGGACGAAAGCAAAAAAGAGCAAAAAGAGGCGGTGGGAGAAAAGGTAGCCCTCGATTTCCACATCATGTCGAAGTGTCCGTTCGGCGTGAAGGTGATGCAGGCGATCACGCCCGTCCTCGAGAAGATGGGCGACAACATCGATTTCAATGTCTACTATATCGGCAAGAAGAAGAACGGCGAGCTGACCTCGATGCACGGCGAAAAGGAGGTCATGGGCAACAAGCTTCAGCTCTGCGCCGAGGATATCGGTGATTTCGACCAGTGGCTGTCCTTCGTCAAGTGTATGAACGACGACTGGCGCAAGATCCCCGAGGGCTGGGAGCAGTGCGCCGAGTCCTCGCAGCTCGACGTGGCCAAGATGAAGGCCTGCGCCGAGGGCGAGCAGGGCGAGAAGCTGCTGGCCGAGTCATTCGCCAAGTCGCGCGAGAAAAAGGCCACCGGCAGCCCGACGATCTTCCTCGGCGACGAGCCCTATCGCGGCGGACGCTCCGAGCACTCCTTCGGCCGCGCGATCTGCGCCGTCTTCGAGGGCGAGAAGCCGGCCTACTGCGACGAGATCCCGGCTCCGGTCAAGGTGCCGGTGACGGTGGTCGCCGACAAGCGCTGCAAGGGGCGCGGCTGCGATCCCAAGCGCTTCCTGGCCTTCATCACGCACACCTTCGAGGGCGCCGAGATCAAGGAACTCGACTACTCCGACGAAGAGGGCAAGAAGCTGTTCGAGAAGAGCGACCTGGAGTACCTGCCGATCGCGGTCTTCGGTCCCGAGGTGGAGAAGGAAGAGGCCGGCTACAACCGACTCAAGCGACGCCTCAAGCCGATGGAGGGCTCGGACGAGCTGGTCTATCCGCTGGGCCGCAAGTGGGACCCCACCGCCGAGATCTGCGACGACGGCAAGGACAACACGGGCAACGGCAAGGTCGACTGCGAGGACGAGTCGTGCCAGGGCAAGAAGGTCTGCCGCGAGGAGATCCCAAACAAGCTCGACCTGTTCGCGATGAGCCAGTGCCCGTACGGAGTTCGCACCGTGGACGCGATGCAGGAGGTGCTGGAGAACTTCGGCAAGGACCGAGGGAAGATCGATTTCTCGATCGAGTTCATCGGCCGCGAGCGCGACGGGCGCCTGACCTCCATGCACGGCCAGGGCGAGGTCGACGAGGACAAGCGCCAGCTCTGCGCCCAGAAGCACTACGGCAAGAACTACAAGTTCATGGACTACGTGCTGTGCCGCAACGAGGCCTACCGCAAGAACCGCGGCAAGGAGCCGCAGGGCAACGAGTGGGTGGCCTGCGCCACCGGCGGGATCAACGCCGAGGTGATTCGCAAGTGCGCCGAGGGCGAGGAGGGCGAGGAGCTGCTCGCCGCTTCGTTCCAGAAGGCCTCGGATCTGGGCATCACCGGCTCGCCGAACTGGCTACTTAACAACAAGTTCGAGATGCACGGTCGCAACGCCGAGGCGATCAAGAACGGTTTCTGCGCCAAGAACGAGGGTCTGGCCGGCTGCGAGAAAGAGCTTTCGAGCGCAGTGCCCGGCCGTCCCTCGCGCCCCAGCGCTCGCGCTCAGCGCAAGCCGGGCAAGAAGGAGGCGGGCGAGGAGAAGGCTGCCGAGGCCGAGGGCGCCAAGCAGGCCGGCGACAAGCCCGCCGCGGCCAAGAAGGCCGGAGATCCGAACAAGGCGCAAGCTCCGAAGAAAGCCAAACCCGCCAAGAAGGCCGAGTAGCGGCTCCCAGCTCTTCCCCCGAGTTATACCCCAACGTTGGGGTTATCGTCTTTGATCAGATCGGCCGATTGGCGGCGGTCTGCTCCGCCTCGATTCGCTCCTCCACTTTCTCGCGCACCAGCTTGCGCATCTCGGCCGAGGCGGGAGAGAGGTGGAAACGCTGGGCGCGCTGGCCGTCCTCGCCCTCGAAGAAGCGCAGAAAGGCGATGAACTCGCCTCTCAGGTGACGCTCGTGGCGCAGCACCAGCGGGTAGCCGACCGACTCGCGGTTGCTCTCCAGGCTCAGCGTATCGGAGGGCTTCTCCCCGTAGAGCTTCTCCACGATCTCGATCTCGATCCGCTTGGCCTCGCGCCCCTCCAGATCGGTGGTGGTCTGCACCGAGCCGATCTCCACCACCGCGATCAGGTCGGCGAGGGTCACGCGCCCGTCGAGCTCCTGCTGCTGATCGTAGGCCCACTGGCCGGAAAGCTTGGAGGGCTGCTTCATCAGGTCGACGCCGTCATCGAAGAAGCGCGCCTCGCCGGGCTCCCAAGGCTCGCCGAGAGCGAACCCTCCCCCGCAGCCGGCGACCGCGACCAGCGAAACGGCGACTGCCGCCGCGCGTGTGAAAGAGCTTGGCATCCGTGACCTCCGTGTCTCCTGCGCTTACGACACCCTCGAAGAACGTACTCCCAAGGGGCAGCGCGGTCAAAAATCGTTTGACCCCGGCATCCCCGCGGGCCACGATCCGGCGCGGAGGAGACCGATGCCGTTCGCCCGCGCGCTGCGCAAGCTGCTCGTCCATCCGGCGGCCCGCGATCTCGACCTCGCGTCCACCGAGGCGACCGAGGTCCACGCTCGCCTGATCCGCGAAAAGCCTTTTTTGCGCGGCCTCTACCTGCGCTACTACCGCGAGTTCGAGCGGGCCCACGCGGCCGCGCCTGCGGGTCTGCGGCTGGAGATCGGCTCCGGCGGCGGCTTTCTGCACGAGCGGATTTTGAACCTGGCGAGCGTCGACCTGCGGCCCGGGGCGCGGGTCGACCTGCTGGCCTCGGCGCTGCGGCTTCCGCTGGCCGACAGCTCTGCCGGCGCCGTCTTCGCGCTGAACGTGATGCACCACCTGCCCGACGCCGAGCTGTTCTGCGGGGAGCTGCGGCGCGTGCTGGCGCCAGGCGGCCGCTGCGTGCTGATCGAGCCGTTCGTCTCGCCGTTCAGCCGCCGCGTCTACCGCCACCTGCACCACGAGCCGTTCGATCCCGAGCAGACGGGCTGGTCGGCGGACGTGGACGGACCGATGGACGGGGCAAACGGCGCGATTCCCTGGGTGGTCTTCGTGCGTGACCGCCGGCGCTTCGAGCGGTTGCTGCCCGAGCTGGAGATCGCGCGCGTCGAGCCGCACACGGTGCTCGGCTACCTGCTCTCCGGCGGCGTCTCGATGCGCGCGCTGGCCCCGGCCGCGGCGCTCGCCCCGCTGCTCGCCGTCGAGGAGCGACTGGGCCCGCTGATGCGCCTGGCCGGCACGATGATGACCGTGGAGCTGATCCGCCGCAGTTGAGTCCTCGCCGTGAATGTTGCATGCTGCCCGGGCGACCAACCCAGCGAGGGAGGATCTGAACCATGCCCAAGGCGCTGATCACCGGTGTCACCGGACAGGACGGCTCGTACCTGGCCGAGCTGCTGCTCGACAAAGGCTACGAGGTGCACGGCATCAAGCGGCGCTCATCGCTGTTCAACACCGAGCGCGTCGATCACATCTACCAGGATCCTCAAGCCGAGGACCGCCGCTTCATCATGCACTACGGCGATCTGAACGACGCCTCCAGCCTCAACCACGTGCTGCGCGAAGTGGCACCCGACGAGATCTACAACCTCGGCGCCCAGTCGCACGTGGGCGTCAGCTTCGAGGTGCCGGAGTACACCGGCGAGGTGACCGGCCTGGGAGCGGTGCGGCTGCTGGAGGCGATCCGCGAGACCGGCGTCGAGACTCGCTTCTACCAGGCCTCCTCATCCGAGCTGTTCGGAGACGTGACCGAGACGCCCCAGCGCGAGACCACCCCGTTCCGGCCGCGCTCGCCGTATTCCTGCGCCAAGGCCTACGCCTTTTTCGTGACCGTCAACTACCGCGAGTCCTACGGGCTGTTCGCCTCCAACGGCGTGCTGTTCAACCACGAGTCCCCGCGGCGCGGCGAAACGTTCGTCACGCGCAAGATCACCCGGGCGATCGCGCACATCCGCTTCGGGCTGCAAGAGCGGCTCTACCTGGGCAACATGGACGCCAAGCGCGACTGGGGCTACGCCGGCGACTACGTGGACGCGATGTGGAGGATCTTGCAGCACGGCGAGCCCGATGACTTCGTGATCGCCACCGGTGAGACGCGCTCGGTGCGCGAGTTCTGCCAGGCGGCCTTCGAGCGCGCCGGGATGCCGATCGAGTGGCGCGGCGAGGGGCTCGAGGAGGTGGGGGTCTCGCGCGAGGACGGCCGCGTGCTGGTCGCCGTGGATCCGCGCTACTTCCGGCCGGCCGAGGTGGATCTGCTCCAGGGCGATTCGAGCAAGGCGCGGCGGGTGCTGGGCTGGGAGCCTCGCACCGGCTTCGACGAGCTGGTGGAGATGATGGTCGGGGCGGACATGGAGGCGACGCGGCGCTTCGTAGAAGGCGTCGACCCGGCAACCTACCACGTCGATCCCCGCCGGGAGGACTGACGGCCGGGGCTATCACTCCGGAGAGGGTGCATCCTCCTCGGGGCTGCAAAACATCGAGCGGACCTACAGTTTCGCCCCTCAAAGGACACACCCTCTCCTCCGTTACTGGTCTCTATCACTCCGGAGAGGGTGCATCCTCCTCGGGGCTGCAACAAATGCATCGACCACAAAGCTTTACTCCATCAAGTGGTGGTCCGGATCGAGCATGAACTGGCGTTGGAAGGCCGAGAAGAACCCGCGGCACGGGTGAGATGTCAGTCGACCGTTCGTGCTATCATCGCCGTCGATGACGCTGCCCAACCCCCAGCACGTGATCCTCTTCCACCACTTCCGCCGCCTGCTGGAGCGGGCCGCGGAGGAGAGGATTGACGTGGCCCCGCTCAAGGGAGCCCACCTGGTGACCAGCGTCTACCCGCCCGAGGAGGACCGCGGCCCGATGGCCGACGTCGACTTCCTGGTCAGGGAGGAGGACTGGACCAGGGCGCTGGAGATCTGCCGCGAGCTGGGGTTCAGGCCCCGCTTCGGGACGCTGGACGAGGGGCAGATCCACGAGGTGGGGTTCAAGGTGGAGCTGTCGGGCGGCAAGGAGGTGCTGATCGAGGCCCACCGCTGGCTGGTCGATCCGAGGAGATTTTCGCTCGACCACGAGGCCCTCTGGGCCAGGTCCCGGAGCTCGACCTTCGACGGAGCGCCGTGCCGCAGGCTGGCCAACGAGGACCAGCTCTGCTTCGTGGCCTTCCACGAGCTGCTGCACCGCCTGGGCAACCCGAGCCGCGCGCTGAGGGACGTGGAGCTGCTGCTGAAGGACGAGAAGACCGATCCGGAGCTGGTGGTGGCCAGGGCCGGGGAGTGGAGGGTGAGAAGAGCCGTGTGGCTGATGCTGGACCTCCTGGCCAAAAAGAAGCGGGACGAACAGTCGGCCGCAACGGCCGAACGGCTGGCTCCGCCGTTGCCGATCCGGGCCGCGATCGAGGCCCTGCTGAGAGACGGCACGGTCAGCCGCTGGAGAAGGCTGAGCTACAGAGCCCAGGCCGCCCTGCTCTGGCCCCTCCTGTTCGACGCCCCCCACCTGACCGCCAGGTTCGTAGCCTTCCACCCCAAGGCGCTGGGGCGGATGTGGAGGCTGTAGCGACCGATGCCCAAACGATTGCGAGCAAAAAGCCGCCAGCTTGGATCCGGGCTTGCGAAAAATATCCGCGACAGCCTTCCGGACCCGTTGCCGGACCTGCTCAGGCTGGCGCGGAACAGGTCCCAGGCCGCGGTCTCCAAGGCCAGAGCCCACCTGCCTCCGGAGCTGGGAGGGCGATTCTCGTCCGAGGACGTGGAGGCGAGGCTGATCGATCGGCAAGCTGCAAACGCGTTTCGCCTGGGATCGATGCGCGCTGCAGAAGAAATCCGAAAGGCCGCTCGAGAAGAAGAGCAGCCCGAAGGGGAGTTCCACGTGGGGCTCTATCTCGAGGGCAGGCTGGTGGCCGTGGGGAGCGCCTCGAAAATGTGGAAGTCACTGGGCGACCAGGGACCGTGGTTCGGAGGAGACCGGGTCCTGCCAGAGCTGCGAGGCAGGGGCCTGGGCAGAGTCCTGCACGGAAAAAGGCTCGACGAGCTTCGTTCGCGAGGAACAGAAGGGTCCGTGCGTGTGCACGTGAACGAAAAGAACAAAAGATCATTGGCATCTCTGGGAGCCGCCGGATTCGCTCCCAGCCGAGACGGCGATCTGGCAAGAAGGATCACCGACGAGATGATCAGCAGGGGAGCCTCACCCGGCTCGCGCTACATCGTGGTGGAGCGAGAAATAGGCTAGTGCCTCGTCAATCGAAAACGTTCGGGTAGAGCCTCCGCAGCTTGACCCGTGCGTCTACAAACTGAAGACCCTGAAGCGCGGGTGGGGCGGGTGTCAGACACGCTGAAGCGCGGCGGGGGTAGATAATCAGTTGATTGGAAAGTTCCGTTCCCGGCGGTTTTTCGCGCAGGGGTCCAACTTTTTTGCAACCGATCGGGGCCAGCGTCCGATGTAAGGTGCATGGGACATCCAATCAGAATCTATCAGCCGGGGATCGTCTACTCGATGGTCTCCAAC
>JAWOBP010000106.1:0-7814 GCA_046484285.1 Polyangia bacterium
CACTGCCCGGAGCTCGACCGCGCGCGCGGGAACGGCCTCGATCAGGTTGTTGAGCTGGGTCTTCTCGTAAGCCGTATAGGACAGGATGTCGCCGTCGGGGCCCACCTCTCGCAGCAGCTGATCGACCAGGGCCGGGCGCGGATCGCTCCGGCCGTCGCCGAGGAACGCTCTGTGGGCGAGCTCGCCGCCGGACGTTTGGCGGTGCAGCGAGTACTGGAACGGCACCTGCCGGCAGGGCGACGTGCCGTCGAACAGGGGCACGACCGGGGCGACCGTCTCGAAGTCGAGGAAGTGCAGCGGGGCGTCGAGCCCCCGCGGCCGGTGGCCTACGTGGTCGACCGCGTCACCCCGACGCGCGCGACGCCGGCGGAGGTCGACGGTGGCGAGTGAGCCCGCGGCCGGTGGCGCCGGCGAGGAGACCGTCTTCGACGTCGCGCTGATCGGCGGCGGCATCGTCGGCGCCACCACCGGGATGGCGCTCGCCCGCCGCGGCGCGCGGGTCGCGATCCTCGAGGCCGAGGACCGGCTGGCGCGCCACCAGACCGGCAACAACAGCGGCGTGATCCACTCGGGGCCGTACTACAAGCCCGGCAGCTCGAAGGCGCGCAACTGCACCACCGGGCGCGAGGCGCTCTACCGCTTCTGCGAAAAGCACGCGGTCCCGGCGGAGCGCTGCGGCGGGGTACTCGCGCTTCTCGCTGTCGGTGAAGGACGTGCTGTCGTACGCGCTCTACGGGGGGTTCTGGAAGATGGCGGCCCGCTACTGGCGGACCGGGCTCGGCGAGATCTGGCGGTCGCTGAGCAAGCGCGCGTTCGTCGCGGCGCTGCGCGCGCTGCTGCCCGAGCTCGCCGTCGGCGACGTGCGCCGGGGCGGCGCCGGAGTGCGGGCCCAGGCGCTGCTCCCCGACGGCCGGCTCGCCGACGACTTTTGCATCGTCGAGGCGGCGCGACAGATCCACGTGCTCAACGCGCCCTCGCCGGCGGCGACCGCCTCGATCAGCATCGGCGAGACGATCGCGAAGATGGCGAGCGAGAGCTTCGACCTCGGCTGACCGCGCCGCTCAGCTCTCGGTGCACGAGCAGATCGCCTCGTCCGTCCACAGGTGCTCGCACTCGACGAGGTACTCGCTGCCCCCCGCGGTCCACTGGCCGCTGCACGAGTTCTCCCCGACGCCGTAGCCCATCTGGCCCGTGGGCGGCGGGAAACCGCAGCAGGAGTCGGAGGCGTCGCACGCGCTCACCGGGTCCTGCACGGTGGGCACGCAGGCGAACACCGTCGCGTCGCCCGTGTCCGTGTCCACGTCGGTATCGATGTCGGTGTCCGTGTCGCTGTCCGCGTCCGTGTCGCTGTCCGCGTCCGCGTCCGTGTCGGTGTCCGCGTCCGCGTCCGTGTCGGTGTCCGTGTCGCTGTCGGTGTCGGTGTCCGTGTCGCCGTCGCCGTCCGCGTCCGAGTCCGCGTCCGAGTCCGCGTCCCCGGCGCCGTCGTCGTCCCCGTCGTCCGCGGGGGGGTCGGAGTCGTCGCAGCCGGCGGCGGCCGCCAGCAGGGCGGCGAAGAACCACATCGTCATAAGCCTCTTCATCGTCGTCTCCTCCATGTCGGGGACCCGGACCGCGTCCGGCCGGGCTGATCATAGCAAAATTTTTTTCAGGCCGTAGGAATTCCGCGGGGTCCGGATGGAGTGCACCGACGGTTTCTGCCTGCCGATGAGCGGGAAGCACTGTCGGACGGACATCGGCGAGGGCCCGACGTGCTGCTGGGCTTTGGGCCAAACGGCGCGCGTCGACACCTCGGATCAAGTGATCCCTGTCCGTTCGCGACATGCAGCTGCGGCGAGGAGTTGGTACCATGGAATTCGTGTTCGGCAAGGCGGTCATCTCGGCCGGCTCGCTTTCCCCACAGCGCCAAGTGCCAGTCCGGACACGCGGTAGACATATCGGTTTCCACTTGGCAGACTTCCCGCTCGCAACTTGAGAGCCGGAATGAAGCCGAAGATGAAGCTGACCAAGAAACGCCTCCTGATCGTCGCCGCCGCGCTCGTCGTCGCCGCGCTTTTCGCCGTAGCGATCGTGGTCCTGGTCCGCGCCGGAGCCTTCAGGCCTTCCCCGCCGCGCGGGTCGGCCAACGTGCTGCTCGTCTCGATCGACACGCTGCGCCGCGACCACGTCTCGGCCTACGGCTACGAACGGCGGACCACACCGGCCCTGGACCGCCTCGCCGGGGAGGGCGTGCTGTTCGAACGGGCAATTACCCTGGCCCCGTGGACCCTGCCCTCGCACATGACCGCGCTGACCGGGCTGGCTCCCTCGACCCACGGAGTGGAGGACTACCAGGACAGCCTGGGAGACGAGGTTCGCACGCTGGCCCAGACCTTTCGGGATTCCGGCTACCGCACCGGAGCGATCGTGACCGCCAGCTTCCTGTCGCCCGCCTACGGTTTCGACCGCGGGTTCGATCACTACGATCATCCCAAGGACGAGAAGAGCAGCGCCGACGCCAAGGAGGTGGTGGACCGCGCGCTTGAATGGCTGGAAGACATCGATCGCGACGAGCGCTTCTTCTTGTTCGTGCACTTCTGGGACGTGCACTGGCCCTACCTGCCGCCCCCGGGGTACGAAGAGCGCTTCGGCGGCGAGCCGGGCGAGCGGAAGTGGGGCAAGGCCGGATACCTCCAGAAGTACAGCGACACCACCGAGCGCTACCCCGAGGAAGGTCGACGCCAGACCCTGGCGCTCTACGACGGAGCGATCCGCTACACCGACGAGGAGCTCGACCGGCTGCTCGCCGCCGTCGACCAGCGGGAGCCCTCCAGCGAAAACGTGGTGGTGGTGTTCTCTGATCACGGAGAGGAGTTCGGAGAGCACGGATCGTTCGGACACGGGCACTCCTTCTACTCCGAAGTGATCGACGTGCCCCTGATCGTCCGCTGCCCGGGACGGCTGCCGGCCGGACGACGGATTTCGGAGCTGGTCTCGACCGGCGACATCCCGTCCACGCTGCTCGAGCTGGCCGGCCTCGAGTCGAGGGGACAGTTCCTGCAAGAGGCCGTCAGCCTCGTCGATCTGTGGGGCTCCTCGCAGGCGCCCGACCGCTTCGCCGCCAGGCGCCTGATCATGGAGTCGACCCGCCGCGGGCCCAAGCGGCTCGGCATGATCGACCGCTTCTACAAGTACATCTCCCGTTTCAGCTTCCACCCGTACGGGCGAAAGAAGCGATGGGTCACGATCCGCGAAGGTATCTACGATCTGCAAAAGGACCCGGCCGAGGAGAAGAACCTGTTCAGGGGAGAGGTAACGCCCGAAATCGAGGCGATCGGCCGCGAGATGAGAGGCGAGATCACCTCGTTTCGCAAGAAGCGTTTCAGCGGAGCGGTGCTGGACTGCCGCGTGGCCGAAGGCGGCGAGAGGGTGCGTCTCGAAGGCGAGCTTCACCTCGAGCCGCCGGCGTACGACGAGGCGGCCGGAATCGGGCTGGAGTGGGGAGACCAGGTGCGCACCACGAAGGAGCGTCGAGAAATCAGCTTTCGGATCAACCCGCGTCCCGCCCGCGAGAAGCAGCTGCTGCTGCCCCTGCCCGAGGAGATGGAAGCGATCGAGGTCCTGATCCGCGTGCGCGGCGAAGAAAAACCGATCGTCGACCGGCAAGTCGAGCTGCCCGATACCGACGGCGAGATACCGCTGCTGGAGCTGGGCGCGACGGAATGCACGCTGCGCGGCACGATCCACGAGGGACGCCGCAACAGGCGCGACGCCGACCTCTCGCCGCAGCTGATCGAGCGCCTCGAAGAGATGGGCTACTTGCAATGAGACCGAGCGGGGATCAGCTCTCCCGCTGCTCGGCGCGGTGAGCGCGCCACCACTCAGCGCCCAGCGAGAGCAGCATGTAGAACGTGTAGATCGCCAGCAGGATGCCCATCACGCTGATCAGGAAGTAGCGGTTGCCCGGCTTGATGTGCTCCGAGGCGTTGCAGAAGCACTCGATAACGAGCAACAAGATCAGCCCCACCACATTGCGCCGCTTGCTCAGGTCGGCGGCGTGGATCACGATCGCTGTCAATCGTAAAACGTAATAATAGTACGAGCTGGTGGTCAGCCAGAAGTACGGGATCACGCCCAGGCCGGCGGCGTACCAGTCCGGCGTGCGGCTGATGAACAGCCCCAGCGGGATCAGCAACAGCAATGCGGCGAGGTGCACGTACGGCTCGATCTCGGCGACCATCTCGCGCTTCTCGTCGGAGATCAGCTTCTGCTCGGTCTCGCCCCGGTAGACCAGCGGAATCACCAGCCCCTGGCGCCGCGAGGAGAGGTTGTGCGGCTCGATGTGCGCCGTGATGTTGTGCAGGCTCTGGGCGTGCACGTCTACTCCGTCGACCGCGATCGAGAGCGACAACAGGATCAGGACCGCGCCGAAGAAACCGCCGGCCACCTTCCAGTGGCGGACCGGCACGCGTCGCCAAAAACGGGTCCAGGGAATCTCCACGTTGTTGAGCAGGGAGTGCAGCGCCTTGGCGAAGATGCCGAACAGCCACAGCACCGGGAAGTAGCGCATCAAGGTCGCGTAGCCGAACAGCGCGCCGGCCGCCCAGTGCTTGTCGCGGCGCAGCATGCAAACGCCGATCGTCATCGCCGCGACCCAGTCGTAGCGCAAAAAGGCCCAGGTGATGATCGGCCAGCGCAGCGAGTAGGAGACCATCAGAAACAGCCAGGAGAAGGCGAACGCCTCGCGGCCGAACGCCCACCAGACCGCGATCAAAGCCGCCAGCAGCCATACGAAATCGAGGTAGCAGGCGACCTTGATCGCCTCGACCGGGATCAGCTCGGCAAAGGGCCTGGCGATCAGCACCCAGGTCGGCGTGCCGTTGAAGCCGTGGTCGAGCAGCAGCTCGCGCCACAGCTTGCAGCTGAGGTTGGTCGGAGGCGCGCGCTGGATGTGGCGCGCGTCGTGGACGAACTGCTTCCACTCCTCCTGTCCGAAGCGCTTCTTGACCTCGTCGGCGCGCGCCAATGCGTGTCGGATCGGCTCGCGGTGGTAATCGTTCTCGTCCTGGGCCAGGTATTGCCGCACCTGGCCTGGACAGTACTCGCCGTCCTCCCGATCGGCGGCGATCAAGGCGGGCAGCAGGTCGAAGTAGCCCACCTCGTCGAAGTACTTGGCGCTGACGTAGTAGTGCAAAAGGTCGTAGTTGTGATACCAGCGCAGGGGCAGCGCGCCGGTGTACTGGCAGTAGTTGAGCGTGGCGAACAGGGCGAACCCGACCAGGCCGGCGAAGAACGCGTTGCGGGCGTTGAGCCGCAGCCGGCCGAGCTTCAGCACCGGCTCGCGCTCGATCAGCTCGCGGGCTCCCTCGTTCTTCTCGGCCCTGGCGCGCAGGCGAGCCAGGATCGCGGCCACCGCGACCCCGACCACCGCGCCGGCGGCCAGGCCGGCCTTGACGTGCTCGGCGAGAGCCCGCGTGGCCATCACCCGGCCTCCTTTTCCGCCTGGCGCACCTCGCCGGCACTCTCCTCCCGCTCGCAGGCGGGGCGTTTCTCGCCGGGCAGCACCCAGTCAGGATCGACGCCGCGCCGGCGCTTGGTCCACCACTCGTGGGCCAGGAAGCCGACCATCGTCAGCGAGTAGACCGCCAGCGAGATGCCCATCACGCTGATCAGGAAGTAGCGGTTGCCCTTCTTGATGTGCTGCGAGGCGTGGCAGAAGCACTCGATGCCGAACAGCATCAGCAGCCCCACCACGTTGCGCCGCTTGCTCAGATCGGCGGCGTGGATCACCACGGCCGTCATCCGCATCGAGTAGTAATAGTAAGACGATGTCGTCAGCCAGAAGTACGGGATCACGCCCAGCCCCACCGCCTCCCAGTCGCGGACGCGGCTCATGAACAGGCCCAGGATCACCATCATCGCCAGCGCCGCGATCCGGACCGGCGTCTCGAGCTCGGCGACCAGCTCGCGCTCCTCGTTCGAGATCAGCTTCTGCTCTGTCTCGCCTCGCCAGGTCAACGCGATCTGGAGCCCCTGGCGCATCGAGGAGAGGTTGTGCGGCTCGATGTGGGCCAGCATGTTCTTCAGGCTCTGCTCGTGCGCGTCGAAGCCGAGGCTGAAGCCGGCCGCGCCGCCGAGCAGCACCAAGGTCAGGAAGAAGCCGCCGGCCATCTTGTAGTAGCGCACCGGGATGCGCAGCCAGAAGCGGGAGAGCGGCACGCCGCGGCGCGCGAACAGGGCGTGCACACCCTTGGCCGCGATCCCGAACAGCCACAGCGCCGGGAAGTAGCGCATCAAGGTGGCATAGCCGAAAAACGCGCCGGCCGCCCAGTTGCGCCGCCTTTTCATCATGCAGATCCCGATCACCATCGTGGTCATCCAGTCGTAGCGCAGCATCACCCAGGTGATCGTCGGCCAGCGGAAGGAATAACATATTCCGATGTATATCCATGCCAGCAGGAACGCCTCGGCGCCGAACGCCCACAAGATCGCAATCAGCATCGCGATGATCAGCACCAGGTCCAGCAGGGTTGCTAGCTTTATGTGCTCGACAGGCACCAGCGAGACGATCGGCCGCGCCACGAAGGTCCAGGTCGCCGTGCCGTTGAAGCCGTGGTCCTGCAGCAGCTGGCGCCACAGCCTGCACAGCAGCCGCTTGGAGTCGCGCTGGATGTAGGTCACGTCGTGGACGAACTGCTCCCAGCGCTCGTCGGTGAAGTGGCTCTTGATCTCCTCGCGCCTGGCAAGGGCGTGGCGGTACGACTTGCGCTCGTAGTCCTCCTCGTCCTGGTAGAGGTAGATCGGAGTGCGGCCCGGGCACATCGGCTTCGACTCGTAGTCGGCGATGATCAGCGCGGGCAGGAGGCGGAAGTAGCCCAGCTCCTCGAAATACTTGGGCGCGACGTAGTAGTGCAGCAGGTCGTACTCGTCGTAGCCGTCGACGATCAGGTCGGTGCCGTAGCGGTTGTAGTTGAGCGTGCCGAACAGGGCGAAGGCCAGCAGCGCGGCGATGAACGCCTGGCGCGCGTTGAGCCGCAGCCGGCCGATCGAGACGACCGGGGTGCGCTCCAGAAACTCGCGCGCCCCCTCGTTCTTCGCGGCGCGCGCGCGCAGCCGGGCCAGCACGCTGCCGGCCACCACGGCCAGCATCGCGCCGGCCGCCAGCCCGACCTTGACCTGCTCGGTGAGGCTCCTGCTCGCCATCGCCGCTCCCGCTGCTCGCTCGAGTCACCGGGGAGATTAAGGGATAGTTTTTCAAATGGAAAGTGGAATGAGGTCGAAGAGCACTCCGCGCTGTGGGGAAAACGTTTCGAGCCGGGGGTCCGGTGGGCGGCGCTCGATCGCGATACCCCGACTCGAAAACCCTGCCACGAGATCGAAGCGGCCGGTGCGCTCACATCACCGGCACCTCGCAGAGGCTGGCCGGCGGCTCGTCGTCGCCGATGTTCTCTTCGTCCTCGAGGATGTCGCCGTAGCCGAGCTGTCCGTAGTCGTTGCTTCCCCAGCACCTGAGAGTGCCGCTGGCCATCACCGCGCAGAAGTGGGAGCCGCCGGCGCTGATCCGGGTCACGGCGCCGCCCACGTCAATCGGATCGACGTCCGCCGGTGATTCGTCGTCGCCGACGCATTCTCCGGCCTCGAAGGACCAGATGCCCCAGCATTTCAGCCCTCCACCGGCAAGAAGAGCGCAGGTGAAACAGTCGCCCGCCGAGATCTGGACCACCTCGACGCCCACGTCCACCGTGCCGACATCGACCGGCAGCTCGTCGTCCCCTCCCGATCGTCCCTCCCGATCGTCGCCCTGAAACGTTTGGTCCTAGTGCCTCGTCAACCCTACG
>JAWOBP010000163.1:0-53249 GCA_046484285.1 Polyangia bacterium
GCTCTACCCGAACGTTTTCGATTGACGAGGCACTAGTAGCACGTCCACGCTTCAAGATCGGGTCTCAAGCTCGGGTGTCAGACACCAAGAACAAACAGCGGCAGCAGCCCGGCCGGATGTGCTTCGGCCGGCGAATGCCGCCGTTGTTTGTTCTTGGTGTCTGACACCCGAGCTTGAGACCCGATCTTGAAGCGTGGACGTGCTACTAGTACCTCGTCAACCCCACAATGCCGGGTCGGGCCGGCCCTCATCGACGATCCCTGCGTCACTCCTCCTTGAATTGGCACCGCCAGTCCTTCGTCGTCGTTCCTTGGCCTCGCCGATGATCTCTCGCCCCGTACCCGAAATCGTCGGGTTGACGAGGCACTAGGACGCGGTCAACTACCTCTCCTGAGGTAAACTGTCGCCCGCAGGAGCTTGATGTTCCCCTGCAGTTTGATGTTCCAACCGTCGTTGCCGTGGATCGGGTTGTTCAGCATGACGCGGTCGTAGGTATCTTCGGTATCGTCCCGGAAGGCTTCGGGATTTCCGTCGAGGGTCTTCTCGTGGGAGGGCGGAGTGCCGCTGAGTCCCGCCGTTCCCTTGCCCTTTCTGGACTTGCCCGAGAGAATTACTTTCGAAACCTCCATGTTCTCCGTGTAGGCGCGAGGGTTTTGCTGTTTCAGCAGGCTCTTCATCGAGACAACGCGCTTGCTCCGGGTCTGTCTTCCGCCGAAATCGATTTCGTAGGAGCTCATTCCTCCGCCTTTGCGATGGCTTCCTCCTCCGGCCCCTCGCCGCGCCCCATTCGCCTCGAAGAGCTTCAGGTAGCAGACGTCCTCTTCGCCACGGAGGAGGAGCAGGCTCCAGCCGATCTCGGCCACGATTCGCTCTCCGACCACGTCGCCGACACGGCAGAGGCGGGACTCGTTCTCGCTGGTGACAGAGGCGAACGACCAGCTCGGAGATTGCGGCGAGACGACCGTGGCTTCGAGTTGAATCTCGAGGTCGCTCGCTTCGGAGCAGGGGATGACCGGCAGCTGATCAGGGTCTTCCAGCTCCTGGCCGGGGATCTCGTTTTCCAGGGACGATCCCGGGAGAATTGGACCGATCGCGGAATCGAAGAGGTTGCGCTCCAGGATCGGAGTGCCGTCCGGGCTGGGACGTCGCTGGCGCGTCATTTCGGGAAGAGAATCTCTTCCGGCCAACTCGGGATCGGACGACTGCAGCTTGTCGGCAAGCTCGGCCGCCAGCAACGTGCTGGTTCCGCTGGCCAGGAAATAGGCCGCCGCTGCGATCGCGGCGAAGTTGATTATCCATAAGCTCTTTAAAATCTTGTTTTTCACGTCATTTTTTCACGAGCTTGACGACGCTTTTTCACATGCTAAATATTAGCGATCAAAATACAAGTCTGGTTAGTCGCCGGATAGTTGGTTGTCAAGCCGTGCCCTTGGTTCGAATGTTCAATCGAAAAACGGGTCCCGCCCGCCGAGGAGGCGAAGAGATCATGGCTGAACACAAGTTGGAATGGTTGTATCGAGGCATGTTCGCCGCGTTTCTCGCCGCCGGTTGCGGCGATGGGGACCCCGAGCCTTCTTTGCGCAAGGCCGAGCAGAGCGGTGCCCGGAGCGAGGCGGTCGCGACTGGGGACGCCGGGCGGGACGCCGGCGGTGAAGCGGAGGGCGACGCCGGCCGAGTTCGGTCCGCCGAGGCCGCGATCGAGCCTCTTTCCGTGCCCGAGGCCTACTTCCAAGAGATCGATCGCCAGCGCGTGGTGAAACCGGTGGAGGTCAACGCGGGACAGCGCCGGTCCGTGGCGCTGGTGGTAGTCGACGCCCTGAACGCTTCGCACGTGAGCTGCTATGGCTACGATCGGGACACCACGCCCAACATCGATTTCTTGGCGCGCGAGGGGTTGATGCTGACAAACTACGTCTCCAACTCGTCGTGGACGCGGCCCAGCTTCACCACGATGGTGACCGGCCTGCCCAAGAGCGAGCACCGCATCGAGCTGAACGGCCGACACCTGGAGCCCGAGATAGTCACGCTGGCCGAGCGGTTTCGCGAGGCCGGCTACCGTACCGCAGCCTTCGTCGGCAACCCGCTGGTGCGCAAGGCGTGGGGCTACTCTCAGGGCTTCGAGAAGTACGTGGACGGCGGCGATTTGGGCAAGACCTTTCCGCCGGACTCGGAGCTGACCGATCGCGCCGTGCGCTGGCTGAAGAGAATCGATCCCGACGAGCCGGTCTTTTTCCTGATGTTCTACACCGCACCGCACACCCCCTACCGGCCGCCTGCCGAGCCGCGGCGTTTCCTCTCACAGGTTCCGCCGGGAAAGATCATCGCCTGGCCCTACCGCGAGTACCAGGAGCCGTTGCCCGCGGAGCAGCATGCGCGGATCGTGGCGGCCTACGACGACGAGGTGGCCTACGCCGACGCCGAGTTGGGCCGGCTGATGAAGAAGATGGCCGAGCACGGGCGCAAGGACGCGGTGGTCGCGGTCACCGCCGATCACGGCGAGGCGTTCGGCATCCACAACTGCTACACGCACACCTATCACATGTGGGAGGCGACCCTGCGTGTGCCAGCCGTGATCCGTTCGCCCGACCTGCCGATTCACGGCGAGATCGACGACCGGCCCTTCACTCACGTGGATCTGGCGCCCACCCTGCTCGATCTGGCCGGTGTCGACGCCTCGCGCGAAGGCCTGAACGGCGTTTCGATCGTGGCAACGCTCTCCGATCCGAAGCGCGGGCGCGATCGCACGTTGTTCAGCCAGTACAACGCCCACGGCATCAGGCGCGAGGCGATCCGCTCCGGGAGGCTCAAGCTCGTGCACCACCACGAGGTGAGCGAGGCGGCGCTGTCGCGGCTCAACAGCCTGCACGAGGGTGTGCCCCATGCCGATCCGCACGAGCTGCCTTCCCTGGCGACCGACGGCGAGCGCTACGAGCTGTACGACCTGGTCTCCGATCCCAAAGAGCAGAAGAACATCTTCGAGCGGGGCGGCGGCGACGAGGATCTGGCCTCCCTGTTGAACGAGTTGCGCGAGCGATCCGGCATCGAGGTGACCGAGATGTCCCGGAACCTCTCCGAGGAGACGCTCGAGGCGCTGGAGGCCGCCGGCTACATCCGGCGGGCGCCGGAGAAGGACGAGGCTGCCCGAGGCGGTGAGAAGAAGGAGTCCAGGGAGCGGGAGGAGTAGAGTGAGGAGTTACTGGAAAGGGATTGTGTTTTCGATCGCCGCGCTGTCGCTGGTCGCCTGCGGGGGTGACGGCGGCGAGAACGCCGAGCCGAAGCGTGAGACGAAGGCCGCAGCCGACAGGCGGGTCGCTTCCGGCGACGCCGGCGAGCGTTCCCCCGCGGGGAAGGCGGAGAAACAGCAACGAGCGGAGACCGCCGGCGAAAAGGCAAAGCAGGATCCGCCATCGGTGCCTGATGCCTACTTCGGCGAGCTGCCCTGGGAGTCGGTCGAGGAGCCGATTCGCGTCGAGGACCGCGAGCGGGACTCGGTGGTGCTGCTGGTCGCCGACGCGCTCAACGTCCGCCACCTCGGGATCTACGGCTACGAGCGGCCGACCAGCCCCGAGCTCGAGCGGCTGGCAAACCGTGGAACGGTCTTCACCGGGCACGTTTCCAACTCCTCGTGGACACGGCCGAGCTTCACCACGATCGTGACCGGGCTGCCCAAGAAGCGACACCACGTCGAGCTCGAGGGTCCGCCGCTGGTCTTCGACATCGAGACTCTGGCCGAGCGCTTTCTGAAGGAGGGCTACCGCACCGCGGGCATCGTCGGAAACCCGCTGATTCGCGAGGTGTGGGGTTATGCCCAGGGCTTCCAGTACTGGGAGGACATCAAGACCATGGAGGTCAGGGGGTTCCCGCCGGACGAGATCCTGATGGATCGCGCGCTGCGCTGGCTGGAAAGCACCGGAGACGAGCCGTTCTTCCTGGTGATGTTCCTCACCGCCCCGCACCCTCCCTACAAGCCGCTGCCCAAGGCGCGGCGTTTTCTCGAGAAGGTGCCGGAAGGCGACTACAACGCGCATCCGTTCAAGGAGTACACCGAGCCGATGCCGCGCGAGGAGCACCTGCGCGTCGTGGCGGCCTACGACGACGAGGTTGCCTACATGGATCGGCAGATCGGCCGATTGCTCGACTTTCTCGAGCGCAACGATCGCGACGGGGACACCTCGATAATCTTCACCGCGGATCACGGCGAGCTGTTCGGTCAGCACGGCTGCTACCTGCACGCCTACCACATGTGGGAGCAGGCGCTGCGCGTGCCGCTGGTGATCGCCTCCCCGCGCCTGCCAGCCAGAGGGACGCTCGAGGATCGGTCCACCACCCACGTGGATCTGGCGCCTACCGCGCTCGAGCTGGCCGGCCTGGAGCGTCCCTCGAGAGACGAGCTTCCCGGGAAATCGCTCCTGCGCCTGCTCGCCGAGCCGGAGGGGCATCGCCCGCGGGTGCTGTTCAGCCAGTACACCGCCCACGGGGTGAGGCGCCAGGCGATTCGCAAGGAGGGCTTGAAGCTGGTGCACCATCACCGGGTCGAGAGCCGCACCGAGACCGACCTCAACGAGCTGCATCCGCACCTCGAGGATCGGCCCGACCCTCGCGAGCTGCCTTCGCTGGCATGGGACGGAGAGCGCTACGAACTGTACGATCTCATTCGGGATCCCGGCGAGGAGCGAGACCTGTTTTCCCGGCGACGCGAGAGCCCGGAGCTGCTGGAGCTGACCGCGGCGCTGCGAAAGCGCATCGCCGGCGGCGAGGACGGCGCGCCGGGCAAGCTCTCGCAGGAGCTGATCGAGGCGCTCGAAGCGGCGGGCTACCTGCGTCGCGCAGATGAGAGCGAGGCCTCTTCGGAAGAGAAGAAGAAATCCGAGACGGACGAGGACGAGTCCGAGGAACCGGAGAGGAGCTGAGCCGCTCCCTGCGAGGAATCAGGGCTCGAAGAAGGGCCGCAAGCGGGAGGCCAGGGGCTTTGCCCGCAGGCGTCTCAGAGCGCGCGTTCCGATTTGCCGGATTCGCTCGCGGGTCAGATCGAAACCGCTTCCGACCTGCTCGAGTGTCTGAGGCCAGTCGTTGCCGATCCCGTAGCGCAGGCGCAGCATCTGCTCTTCGCGCGGGTGGAGTGTCGCCAGCGCGTGCTCCACTTCCTCGCGCAGGGCGTGATCGATCGCCAGCTCTTGCGGTGAACTCGCGTTGCGATCCTCGATCACCTCGGACAGATGCGCGCTGTCTTCGTTCTGTCCCAGGGGAGCGTCCAGGTCGAGCGGCTCTGATCCGACCTCTTGCAGTGCGTAGCGGACGCGTTCCTCGTCGAGGCCCATTCGCTGGGCGATTTCTCGGCAGTCGGGCTCTCGGCCGGTAGTCCGTTCGATTTCACGGCGCATACGGATCACCGAGCCGATCAGCTCGTTGATGTGCACCGGCAGACGGATCGTGCGTCCCTGGTCGATGATCGCGCGGGTCACCGCCTGCCGGATCCACCAGGTCGAGTAGGTGGACAGCTTGAATCCGCGCCGAAAATCGAACTTGTCCAGGGCGCGCAGCAGACCCAGGTTTCCCTCCTGAATCAGATCCAGCAACGGCAGGCCGCGGTCGCGGTAGCGACGCGCCACGTCGAACACGAGGCGCTGGTTGGCGACCACCAGGTCGCGCTTGGCTGCACTGGTACGGCTGCAGGCGGAGCGCAGTCTCGAGCGCAGGCGTTTCGCGTCCACCTCGACGGATTCGAAGAAGCGCTCACCGGTGCGTAGCGCGTGATCGAGGCAGGCATCCAGAGCCTCGGCGGCGCCTTCCAACTCGCCCAGCGAGGGGCGGCGATCGCCGAACGGATCCACGTCCGCCTCTTGCAGGCAAGAGAGCATCTCGCGGCGTCCGCGATCGAGCCGGCGGGCCAACTCGACCTCGCCCTCTCTCGTCAACAGGTTGTGAGATGCGGCACTTTGCAGGTAGGCGCCGGGAGGGCTCCTACTGGTGTGCCGGCGAGCGTTCATGACTCGGTAAAACGTGCATGATCCGAAAGGAGAACAGGGATCATCAGGACGTAGCCTCCTCGCCTGAAGTCGGGCAGCCGACGCGCAGACGGTCGACGATATAGCGCCCGCCGTCCGACCGCTCGGGCACCATCTTGAACAGTTCGGAACGCGTGCGATGAGAGTCGACGTGTCCCCGGAGCACGAACCACTTGCCGCGTTTTTCGACCTCTACCTGTCCGGAGGCGGACCGCTTGTTTCGCAGGCGCCTGCCGCGCTCTACGAAGCTGCGCAACTCCCTGTCGGACGCTCTTTTGGATCTCAGCTGAAGCCTCACGTCTCACCCTCCTTTACCGTCGCCAACCGAACGATTCTCAGGTAAAAGCCCTTGAATCGCGGCCAAAGCTTTGAACCCTTACCTTCTTGAAAAGGATATGATCGGCCCGTTGGTTGTCAACCCCGGCCTCGACCGCGAATCCGAGATCAGGGAAGGTTTCCCGGTTGACGCCGCGCCTTTTTTGGTGAAAACGTTTTCGGGTCGTTCGAACCAGGGGAGCTTTGTGAGAGATGACCGTTTTGACCGCCAGCGCTCAGGGGACGAGCCCGTACTCCGAGACGGTGCTCACACACGCGGTTCGTCCGCTCAACTGTAGGCCGATGGATCGTCCCGACGGTTTTGCGCGGATCACCGGGTCTTGCGGAGATACGATGGAGTTTTACATCGGTCTGGAGGAGGGGGACAGGATCGCCGAGATCACCTTCCAGACCGACGGTTGCCTCACCACCTGCGCTTCGGCCAGTATGACCGTGCAGCTCGCCACCGGGCGCAGGCTCGGCGATGCGCTCGGTATCGGCCAGCAGGAGATCCTCGAGGCGCTGGACGGTTTGCCCGCGGACAGCGAGCACTGCGCGCTACTGGCCGCCAATACCCTGCGGGCGGCGATCGTGGATGCGGCGCGAATGCGCCCGGAGCCCTGGAAACGGCTCTACCGCACTTTTCGCTAGTGCCTCGTCAACCCGACGATTTCGGGTACGGGGCGAGAGATCATCGGCGAGGCCAAGGAACGACGACGAAGGACTGGCGGTGCCAATTCGAGGAGGAGTGACGCCGGGATCGGGGGCAGGGGCCGCTCTCACCCGAACGGGAGAGGTTGACTCGGCACTAGATTCCGAAGACCTGGAAGGCGTTGATTTCGCCGAAGGTGTTGGTGCACGACGACCAGCTGAAGTCGCCGTAGGCGCAGCCGGTGCCGCCCAGCTGCAGTGAGTCGCCCACCGGATCGCCGTCCTGGGAGATGCCGATATCCACGCTGTCCATACCGCTGGCCGGTCCGTCCGCGGCCTGGAAGGTGCCCTCGTAGCTCAGGAATTGAATGACATCCGTCGAGTTGTGCACGAGCGCGATCCCGTCCGGGGATCCGTTCTGGATTTGGGTGAAGTCGAACGCAGCAGTGCCCATCCCGGCCTGCTGGTTGGGCAATGTGCCGCTCAGTGCCTGGGCGTCGTAAGCCTCGCCGTTGTTGCCGTTGTAGAGAACGAGGGCGTAGGAGGAAAGATCGGTACCGGCCGGACCGGCCACCTCGATCGCCTCGTTCGCGTCGGTGCCGTCGTTGTCGTAATGTATTTCGTTGACGAACACCTCTCCTGCGACGCACCAGTCGCTCGTGTCCGTATCGGCGTCTGTGTCCGTGTCGGTGTCTGTATCTGTATCTGTATCTGTGTCCGTGTCCGTGTCCGTGTCGGTGTCCGTGTCCGTGTCGGCGTCCGTGTCCGTGTCGGCGTCCGTGTCCGTGTCCGTGTCGGCGTCGGTGTCCGTGTCGGTGTCGGTATCGCCGTCCGCGTCCACCGAGCCGGGGTCGTCCGTCTCCATGTCGGCGCAAGCTGCGATGGCTGACATGGCGGCAATCCAGAGTAGATGAAAAATCATTTTCCTCTCCTAGTGAGTACCCAGGCTCAGCACCCAGGGCTCGCCGCCGGCGAGAGCGGCGAGCGGGGCGGACATCTGCAGGGAGCTGCCCTGGAAGATGCGCTCGAAGCCGTCCTCGGAGGCCGAGACGGTCTCGATCGGGTAGACCGAAGCCGAGCAGGGCAGCGAGGAGCTCAGCGTCCAGGCGCGGCCGCGAGCGCGGTCGCAAATCCTGATGCGCCGCGCGCCGGGGGCGTCGATCTGCGAGGTGAACGGAATCGGTGCGCAACCCTCGAGCTCTATTCGTCGCAGCTCGTCGATCGCGTCGAGCGTCAAAGGCAGCTCGGCGCAGAGATGGGCGTTCTCCGGGGGCCCGGCGCCGCCGCGCAAGGAAAGGCCGACACTCAGCTCGAAGCCGGCCGCCCCGCGGGGAAACGTGAAGCGCTTCTCCACCTCGGCCCTCAGCGCGCCGAGATCGCAATCGCGGCCGCGCAGGGTCACGGAGATCGAAGCTTCGCTCTCGTCGACTGCGACGAGATCGAAACGGGCCGCGGCGAAGTCGCCCATCTCCTCGATCGTCCCGGTGCGCAGCTGCTCGGCCGAGGGGCGAGCGGGAAACGCCCGCAGCCGGCCGCCGAGCCTGGAGTGGCGATCGTACAGCAGGCGCGACTCCAGGTCGTCCTCCTTGACCGTCTCAAGCTCGTGAATCGAAAGCGGACCGCCGTCCGGCTCCCCGTCCCTCCGAGCCGCGGCCGCCACGCGTTCGTGGTACGGCTCGCGGCGCCGGGTCAGCACGTCGACCATTTCGAGCCGTAGATCGTGATCCTCGAGCAGGTAGAGACAGCCGCCGTCGGCGAGCCGCAGCGCGGCGGTCTGGCGGGGCGTGCGGACGACGATCTCCTCGTCGCCGCAGCCGTCCAGATCGAAGTGCAGCACCCCGAAGTTCGGCTCGACCCGGTCCAGCTCCAGATCGGCCTCGATCAGCCGCGCGTAGGCCGCCGCGCGCAGAAAGGGCAGGTACAGACCGCCGAACAGGCCGTGCCAGTAGGGGTCGTTGCACTGGGCCAGGTGCAGCAGCTCCCGTGCCCGTTCGACATGCGCCCGCCGGAGCACCGTATCGTCCTCGATTCTGGCCAGGCGCTCACTCGTCATCAGCATCCGGCCGCGCAGGCGGGCCGCCTCCTCGTACTTGACCGCGAACTGGTCCCAGAACCCGCCGGCGAGCAGGTCGCGTCCGGGCTCGTCCAGCCAGCGGGCCAGATCCCGACGCCGTTCGGCCGCGGCTATGGGCAGCGCCCAGGTGCACATCTCGCCGTAGCTGGAAGTGGGCAGCGCGACGCGCCCCTCGGGAGGAAACGAATCGAAAATCTCGCCCGGCAGCGCGGTCGCGATTCGATCCGCGCGCCTCTCCAGGGCGGAGAGGAATCCTTCCAGCCAGCCGCGCTCGAAGACCCACTCGTGGGTGCCCGGCCACAGCCCCAGCTTCTCCCCGTCGTCGAGGCAGCAAATCACCTCGCCTCCGCGCCGGGCACCCGCCTCGGCCATCCGCTCGAGCTCGTCGAGCACCTCGTCGAGCGGACGGAAGGGGATCAGGTAGCGCAGCCGTTCGCTGATCGGGAAGACGGCCAGCGCGCGGCCGTGCCTGGAGGCGACGTGGTAACCCCGCGCCGACTCGCGCTCGAAGCCGGCCGCGCGAAAGTGGTTGTCGTCGACGAAGGTGTATTCCACTTCCAGCGGAGCCAGCGCCGCGGGCAGTCCGGGTTCCCAGACCCGCTCGGTGAGCCAGGCGCCGCGCGGACGCTCTCCCAGCAGCTCCCGGCAGCGATCGGACATCGAGACGATCTGGCGCTCCAGGTCGCGGGGCGGCAGCATCGTCAGCACCGGCTCGCCCAGGCCCGAGCCGAGGATCTCCAGCCGGCCGCGTTCGATCTCGCCGCGGATCAGGTCCAGCAGCTCGCCGTCGTTGTCCGCCAGCCACTCCAACAGCGGGCCCGAGACGTGCAGCGTCAGCTCGACGCCGGGGTGCGCGGCGATCAGCTCCAGCAGCGGCCGGTAGCAGCGCCGCGTGGCGCGCTCGAAGACGAAACCGAAGTTGCCGGCCGGCTGGTGGAGATGAAAACCCAATACCAGGGTCAGCCCCGCTTCGCCCGAGTTCGATCGTCGCAGCTCGTCCACGGGTGGAGTTTTACATCCTTCGCGTTGACATGAAAGCGCCGAAGGCAACATCATCTGATCTCGGCTCGCGGGCTGCGGGTCGGGGAGGTCGGCGCGGTGAGGATCGATCTGATTGCATGCGCGGTCGCGCTGCTGGCGGCGCCGGCGGCTCGCGGGCAGGAGGCGGCGCCGGCGACGGAGGAGGGAGCTCGGGCTGCCGAAAAGTGGGCCGAGGCCGATCGGGCGCCGGCCGAAAGCGAGGGGGCCAGGCTCGACCAGGAGACGGCCGAGACGGAGAGATCGCCGCGCGGCGAGTTCGTATTCGGCTCCTACGGTCGCGCCCAGGTATACTTCGATCGCGACGGCAATCCGGGACGCAACGTCAATGTCGTCGCCCACGGACCGCGCCTGGCCGAGCCGTCCTACGCCGAGCTGGACTTCCAGTACCGACTGCGGGCCGCCGACGGCTTCGACGCGCGCGTGCTGGCCACGCTGGCGCTCTTCGAGCCGTGGGCCCACTACGACGGCGCCTTCGGGGACGAGGGCTGGGCGGTGCGCAACCTGCTGGTCGAGGCGGGCGGGTTCGTCCCCGGCCTGGAGGAGCTGCGCCTCTGGGCCGGATCGCGGATGTACCGCGGCGACGACATCTACCTGCTCGATTTCTGGCCGCTCGACGATCTGAACACGATCGGCGGGGGAGCGATTCTCGAGCGCGCCGGCTTCGATGTGCGACTCCACGCCGGCGTCAACCGCCTCGATGACGACTACCAGCTGCAGAGGGTCGAGGTCCCGGGCGCCCAGCACGGCGCCGAGGAGATCGTGCTGCTCGACCGCCAGCGAGCGATCTTCTCCGCGCGGCTCGGCTACACTTTTTCCGACATGGTCGGCGAGCTGGACGCCAGGTTGCTGCTGTGGGGCGAGGGTCACCGCCTGCCCGCCGGCCGGCGGGTACCCGAGGAGCTGCTGGACGACGACGGCAGCTCGACCTACCCCCTCGACCAGGTCGCTGAGCGGCTTCCGGCGGACGGCGGCCTGGCGATCGGCGCTCAGCTCGGCCTGTTCGATTTCGGTCCGGCCAGCCACGTCAACCTCTTCGTGCGCTACGCCAGGGACCTGGCCGCCTACGGAGAGCTGGGCGTGCCCTACGGCACCGGCGATCGCGGCACCTCCCACGGCGCCCGGGAGCTGGTCGTCGCGCTCGACGCCTGCTGGCAGAACCGCTGGGTGGGCGCGATGGTCGGCGCCTACCTGCGCCGCTTCGTCGACGCCGATGTCAACCGCTACGACACCGACGACTTCGCCGAGGGCGCGCTGGTCGCCCGCCCGGTGGTATTTCTGACCGATCACTTCCACCAGGGGTTCGAGATCAGCTACCAGCAGCACCGTCCGTTCGGCCTCGACCCCCGGAGCAACGACCAGGAGATCGCCGAGGTCTGGCAGCTGACCGTGATGGAGATCCTGGGTCTCGACCGCGGTTGCTACCAGCGCCCGCAGCTTCGCCTCTACTACACGCTGAGCCTGCCCAACTCCTCGGCGCGCGGCGTCTGGCGGCCGGAGGACAGGCGGCGGCCGGATCGCGTGGAGCACCTCTTCGGCCTGGGAGCCGAGTGGTGGTTCAACTCGAGCACCTACCGATGAAACGGGCCAGCACCGCCGCCGCGCTCTGCCTCGCTCTCGCGGGGGCGATCTGCGCCTGCGACGAGCCGCACCGCAGCCGCACCTACCAGCTGCCCCCGGCGGCCGGCGAGCCGCGGCCGGTGATCTACGAGCTGGTCGTGCGGCTCTTTTCCAACACGGCGGGCGTCAACCAGTGGAACGGTGATCTGGAGACCAACGGCGTGGGCAAATTCGAGCAGATCGACGCGGCTGCGATCGAGGGTCTGCGCGAGCTGGGCGTGACCCACGTCTGGCTGGCGGGCGTCCTGCAGCAGGCGACCGCCACCGACTACTCGGAGATTGGACAGCCGGCCGACGACCCGGACGTGCTCAAGGGCCTGGCCGGCAGCCTCTACGCGGTGCGCGACTACTTCGACGTCTGCCCGGACTACGCCGTCGACCCGGCGCAGCGCGCTGCGGAGTTCGCCGCGCTGGTCGATCGCCTCCACGACCACGAGCTGAAGGTGATCATCGATCTGGTGCCCAACCACGTGGCCCGCACCTACCACTCGGACGTCCGCCCCGACCTGGACTTCGGAGCCGGCGACGACCCTACGGTCTTTTTCGATCCGCAAAACGACTTCTTCTACCTCGTGGAGCCGCCCGGCCAGTCGCTCGCGTTGCCCGAGCCCTCCCACTGGCCGCGACCCGAGGGCGCCGACGGCACGCTCGAGAGCGAGGACAACGACGGCGTTCCGCCGGGCGATGTGCCGCGCGCCACGGGCAACAACGTCACCTCGCCCAGCCCGGGCGAGAACGACTGGTACGAGACGATCAAGCTGAGCTACGGCTACGACTTCACGACCGGCACCGGGAGCTACGATCCGATTCCCGGCGTCTGGGAGAAGATGGATCGAGTCATCGCCCACTGGCAGGAGGTCGGAGTCGACGGTTTCCGCTGCGACTTCGCCCACTACGTGCCGCTCGAGGCCTGGAGCTACCTGATCGAAGCGGCGCGCGAGCGCGATCCGGACGTTCTTTTCTTTGCCGAGGCCTACGAGGCCGCGGACGCCGTGCCGGGCTTCTCGTTTTCCGCGCTGGTCCAGTCCGGATTCGACGCGGTCTACGACGACGAGACCTACGACACGATCAAGGGCATATACTGCTGCGGCAGGTGGGCCAACGAGATCGACGGCGTGCTGCCGGACGACTACATGTTCGATCGCATGCTGCGCTACGCGGAGAACCACGACGAACGCCGCCTCGCCTCGCCGCTGGTCGGCGGCGACAACCCGGACGACAGCGGCCTGGGCGGCTTCGATCGGGCCGCCGCCGCGGTCGGCGCGCTCTACCTGCTCGGCTCCGGGCCGCTGCTGATCTACAACGGCCAGGAGGTGGGAGAGGAGGGAGCGGGCGCCGAGGGATTCGGCGGCGACGACGGGCGCACCACGATCTTCGATTACTGGACGATGCCGCGCCTGGCCGAGTGGGTCGCGGGTCACGCCTACGACGGCTCCGGGCTCTCCGAAGAGCGCCGCGGCCTGCGCGAGTGGTACGGCCGGATCGTGGAGCTGGCTCAGCGCGAGGGGTTCGCGACCGGCAACTACTACGGCCTGCAGTCGTTCAACGCGGGCAGCGGCTCATACGGGGACGGACATTGGATCCACAGCTTCTTGCGCTACGACTCGCAAAGCGGCGCAGCCTGGCTGGTGGTCGCCAACTTCGGCGAAGAAGCGCGCGACGCGGATGTCCGCATTCCCGCCGAGGCCTTGCAGTTCATGGGTTTCGACGACGGAAAGGGGACGCTGCGTTTCCACGACGCTCTCCACCTCGAGGCGGCGCCGCTCGAGCTGGCCGCGGATCGCGCTGCCACCGACGGAATACCGCTTTCGGTCGCCGCACACGATCTGACGGTGCTCGCCATCGACAAAAAAGATTGATTCGTTCCAAATACTTGGTTTGCGACCAGTTGTTTTTGGCACGATGTTCAGAAAATCGGCCATCCGGAAGCCACTAATGGTATAGTAGACAACTAAGAAACGCACGGGAAAGGGCAAGAACCATGTCGCGAGTTTTGGGTAATTCTCTGCTGGCATTTTGGATGATCGTCGCGCTCTCCTTCGGAGGTTGCGGCGGAGGAGATTCCGGAGGCAGCATCGGCGAGAAGGATTCCGGAACCACGGACGCGGACACCGACGCGGATTCGGATGCGGACACCGACGCCGATGCCGACACCGACGCGGATTCGGACACGGACGCGGACACGGACACCGATACCGACGCGGACACCGATACCGACGCGGATTCGGACACGGACACGGACACGGACACGGACACGGACACCGACACCGACACGGACACGGACACGGACACCGACACCGACACGGACACGGACACCGACACGGACACGGACACCGACACCGACACGGACACGGACACCGACACGGACACGGACACGGACACGGACACGGACACGGACACGGACACGGACACGGACACGGACACGGACACGGACACGGACACGGACACGGACACCGATACCGACACCGACACCGACACGGATTCGGATACCGACACCATCCCCGAGTGCAACGAGGCCGACTACCCGCAGTGCCAGGATTCGGGCACGCTGATCGAGTGCATCGGCGGCGAGCTGGTCTACACGCCGTGCGATCCCGGTTACGTCTGCTGCGTGGACGGCTGCTACGAGCAGGTCTGCTCACCGGGCGAGCAGGAGTGCGTCAACGAGACGCAGTACCAGCTGTGCAACTCGTGCGGGACCGGCTACGACGTCTTCAGCTGCAGCGAGAACCACTACTGCGACTCCGACCTGGGCGAGTGCGTCTGCGAGTACCCGATCAACATGATGTTCGTGGTCGACGCTTCGGGCAGCATGATGAACGTGATGGGCGGCGACACGCAGTGGGACATCGCGCGCACCGCGATCGCCGACGTGATGGCGGAGTACACCCACATGACCTACGGCCTGGCCACCTTCCCGGACTCGACCGTCGACTGCGGGCCGGACGTCTGCTACGGCGAGGGCGGCTGCGCGTCCGAGTTCACCGACGAGGTCAACTACGACATGGGAGCCGATCCGGCAGATATCAACAGCTACCTGGCGGGGCGCGACCTGTCGGCCGACCCGGCCGAGATCGATTACGTCCGCACTCCGCTGGTGAGCATGTTCGATTATTTCGTCTACGACTACCCGGCGGCAGGTCCGGTCAAGACGCACACCTACCCATCGTACCTGATCCTGATCTCGGACGGGCAGGACTGGTGCGAGTACCCGATGGACGGCTACGAGTCGCTGCCGGTCGGTCCGCTGGGCGAGTTGACTCAGGAGATGGTGGACAACTGGCAGGTCAAGACGTTCACGATCGGCTTCAACCTGGCCGACGGCGAGGACCAGCTCAACGCGATCGCGATGCACGGCGGCACCGGGATGGCCGAGTACATCCCGGCCAACGACACCTCTTCGTTGACCCAGGCGCTGGACGACATCCTGGCCGCGATCGATCCGCGGGACTGCACGGGCGAGGACGAGATCCTCGATCCCGACTGCACGGACAGCGACTCGGACGGCTGGTGCGCCTTCCTGGACTGCAACGACAGCAACGCCGACATCAATCCCGGCGCCGAGGAGATTCCGGGCGACGGAATCGACAACGACTGCGACGGGCTGACCGACGAGCCGGCGGACGGCGACTACGATTTCGATGGCGACGGCGCCTCGATCAACGAGGGCGACTGCAACGACTTCGAGCCGCTGGTGGGACCGAATTCGGTCGAGGGGGCGGTGGACGACGGAGTGGACAACGACTGCGACGGGATCACCGACGAGCACGACTGCGACTGCTCGACGATGACCGGCCAGTCGACCGCCGCGATGAACTGCGCCACCGAGATCGACTGCGACAGCGGGTTCCTCAACTGGTCGCAGATGCTGGCCGGTTCCGGCAGCTCCTTTGGTTTTCAGAACTCGTACAGGGCGATCAGCCAGTTCGGCTGGTCCAACGACCTGCCTCCCAGGGCCGGGAGCTCGTACGGATCGATCAGCACCGGGAGCGTCGCCGAGAACAACGATCACCTCGAGATCCTCTCTTCCTCGTGGAACGTGGGCGATCCGTACGATGCCGACGGATACCAGATGTACGACGCGATCGAGTACGAGGTGAACGTGACCGCACCGATGAACGTGCACGGGTTCTCGTTCGACTACGTTTTCTTCTCTTCCGAGTACGACGATTTCGTTGGCACGGCGTTCAACGACAAGTTCTACACTTTCCTCAACGCACCGACGACGACCGGCGGTTCCGAGACGATCATCAATTACACCGACTGCCGCGATCCGAGCACCTATTACGACTTCTCGGGCGCGCAGTGCGACCTGGCATCGGACTACTGCTGCTACATCGCGATCAACACCGCCTTGAGCGACTGCTGCTGGTACGACGGCTGCAGCAGCGGCGGCGGGACGAACATAGCCAACACGGGTTACGAATGCGGAACCCAGTCCCACGAGATGAGCACATGCACGGACCCGACCGGCTGGTACGACAACATCACCTGCGGTTACGACACGGGCAGCTCGACCGGGTGGTTGAGAACGACCTGGGACATCCAGCCCAACGAGACGTTCAAGCTGACTTTCCACGTGCACGACACGACCGATCCTTTGTACGATTCCCAGGCGATAATCGACAATTTCACCTGGTACACGACCGAGGTCACACCGGGCACCGAGCCGGTGAATTGACCACTTCGATCCGGTGCCGTGCCGGTCGGTGAAGAGGAGGATCAATGCGTACCAAGGCTTGGATAGCGTTGTTGTCCGTGGTCGTGGTCTCCGCCGCTGCGTGCGGAGAGGGCGGAGGCAAGGGCAACCTTGATCTCGGAGACACCGAGACGGATGCGGACGCCGACGGGGACTCCGACTCGGATACGGACAGCGACAGCGACACCGATACCGACACGGACAGCGACACCGATACGGACACGGACACCGACAGCGACAGCGACAGCGATACCGACACAGACACCGACACCGATACGGACACGGACACGGACGCCGACACTGATTCCGATTCCGACACCGATTCCGACACCGACAGCGATACGGACACGGACACCGACACAGATACCGATACCGACACGGATACGGATACCGACACGGCTGAATGCGATCCGGCCTTCTATCCCCAGTGCGCGGACGAGAGCACGTTGCAGGAGTGCATAGAAGGTCAGATCGTGGAGAGCAGCTGCGGGACCGACGAGGTCTGCTGCGCAGACGGCTGCTACGAGCAGATCTGCACGCCCAACGAGTTCCAGTGCGTGGACGAGGACACCTACGAGCAGTGCAACACCTGCGGCACGGCCTTCATCGAGGCCGACTGCGCCGAGAACCATTACTGCGACGACGAGGAGGGCGACTGCGTCTGCGAGTACCCGATCAACATGATGTTCGTGGTCGACGCCTCGGGCAGCATGATGAACGTGATGGGCAGCGACACGCAGTGGGAGATCGCGCGCGGCGCGATCGCGGAGGTGATGGCGGAGTACACCCACATGACCTACGGCCTGGCCACCTTCCCGGACTCGACCGTCGACTGCGGGCCGGACGTCTGCTACGGCGAGGGCGGCTGCGCGCCCGAGTTCACCGATGAGGTCAACTACGATCTGGGAGCCGATCCGGCCAACATCAACAGCTACCTGGCCGGCCGCCAGCTGTCCGCCGATCCGGACGAGAGCGAGTACGTCAGGACGCCCGTGATCAATATGTTCGAGTACTTCGTCTACGACTACCCGGAGGCCGGTCCGGTCAAGACGCACACTTATCCCTCGTACCTGATCCTGATCTCGGACGGACAGGACTGGTGCGAGTACCCGATGGACGGCTACGAGTCGCTGCCGGTCGGGCCGCTGGGCGAGCTGACTCAGGAGATGGTGGACGACTGGCAGGTCAAGACGTTCACGATCGGCTTCAACCTGGCCGACGGCGAGGACCAGCTCAACGCGATCGCGATGCACGGCGGCACCGGGATGGCCCAGTTCATCCCGGCCGACGACGTGTCGTCGTTGACTCAGGCGCTGGACGACATCCTGGCGGCGATCGATCCGCGGGACTGCACGGGCGAGGACGAGATCCTCGATCCCGACTGCACGGACAGCGATTCGGACGGCTGGTGCGCCTTCCTGGACTGCAACGACAGCAACGCCGACATCAATCCCGGCGCCGAGGAGATTCCGGGCGACGGAATCGACAACGACTGCGACGGGCTGACCGACGAGCCGGCGGATGGCGACTACGACTTCGACGGCGACGGCGCCTCGATCGACGAGGGCGACTGCAACGACTTCGAGCCGCTGGTGGGCCCCGGCTCGATCGAGGTGGAAGGCGACGGGGTCGACAACGACTGCGACGGAACGACGGATCAGCTCGATTGCAGCTGCTCCCCCGGCACTGGTCAGACGCTCTCGGCGATGAGCTGCGCCAGCGAGATCGGATGCCAATCACAGTTTCTCGACGACCACTCGATAGGATCGCCGACCCTGGACGACATCTCGACGGCCTGGACAGCGCTGAGCCGCTTCGGAGACACCTCCAACGACCTTGGCCCGCGCGCCGGCGGATCATATGCTCTGATCGCTACGGGCGCCGCCACGGAGACGAGTCACTCCGACAACCTGCCGGGCGGCGTACAGATGATCGATCCCTGGGACGACTCGCCAATCAACGACGCCGTCGAGTACGAGGTTCAGCTCACAGCACCGCAGAACGCGCAGGGCTTTTCGATTGAGTACGTTTTCTTCTCGGCAGAATACGACGATTACGTGGGCTCGGACTACAACGACAAGCTCTACATGCTGCTCAACGCCCCGCAGACTACGAGCGGCAGCGATACGATCATCAACTTCACCTCCTGCCGCGACCCGGGGGAGACGGACTACTACGACTTCATCGACTCGGCCTGCTCGGATCACCCTTACGATCACTGCTGCTACATAGCGATCAACACCGCGCTCAGCGAGTGCTGCTGGTATCCGCACGGCTCGAGCTACGCGCCGAATCCATCCGATCCGGCTTGCCCCGAAGGAACCTGGACGACGAACATCTCGGGAACGGGGTTCTCTTGCGCGGCTAGCGAGGCTAGCGATGGATATCTGCACGGCTCGTCGACCGGCTGGCTGGTGACCACCTGGAACATCGAGCCGGGCGAGCAGTTCACTCTCACGTTCCACGTTCACGATACCTACGACTCGGCGTACGACTCCGCCGTGATTCTCGACAACTTCCAGTGGCACACGACCCCTGTCACACCCGGAACCGAGCCCGTTCAATAGTCGTGAAAGGCGGGTCGCTGAAGTCAACGACGCGACACACGTGAAGCTGTTTTTTCGACGATTGCTAGTGCCTCGTCAACCCGACGATTTCGGGTACGGGGCGAGAGATCATCGGCGAGGCCAAGGAACGACGACGAAGGACTGGCGGTGCCAATTCGAGGAGGAGTGACGCAGGGATCGTCGATGAGGGCCGGCCCGACCCGGCATTGTGGGGTTGACGAGGCACTAGGCCCTCCCGAGGCGACCGCACGCCGCGGCTGGTTGCTGACCGCCGGGGCGATCGCGGTCGCGGCCGCGCTTTCCTTTCACGGCCTGGGCAACCACCTGCTCTGGGACGACGAGGCCAACACCGCCCTGTTCGGACGCAACCTGCTGGAGAGCGGGGAACTGACCGCCTGGGACGGCCGCAACCTGGTCGGATTTCGCGGCGGCGGAGAGCTCGACGAGCGGTTGCGCAACGTCTACATGCCGCCCTTGCAGTACTGGATCGCGGCCGGGGCGATCGCGACGCTGGGCCAGAGCGCTTTCGCCGTCAGAGTGCCGTTCGTGCTGCTCGGGTTGGCGGCGATCGCCGTGCTCGCCGTGCTGGCGCGCCGGCTGCTGGGAGACGGCTTCCCCTGGGCGCTGCCCGCCTGGCTGGCGGCGCTGAGCCCGGCCTACCTGCTCTACATCCGCAACTGTCGCTACTATGCGCCTGGAGCGCTGCTGTACGTCGCCTTGCTGGCCGCCTTCGCCGCAAAGCTGGACACTCGCCGCTCGCTGCTGATCAACGGCGCGCTGGCGCTGCTGGCCACGGCCGGCCTGGCGCTGACCAACTACATCTACGCCGCGTGCGCGGCGGGAGCGCTGCCGCTGTTCTTTTTGCTGCGGCGTTTTCGCGACCGCCGGCACCTGCTGCTGCTGGTCGCCGTGGCCGCGGTGGCCGCGGGAATGGCGCTGCGGGTCTACTTGCAGGCCAATCCGCTCGAGACGACCAACATTCGCGAGGACACCACCCCGCCCGTGGAGCGTTTCTTCACCCTGTTCGGCTGGCACCTCTCCGGTCTCGGCACCTTCGAGTTCTTGCCGCTGCTGCTGCTGCCATTCGCGGCGCTGCCGCTGGCGAGCAAACGCCTCGTTGCGCTGCGGCCGACGGCGACTCGGTCCGGTCTCTCCGCCGCGGCGATCCTCGTGGCGGTCGTGCTCTGCGCCGCGTTCTCTCCGCAGTCGGTGAGCGGATCGATGGTGGCCGACATGCGCTACCTGGTGCCGCTGATCCTGATGGGCACGCTGGTCACCGGCGCGGCGATTTGGTCTCTCTGGCGCCTGTGGAGGCCTTTGGCCGTCGTCGCCCTGGGGCTCACGTTTTTTTCGAATATTTTCGAGCTGGGATTCATGGGAGACGACAACGGCTTCGTCGAACCCAAGGACGTGCAATGCACGCTGTGTCGGTACGTGGCCGAAAACCTGGAGAACCCGGTGACCAACACCGAGCGGGTCGTGGGTCTGCTGCAAGAGGTCCCGGACGATACCGAAGTGCTGATCGTGCCGACCTACATGGGCTATTCGCCGATGTACCACTGTCCCGAGCTGCGGTACTGCTGCCAGCTGGAAGAGGATCACCCGCTCGCCGAGGATCTGCGCTCCGGTCTGGCGCCTCACGTGCTGTGGAGCGCGGCATCTCCCGAGCTGGGTCTGATCAGCAGCGTCTCGCCTCCCTCTCGCAGCGGCCCGCTCGTGGTCAACGGGCAGAATCTCGGTACCTTCACCGTGGTCGGCATGTTGGATGCGCGAGCGCAGTCCACCTCGCGACCGGAGATCCCCTGGCACGCCTTCGACGAGGAGGAGCAACACACCCTCTCCCGCCCTCCCTTCCTGGTGGTGGAGATCACGCGTTGACCTCCGGCGCGAGCCCGCTCAGCGGTCCCGCGCGGCGTAGCGCAGGATCAACCACAGCGCCTCGAGCCCGTCCCGCAGCCCGATCTTCTTGCCCTGCACGCGGTTGCGCCCGCGGTAGTCGATCGGAACGTCGATTACGCGGCAACCCATGCGAGCCACCGCGGCGGTCAGCTCGATCTCGACGCCGAAGCGATTTTGCTCGATCTCGATCCGCTCGATCACGTCGCGGCGAAAGCACTTGTAGCAGGTCTCCACGTCGGTAAGCTCCAGGCCGGTAAAGCGGTTGGAAAGGCGCGTGATGAGGTGGTTGGCCAGTCGGTTCGACAGGCGCTGTCCGAGCGCTCCGTCGGCGAGCAGATAGCGCGAGCCGTAGGCCACGTCCGCCTCGCCGGCCGCGATCGGAGCGAGCAGGCGATCGTAGTGCTTGGGATCGTATTCCAGATCTGCGTCCTGAATCAGGACCGCGCCCTGGCGGCAGTGGGGAATCGCGGTGCGAATCGCCGCGCCCTTTCCGCGGTTGCGCCGGTGCGCGAGCAGTTCCACCCGTCTGTCGCTCTCGCGCAGGGCCTCCAGGGCCCGCGGCGTTCCGTCGGTGGAACCGTCGTCGACCAGGATCAGCTGGGCGGTCTGTTCCTCGGCGAGCGCTCGCCGCGCAAGCTCCTCCACCGAGCCGACCTCGTTGTAGACGGGAACGATCACGCTGAGCCGCATTGCCGCCCGATTTCCTTTCGCCTGCACAAGGCAAACTCTACCACGGTCGGAGGCGATCGAGCAGCAGGATCGCGAGCATGCCGAGACCGATCGCGGCGAAAACCGCGCGGTAGCCCAGCTGCAAGCGCGAGAGGCTGGCGAAGCCCGGTCCGCGCAAGACCGCGGCGACGAAGACCGCCAGGTAGATGGGATAGGCGAGGCAGAGCCAGATCGCGCCTCGGGGCAACAGCTCCAGCACGCCGAGCAACGCCAGCCAAACGAACGAACAGGTGAACAGCACGAAGCTGGCCCACAGGGCCTTGCGAGGTCCGAATACCACGGCGTGAGTACGCACGCCCGCCTCTCGATCACCGGCGTGGTCGCGCGCCTCCTGGGTCAGATGGCCGGCGACGAACACCAGGCCGAAGTAGACGCCCACGGCGACGCCGCGCGGGTCGACGGCCGAGACCACGGCGTAGCCCAGCAGGAACTGCAACACCTGTCCGGCGAAGTGCAGCGCCGACGAGATGAACGGCCTGCCCTTGCCGCTTGCGGCGGGATGGGAATACAAAAAGCCGGCGAACAGGACACCCAGCGCGATCAAAGAGCGCGGACCCAGCAACGGCACGGCCGAGGCGAGGCCGAGCGCGCCGAGCACCGCGGAGAAGACGAGCATCTGGGCCGGGGTGATCTCGGCTGTGGTGAAGACGCCGTCGGCCTTGTCCGCCGATCGCGCGTCGAGTCCGCGGTCAGCCCAGTCGTTGAAGCTGAAGACCTGGGCCACCAGCAACAGCGAGGTGAGCAGCAGCCAGGCCGCGCGAACCGCCGTGTCGAGCCCCCAGTCCGGCTCCGCCAGTAGCAGCCCCAGCAGCGGCGCCCCTTGCAGCACCAGCAAATCCACGAGCCGCCGGCGCAGAAAGTGGCGGGCGCATCTGAGAAAAGAGAACATCGGCCTCGCGCGAGTCTACCGCGAGGCGCTTTGCGGTGCGAGAAAAACAGGGCCGTACCCAGATGAGCAATCCGCGCTGTTCTCCCCTCGAACGGACGGATGCCTGGCAACATGATAGCTTGACGACAGGTGGGGCTGCAGGCGTTTTTCGCTCTCCGACCAGGCAGGCAACCGGTGTCGACTGCCGATGCGACTGAGGGCCTTTCAGAAAACGCTACAGCGCGGATTGCTCCTTCTTGACCGCCCGCGCGGCGGACGATAGCGTTTCGCTTCCATGGAACGAGCCGATCGGGACAAGCTGACCGTCGAGCACATCGATCTGGCGGATAAGATCGCCGCCGGAATGATCCGGCGCTTTGGAGCCGTCATCGATCCCGAAGAGATTCGATCCATGGCGATGGAGGGGCTGGTCCAGGCGGTCGATCGCTACGATCACTCCCGCGGGTCCTCGTTCGGGGCTTACGCCACCGCCCGCATCCGGGGCGCGATCTACGACGGAATGGTCGATGCGAGCTGGTTCCCCAGGCGCATGATCCGTAAAATAGCCTACTACCGGCGCGCCGACGAGATGATGTCCCAGGCCTCGAAGGCGCCCCCGCCGCTCGACACCGTGGAGACCGCTCACCGCCTGGCCGGCAATCTCCGCGAGCTGGCCGCGGCCTATGTCACGACCTGGGCCGCCGAGCAGGAGACTTCCAGGGAAGAGGAGGTCGAGGAGGAAGAGGACGCCGAGCTGTGGCTGTCCCGCCAAGAGTACCGGGAGCGGGTTCTTCAGGAGGTCGGCACGCTGCCCGACAAGCAGCGGCAGGTCGTCGAGCTCTACTTCTGGAAGGATCTCGACATGCCCGAGATCGCTCGCCTGATCGACCGCCACAAGTCGTCCGTCCACCGCATCTTGAACGACGGTCTACGGCGCCTGCGCAAGAGGTTCGATCGCTCGGGAGAGGAACTGGGGCTGGATATCGACTGCGGGTGAGAGGAGGACGGCTCTACTGGGCCATCTGGTTCTCGATCTCGCAGGTGTAGCCGGTGGCGTCGTCGACGGCCACGTCGGTTTCCGGATCGAGGCCCGTGCAGAGGTTGTACCAGAGGAACTCGTTGTCCGTGGAGAGGCCGGAGATCAGCAGCTCGTACGCTCCGGCCAGCACCGGGACCTCCTCGAAGACCAGCCAGTCGAGACACTCGACGCCGTTCTCCAGCGGAACCTCGGCGGCGACCCAGCCGTCGTTGCGCAGCAGGAAGCCCATCGTGGCCACGTTGGAGTCGTAGCAGGAATCGAACACGCCGCCCTGGCTCTGACCCCACTGCAGGTTGATCTTGAGCACGCCGAACTGCTGCGCGTCCACGTCGAGCAGCGAGATCCCCAGGTCGTTGCAGGGGGGATCGAGGTTCTCGTCGGGCTCCAGGGTCCACGGCGAGTCGAGCGTGCCGCGCTCGTCGTAGTAGAGCAGCACGTCGGTCGTCTCGCTGGACTCCTCGTCGTATGCCGCAGCCTGGTAGAAGCCGAGGAAGAGCTGGTAGTCGCCGGCCGCCAGGAAGTCCTCGAGCCAGACACCCGCCCAGACTGCGTCGGCCCACGGATCGCCGTCGTGATCCATCGCTTCGCAGGGGAACTCGGTCCAGGCCGTGTCGGTCCACCACTGCTCGTAGACCGGGTTCCAGACCCAGAGGTTGACGTAGTCGATGCCCGCCTCCTGGCACATCGTCTGGTCGGGGGCTTCCATGCTGTCCTCGTCGGGACCGAACTGCCACTCCCAGGCGATCGAGGCGTCGGCGTCCTGCGAGGGATCCTCCCAGGTGTCCACGCCGAAAACGACCTCTCCCAGATCGTTGGACAGCTCGCCCGACTCGAACGTGAAATCGAAAGTAGTTTCCGAAAGCACGTTTCCGTCCCCAGGGTTGTCCAGCAGCTGGGCGGTGACGGTGGCAGGGCCGGTGGCGATGTCCCAGGAGTCGGTCTCGCCTTCGCCGTAGTAGCACGGCCAGTCGATTTCCCACATGTCGCCGTTGTCGTCGACCACGGTGATCCGCGCCGTTTCGGCGCCCACGAAGTCGCAGTTCAGGGGCTCGTCGGTTTCGTAGTCGACCACCGACCAGGTCCAGCTGAACCCGGCCGCGATGTCCACGCCCCCGTCGCTGTCGCCGGCGTTGATCGTGCAGCCGCCGACGGCCAGGGCCAAGCCAAGCAACAAACCAGTCCATTTCATAGTATTTCCTCCTTGTCTCAACGACGCGTCCGGGCCATCGGGACCGGACGGTCCCCTGTTAGGGGATTGTCTTCAATTCTTTCTCCGATACAAAAACGACCAGCAACTATTCTATTACTCATGTACAACTGTGGACAAGGCCACTTCGAAAAATATTCACCCCTGCTCGAATTTGCGAAGAGTCCGGGTGAATCCGGCCCGATCGGAGGGGATCGATGAAAGCGACCGAGACGACGGCTTTGCTCTGGTGTGTGTTGCTCGCCTGTGCCTGCGGGGACGACGAGGGTGGAGGCGGCGCGGAGGACGACCCGGACGCGAGCACCGACGCGGACGCGGACATGGACACCGACGTCGATGAGTGCACGGAGACGGCCGGCGACGAGCTGCCCGACGGGTTGACCGAGATCGCCTGGGACGACGGGGAGGCGGACAGCACGGTGGCGGACACCCCTCTCGGGCAGTTCGATATCAACGGCAGCATCTACGTGATCGGCGAGGAGCCGATGTGGGAGGCCGTGCGTTTCGATATCCCCTCGCCCGGCTTGGTGCACGGCTTCCGCGTCCAGTGGGGCAACCTGCTCGGGGAGGGCGTCCGCCCGGTGGGCGCCGGTCTCCACGCCGACTTCGGCAGCAACGGGTTCGATTTCTACCAGTGGGAGCCCCTCTGGAGCGGCGATCGCTGCCTCTCCGAGGACGAGGCGGGCGAGTGGGTCGACTACGCGCTGGACGAGCCTGTCGAGATCGACGTGCCGGGTCCGATCTTCGTCGCGCATTTCTGGGAGACGCAAAACGACCCGGCCTTCCTGTTCGAAAGCGGGCTGGGCAGCTGCGAGGGCTACGACGACTGCCACTCGGCGATCAACATGCCCCAGGCCGAGGCCGGCACATTCTACAACGGCCTTTCGGCTTCGCTGGCGATCGACTACGCGGTGCGGCTGCTGGTGGAGCTGGAGGATCCGGTGCCGGCCGAGGACAAGTGGTTCCGGGTCGACGAGGCGCTGACCGCCTCCAGCCGCGCGGCCTGGGGCGACTACGACGGCGACGGAGACGACGACCTGATGACCAACGGACCGGTCCTGTGGCGCAACGAAGGGGACGGGACGTTCTCCGACGTGACGGCCGAGGCGGGTCTCGAGGAGGTCGTCGCCGCCAGCAGCGGCGGCGTCTGGGGAGACTACGACAACGACGGATGCCTCGACTACTTCGGGCAGAGCTCCTCGAAGACCGAGCCCGACATCCTTTTGCACAACGAGTGCGACGGGACGTTCGGCGACGTGACGCTCGAGTCGGGGATCTGGGACACGCAGGACTACCTCGACTGCGTGGAGGATCTCGACGAGGAGCACGCCCCGACCGAGGGCTCGGCCTGGTTCGACCTGGACGCGGACGGCCTGCTCGACCTGTACATGGCGCAGTACGAGTGCGGCGGCGTCTACGAGAACTACGTCGATCGCGTCTGGCACAACGAGGGGGACGGGACGTTCACTGAGTGGACCGACGATCACGGCTTTGCCTGGGCCACGATGCACGCCGGCCGCGGGGTCAGCCCGGCCGACTTCGACCTGGACGGCGATGTCGACCTGCTCGTCAGCAACTACCGGCTCGATCCCAACTTCATGTTCGTCAACCAGGGCGACGGGACGGTCAGCGATCTCGCCGAATTCAACGGCCTGGCCGGCGAGAACGTCTCGGGCAGCTACGGGCACACGATCGGATCGGTCTGGCTCGATCTTGAGAACGACGGAGACTTCGACTTGTTCCAGGCCAACCTGGCCCACCCCCGCTTCTACCACTTCAGCGACCTGTCGCGGGTGATGGTCAACGACGGGCAGGGCGACTTCACCGACAACCGCGAGGCGGCCGGGATCTTCTACCGGGAGACCCACTCCAACCCCACCAGCGCGGATTTCGACAACGACGGAGACGCCGACCTGTTCATCACCTGCGTCTACGAGGGGCGCTTTTCGGAGATGTACCTCAACGACGGCGGCGGCGTCTTCCAGCAGGTCAACTACCAGTCGGGGGCGGTCGTCCACGGCGGCTGGGGCTCGGCCGCGGCGGACTACGACGGCGACGGCGACGTGGATTTGGTGGCCGGTGAGCTGCTGCGCAACGACACGGCAGCGGGGGACAACCACTGGCTGCAGGTGCGCGCGCTGGGCGGCGAGAGCTCCGCGGGTACGGTCAACGCGGCCGGGATCGGTTCGGTGGTGCGGGTCACCGCCGGCGGCTCGACGGCGATGCAGCAGACCTCGGGCGGCTCGGGGACCGGCTGCCAGGACAGCCAGGTGCTGCATTTCGGGTTGGGGAGCGCCACCGAGGCCGATGCAATCGACGTGATCTACCCGGGCGGCGCCACCGTCCACGTGGACGGACCGATCGCGGCCGACCAGCGGGTCTGGATAAGCGCGGACGGGAGCGTCGACTGACAGTCGCGATCCGCCGCCGTCTCAGCCGCGGCCGCAGCCCTTTCCGCTCAGCTCGTCGAAGATCACGGCCGGTCTCCCCACTCGCGCTCGAGGTAGGGAGCGATGCTCGGCGACGGTATCTCGCCTTCGAGCGCGCGCCGTGCTCCGCGCGCCAGGGCGCTCATCTCTCCCTCGCCGACCAGCGTCATCCAGACAGTGTCGATCCAGCTCAGGCGCCCTCGCAGCTCCTCGATGAAGCGCTCCGAGCGAGCGACCCCGCCGGTCGCCGCGATCGCGTCAAGCCGGCCCTCCAGCACGGCCAGCAGACCTCCAACCTCCTTGGCCAGCTGCAGCAAGGTGGCGTCGATCACCAGCCGTGCCCGCTCGTCTCCCGCATCGATCCGCCGGTAGATCTCGCGCACGTCGTCGGTGCCGAGATGCGCCTTCCAGCCGCCCTCGCCGACGAGCATCCTTTCCACGCGCTCCCGCGTGAAGCGACCGGAGAAGCACAGCTCGGCAAAGCCCAGGGAGGGCAGGTCGCCGGCGCGGGTGGGCGCCATCGGTCCGTTGGCCGAGGCGTCGTTGTGGTCTATCTGGCGGCCGCGGCGCTGGGCGGCCACGGTGAAGCCGGAACCCAGGTGGAGCACGATCAGGTGCAGCTCGGTCAGCGGGCGGCCCAGTCGCCCGGCGACCTCGCGGGCCGCGGACTTGACGCTCAGCGCGTGTGAGAGCGCGCGGCGCGGCACCTGGGGAAGACCGGTCAGCTTGGCCTCCGGCAGCATCTCGTCGACGCAGACCGGATCGACGATGAAAGCCGGGCAGCCCGCCCGGCCGGATATCTCGTCCGCCATCGGCGCGCCGAGCAAACTGGGGTGCTCGACCAGCACCCGCCCGGAGCGGATTGCGTCGAGCATCGCCGCGTCGACGGCGAAAGCGCCGCCGGGCACGGCGGCCAGCGCGCCGCCCCGGCCCACGACCGCCGCCAGCGAGGAGATCTCGACTCCCTGCTCGTCGAGCGCGGCGCGCACCGTCTCCAGCCGCCAGTCGAGCTGGTCGACGACGCGCTCGAAGCCGGCGAGCCGCTCCGGGTCGTGGCGCACGTCGATCGACCACAGCTCCTCGTCGCCCGCGAAGAGGGCCACCTTGGTCGAGGTGCCGCCCGGGTTGAGCACCAGGATGAGCGGTTTTTTGGGCTGATCGTTCACAGTCGAGGCTCCTCGTTCAGAAGGCAGCCGCGAGGCCGGCTCCGCTCAAGCGTCCACGCTCGTCGAAGGCCGGTCCGAGGCTGAGGTTGGAGATGCCGGGTCCGGTCGAGGTGAAGACCTCGCCGGGGCGTCCGGTCGCGAGCAGGTACGTGGCCAGACCGAGCAGTGGAACGCCCACCGCGATCGAGGCGATACCCAGGTTGCGGTGAAAGAGTCGCGACTCGGCGTCGCCCGACGATCCGCCCACCGGCCTGGGATCGACGTCGGCGTTGAGCGCCACCGAGGAGATCCCGCCCGCGGTGAAGACCGTGCCGACGAAGTAGAGCGGAACTATGATTTCGTGGGGCGCGGGTCGTCCGAGCCGGGCGTGCACGCGCAGCTGCTCGGCGCCGTGCAGCTCGACGTCCAGCTCTTCGGGCTCGCGATCGGGATGGTCGATGCGTACCGCGGCGTGGCCCGGGGGCAGCGAGAGCCTGCAAGGGGTGTAGCAGAGATGCTCGCCGATGCGCACCTCGGCGCCGATCGGCGTCGAGCTGATCGCGAGTGTCGCCAGCGAGCGGAATCCGGCCAGCTCCAGCGCCCGCGCGTCGAGCGACGGGTCGGCCTTTGCGCTCTTTGCCGCGGCGGTCCGGGCATCCTGAGCGCGAGCCTCGAAAGAAACCAGCGGCAGCAGAGCCGCCAACACCAGCGCCGAGATCGGCGGCAGGGCCCGGAGGCGGTGGTGAGTCTCCCTCATCGACGCTCGAGTATACCCCAACGTTGCAAAAAGCCATCGGCTGAAAACGCTGTCGCTCGCGCCAAAGCACGCCACCCGCGGCCGTGCTCACGTTTTGAGGACTCAACGAACGGTGAGTTCGCTTCCGTCCTCAAAACGCTCCGCTCGTCCACTGCTGACGCACCTTGGCGCGTTTCATCTCGATGTTTTTCGCAACGCTGGGGTATAGCTCCAATCGGAGTCGATCACGCAAGGCCGATCAGCGCTTCTTGCTGGATGAACGCATCTCGTCCACGGCCTGGGAGAAGTCGGCGGCGACCTCGTTTTTTGAAAAAGGCGGCGCGACCGTGCCGCGCGCTCCGAGATAGATCGCCTCGATCGCGCGGTCCAGGCCCCCGTCGTCCATGATTGCGATCGCGCCCAGCCGGGCGTCGGCGTCGGCGCCCTTGACCCAGCTGTCGCGGTCGCGCAGCGTCTCCGGGCGGGCGATCAGCACGTCGATCTCGAAGCGGTGCAGGTAGGCGTCGGCCTTGTTCTCGTCCGGAAAGGCGGCGACGCGATGACCCAACTCGGCGATCGCTTCGAGCAGACGGAGACGAGTGTCCGAATCCGGCTCGACGATCACCACCGACAGGCTTTTTTCGTTTTTCGCCGGGTCTGCTTTGGAACCGGGCTCGGGTCCCACGGAGACTTTTTGTGTTTCGTCCTCTCGAACCGAGCTTTGCGACTCGACTTCGACATCGGGTCCGATCCGCTCCCGGCCGTTGCTCTCCTCCGTCACGGCGGCGCTTTTCACCGCGTTTCTCAGTGCCGGTCGCATCTGGTCGACCGCGATCGGCTTGCGCAGGTAGGTCTCGACGCCCACCTCGGCGGCCTCCGCCGCGGATTCCTCCGAGCCGAAAGCAGTGACCATCACGACAGGCATTTGCGACTTGAGATTGCGCGCCACGCGGGCCAGCTCCAGGCCGTTGATCCCGGGCAGGTTCTTGTCCGTGACCAAAATGTCGACGCGCGTGCGTTCCAGGTACTGCAAAGCTCGTTCACCGTCTTCGGCCTCGATACAGCGGTGACCCTCGGCCTCGACGACCTTCCGGAGGACGTGCCTGGCGACCGGATCGTCGTCGACTACGAGGATATTGACGGGAGCGGTATGCGCCATGAGGTCGACCTTCGAGAAAGGTTCTACAGCGGTTTACCGTGGCAATGCAACCGTATAGTACTGCTGGATCAAATCAGCTGCCGGGCGACGAGGAACTATCGCTCGAGGTACTCGGCCGCGGCGCGGGCGAAAGCCTCGCAGTCTGCGGCGTCGACCCGGGAGCTGACCGCCAGGCGGATTCCCCACCACTGGGGGGGATAGACGGCGAAACCGGCCCCGTTCATGTGATCGACGAAGCCCTGCTCGCTCTTGCCGTGCGCCGCGACGCGCAAAAAGACCATGTTCGTCTGCACCCTGTCCAGGTCTATCTCGATTCCCCCGAGCTCGGCCAGCCGCTCGGCGAGCAGGCGCGCGTTGCGGTGATCGTCCTCGAGGCGGGCGACGCCTTCTGTCAGCGCGATCAGCCCGGGCGCCGCGATGATCCCGGCCTGCCGCATGCCTCCGCCCATCTGCTTGCGCCTCCGCCGCGCTGCGTCCACGATCTCGCGCGACCCGGTCAAGACGCTGCCCACCGGCGCTCCGAGTCCCTTGGACAGGCAGAACATCGCGCTGTCGACCGGGGCGGCTATCTGGCGCGGCTCGGCCCCGAGTGCGACCGCCGCGTTGAACAGGCGCGCGCCGTCGAGATGAATCTTGATATCGTGCTCGTCGGCCAGCTCGCGCACCAGGCGCATCTCTTCGAGCGGCATCACCGTGCCGTCCGCCAGCGCGTTCTCCAGCACAATCAGCGCGGTCTGGGGGTGGTGGATGTCCGGAATCGTGCGGACGCGGCGCTCGATTTCGCCCGCCGTGATCCAGGAGCGGCGAAGCGGCTCGATCGCGCGCAGCTGGACGCCGGACAGCGATGCCGCCGCGCCGGCCTCGTGGTCGACCACGTGAGCAGTCTCGGCCACGATCACCTCGTCGCCGGGATTGGTGTGGACCCAGATCGCGCACTGGTTGCCGAAGGTGCCGCTCGGGATCAGCAAGGCGGCCTCGTGGCCGAGCAGCTCGGCGCTCAGCTCCTCGAGCCGGTTGACCTCCGGGTCCTCGCCCACCACGTCGTCGCCCAGCTCGGCGTCTCGCATCGCCTCGCGCATCGCGTCGCCGGGCAGGGTCATCGTGTCGGAACGGAACTCGCGCTTTTTCACCCTGGGCTCCTCTCGACTACGTCGCGCTCGGCCAAGGCGGGTGAGGCTACATGTTGATCGGCAGCATCATCGCGCACTCGAAGATGTCCGCGCAGCTCGCTCCGTCGGCGCAGTCCACGAACTCCCAGAGCTCGTCGCCGGGCAGCGAGGAGGCCAGCACCTCGCAGCCCATCTGGCAGCCGAGTGTGCCTCCCGAGCAGACCGTGACGTCGATCTGCAGATCTCCCCAGCGGTCCTTGGCCATCTCGCAGGTGCCGTCCTCGCAGTCGTCGTCGTACTCGCAATGGTCCATGCAGCTGGTGGCGGCGCAGCCCATCTCCGCCGGGCAGCCGCGTCCCTGCTGCAGGCAGCGCGGCGAGCCGTCGCAGTCCAGATCCTCGTCGATCTGGCCGTCGCAGTCGTCGTCGCGCCCGTTGCAGATCTCCTCGCCGTCGCATATTCCGCAGGCCTCGCGCGACGGCAGGCAGTAGCCGTCCAGCAGCTCGAAGCCGGCGGCGCAGGAGCCGGCTCCGCTTTCCACGCAGAACGAGTCTCCCAGGGCCGGCAGCGGCTGGCAGACGAAGCCGTCGGCGCAGTCGGCGGCGGTGCGGCAGGTGTCGCAGGCTGCGCCGTCGCAGGTGCCGTCGCAGACGTCCGAGGGCGCCGGGCACTCGTCGCTCGCTGCGCAGCTGCCGAGCGCCATCGAGACCGCGCGATAGGCGTTGACGCGCCCGTGCCCGTAGAAGGGGGAAAAGCCGCTCGTCCACTGGCCGAAGACCGGGTCGACCTCGTCCGCGCTGTCGGTGATGATCTGCCGCACCTCGGCGGCGGTCAGATCCGGGGCGGCTGAGAGCATCAACCCCACGACTCCGGCCGCCAGCGGCGTGGCCGAGGAGGTCCCGCCGAACGAGTCAGTGTACTGCGGGTCGACGTCGCTGTCCGCGCCCGCCGAGGTGGTGGTGATGCCGAGCAGGCCGCCGTTGGAAGGCGCTGCCACGTCGATCGTGTTTCCGTAGTTGGAGTAGTAGGATTTGAGACCTTGGTCGTCCACCGCGGATACACCGATCACGTAGTCGTGCACCACGTAGGTGTCCCCGTCGGCATTCTGGTTGGAGTTGCCCGCGGCGAACAGGATCACGGTTCCCAGGCCTCCGCGCCCATCGCTCTCGGCGTAGTCGAACGCCTCCGAGACGATCGTGGGCAGCGCCGGCGCCGGAAAGCCGGTGGAGTCGACGTTGGGATCCTCTCCGGCCGGACCCCAGCTGTTGGAGATCACGTCGGCGCCCAGATCGACGATATCGACGAAAATGTCCGCGATTTCCTGGTCGGTGAGCTGGAAACCCGGTCCTGGAGTCGGCCCGCTGGCGCCGGAGAGCAGGGACGGCAGCAATCGGCAGTTGGGGCAGACACCGGACCCGCCCTCGCCGTTGTCGGCGATCGCGGCCGCGACCCCGCCGCAGCTGGTTCCGTGCCAGCCGAACATCATGCTCTCCACCATCGACTCCCAGTCGTCGGGGAAGTTGTAGGGCTCGGCGCAGTTGGCGGCCAGGTCGGCGTGGTTGATGTCCATGCCGTCGTCGAGAATCGCGATCAGCGTTTCGGGATCGCCGCTGGTCAGGTCCCAAGCCTCGCTGGCGCGCGAGTCGATTCCCCAGGAGGCCAGCTGTTCCTGGCCGTCGTTGAGCAGGTGCCACTGCTCGCCAAAGAGCGGATCGTTGGGCTCCCAGCGTCGCTCGTAGACGCGCAGCATGTCCAGCTCGGCCTCCACGCCGGCGATTGCGTTCAGCTCGGGAAGCGCCCTGGCGGCCTGCCAGCCGTCCTCGGCGCCGGCGCTGAACAGGTCGTCGGCGAAGCGAATCCGCTCCGGCGCGCCGAGGCCCAGATCCGCCGAGCCGCGTTCGAACCTCTCGAGCGCCTCGTCGTCGGCGACCCGTGCCACGATTCCTCCCGCGGCCGCGGCGACGCGTCCGGCGCCGTCGACGAAAGTGGGCAGCACCGTCTCGCTGCCGAGCAAAGCGCGGGCCGCGAGCGGGGTGAGCTGCTGCTCGAATCGAAGGAAGGCGGCGCGCCCGAGGCTGATTACCTCGGCGCCGTACCGCGCCCGGTAATCGACCGTCTGCGAGGGATTTTCGACCGCGATCACGCTCGCGGCGAAGCGGTAGCCGTCCGGCGGCTCGACGTCGCTCCAGATTTGTTCCAGCACCGATCCGCCGAACATGCACTGGCAGAGAGTGGAGCACGGATCGATCGTGTCGGGATGCGCCAGCCAGCCGCCGCAGACCTGCACGTCCTGGCAGGATTCCTGGGATGCGCAGCAGCGGAAGTTGCCCGAGACGTCGTCCCACATGTAGCCGTCCTGGGCCAGCAGGCAGCGCTCCAGGCACTCCTCGGCGCCGAGCGGGTAGCTCTCGTTCTCCCCTGCTTCGCAGGCCTCGATCTCGTCGCAGGCGTTCTGGCAGGCCTCGATGCAGTCCGAGGGGAAGTCGGCTGGATTGCCGCGATCGTCCTCGGTTCCGCCGTCGTCCGGCCCGCCGTCGTCCTCGCTGTCGCTGCCGGTGTCGGTGTCGCCGGCGTCGGATTCTCCGCCACCGCCTCCGCCCTTGTCGCAGCCGAATGCCGCCGCGGCGAGAGCCGCCGCCAGCGCGGTTATGATAATCGCGCGCATCGCTCTCCTCCTGTCGGTCATCTGGTGAAAGATCCCGAACCTCCCGATTACCGCACCATATTACGGTTGGCCCGCGCTAACAAGCCGGAGCACTCCGCGCTGTGGGGAAATCGTTTCGGACCGGGGCCTGGAGGTGCCACTGTCAAGCCCGGGTATCAGACACCAAGAACAGACAACGGCGGCATTCGCCGGCCGAAGCACATCCGGCCGGGCTGCTGCCTGACATCTCGGCTTTCCCCGCCCCGAATCGGTCGCTTGCGGCCGATTCTCGCCCCGGCTCGTCCCCCGAGATCACTCGTTTCTGTCGAAAAACCCGGCGCCGCGCCCGGCGGCGTCACTCCCCCTTCGCCCCTGCCGATTCAGCCCGGTCCGGCTACACGTACCCGCTCCAGTACCGGTCCTCGGGCTTGCAGGGCTCGATGAGCTGCGGCCTGAACGTGCCCGCCGGAAACTCGCGCCAGTAGTCCCCGGCCAGGTAGTCACGCGACGCCTCGCAGCGATAGCGCCCGCCGAAGACGTGACCCTCTTGCTCCCACTTCTCGTTGAGCTGGCGGGCCACCTTTGCTTCTCCTCTTCGACCGATGTCCCGGAATGCGGGCGGCTGGGGGTCGCTTCGAGCCAAAAGTCGGGCCCTGCGCGAAAAACCGCCGGGAACGGAACTTTCCAATCAACTGATTATCTACCCGCGCTGCGCTTCAGCGTGTCTGACACCCGCCCCACCCGCGCTTCAGGGTCTTCAGTTTGTAGACGCACGGGTCAAGCTGCGGAGGCTCTACCCGATCTTGGAGGCCTGACGTGCTACTACGGCTCGGCGACCAGGTCGAAGTCTCCGGCCCGGATCGCCCTGGCCCGCACGATCTCGCCGGGCGGGACCGGGCAGGAGACGAGGTAAGTGACCCCGTCGATCTCCGGGGCCTGTCCGGCGTGCCTGCCGACCATCACGTAGCCGGACTCGTCTGCCGGCCGTTCGACCAGCACCTCCAGCTCGCGGCCGAGCAGCTCGCGGTTGCGGGCGCGGGAGATGCGGCGCTGCACGGCCAGCACGCGACGCTGGCGGTTGTAGGAGTCGCGCGGGGTTACCGCCGGCCGCCCCTCGAAGGCGGGGGTGCCCTCCTCGTCGCTGTAGCGGAACGCGCCCAGGTGGTGGAAGCGCGCCCGCTCGACGAAGCGCAGCAGATCGGCGAAGTCCTCGGCGCTCTCGCCGGGGTGGCCGACCAGCACGGTCGTGCGCAAAAACAGCTCGGGCGCGAGGTCGCGCGCTCGTTCCAGCAGGCCGCGCAGCCGGCCGGGACCGTGGCCGCGGCGCATGCGGCGCAGCATCCGGGCGCTGGCGTGCTGGATCGGAACGTCCAGGTACGGCACCGCGCTGCGCAGATCGACCAGCGCGCCGAGCAGCTCGTCGTCTACGCCGTCGGGGTAGAGGTAGAGCGGCCGCACCCAGCGCAGACCGGGCACGCGATCAAGCGCGCGCATCAGATCGACCAGGCTCGCGCCGCGATCCAGGTCGCGCCCGTAGGCCGCGGTGTCCTGCGAGACCAGCACCAGCTCCAGGACGCCGCGCCGCGTCAGCTCGCGAGCCTCGTCGACAATCTCGCCGATCGGCCTGCTGCGCATCGGACCGCGGATCGCAGGGATCGCGCAAAAGGCGCAGCGGCGCGAGCAGCCGTCCGCGATCTTGAGATAGGCGGACGCGGCCCCGGGCTCCAGCATGCGCGGGGTGCCGTGACGCTGCAGGAAGTGTCCGGCCGGGCCGACCTCGACGCGCGAGAGCTCGCCGGCCAGGACGCGCTCCAGCCAGCGCGGCTCCTGGGTGCCGACGAACAGGTCGACCTCGGGCAGCTCCCGGGCCAGATCCCGGGCGTAGCGCTGCGAGAGGCAGCTTGCCGAGACGAGCAGCCGGCAGCGCCCCTCGGTCCGCAAGCGCGCCAGCTCGAGCAGCACGTCGATCGACTCGCGCTTGGCCGGCTCGATGAAGCCGCAGGTGTAGACCACGATCGCGTCGGCCTCTTCGGGAGAGGGCACGATCTCCAGGCCCAGCTCGCAGGCCAGCCCGGCGCAGACCTCGGCGTCGACCCGGTTCTTGGGACAACCGAGCGCCACCAGGTGCAGGCTGCGCAGCGATCCGCGCAAGCGCATTCGACCTCCTCGCGGCAGGGGCGACAACCGCCGCCCGGCGGGCCAATCTAACACAGCTCGGAAGACGGAGCGGAGAAGAGAGCTCAGAACGGCTCGCTCCAGCCTAGCTGCTCGCGGCGGATGGGGTAGACGCGGTGCAGGGCGACGGCCTGTTTTTCGGTCAGCTTCTTGATCCGGTAGCGGCAGCGGTTCCAGTAGACCACGTGGTCGGGCGGGCCGTCCGCGCTCGCGGCGCTCCGCGGGCCCGTGATCCAGCGCTTGTTCTTGGTGTCCAGCTCGGGTGCGGCGGCGAAGAGCGCCGCGGTTCCGGACTCGCGCGGGCCGTAGCGCGGCAGCAGCAGCACCCTGGCGTCCTCGGGCAGCGCGGCCAGAGCCGCGGCGGCTCGCGCCTCGGGCTCGAAGCGCTCGCTCGCCACCGCGAGCTGCGCGTAGCCGTTCGCTCCGAAGACCGCCAGAGCGGCGACCAGCGCGCCGGCCCGGATTCCCAGGCGGGCCGCGGCCGGCTTCAGGCTCTCGGTCAGCCGCCCCAGCGCCAGCACCGCCAGCGGCATCCCCAAACAGGCCGGCAGCAGCAGCATCCTCTCGTTGGGCTGTATCACCAGTATGGCGCGCCCCAGCGCCAGCCCCGCGAGCAGCGCCAGCAGCAGCGCCAGGCGGCGCCCCAGCAAGATCCGGTCGCGAACCGCCAACGCCGCCCCGATCAGCGCCAGCACGAGCCCGGGCCAGCTCAGCACTCCGGCTTCGATCAGCGCGAGCTCGACGATCCGCTCGCCGCTCGAAGCGATCAGAGCCCACGCTCCTTCCACTCTCCGGGCGAACGCGGCGCGGTACGACTCGGTCGCCGGGTCGCCGGGAGCGTCGATCAGCGCGCGCGCCGCGATCATCGCGACGACCGCCGCGGCCGCGGGCAGCAGGTGGACGAGCCTTCTCGCCCGCCGCTCGAGCAGCTCGGCCACGGTCCAGACGACGACCAGCAGCCAGGCCTCGTAGCGAGAGAGGCAGGCCAGCGCCAGCGCAATCGCCGCGATCCAGCGCCAGCGCGACTCGCCGCCGCGCAGACCGCGCGCCCAGGCTCCCACGAACAGCGCGGCGAAAAGAACGAAAATCCCCTCCTGGTAGGGCAGGGTCGCGTGCCGGGCGTAGGCCGGCAGCAGCGCCACGGCGAAGGCGACCGCGACTCCCCCGCGGCGCGAGCCGGCGCGATCTCGGAGGCCGCCCAGCCGGCGGCGACCGCTCCGCAGGCCGCCGCGAGTGCGTACGTCAGCCTGATCGCGGCCAGGCCCAGCTCCAGCTCTTCGGCGACCAGCAGCGGCAGCTGGGGCAGCGGCAGCCAGTGCGAGACGAAGAGTCGATCCGCGTGGTAGAGGCGCAAAAAGGCGTCCCACGAGCTGGGGTGGGGCGCTGTGCAGATCAGGTATGCGTACCAGGCCAGCACGGCGAGCGCTGCGGCGATCCAGACCGCGGCCGCGGGAGCCGGGCGGGCGTGCCAGGCCGTGCTCTTCTCGGTTCCGCTCATTCGTTGCTCGTCCGACTCATCCGCTCGCGACCACGAGAGTACCAGACTGGCGGGCGAAGTCCGATTCCGGTAGGCTCTGATCTCGCTTTGGGACGGGAGGATCTCGATGAGCCGCGATGTCTACCGTGATCCGCTGGTCAGTCGCTACACCAGCCGCGCCATGCAGGAGCTGTGGAGCGAGCGGACCAGGATTCGCACCTGGCGCCGCTGCTGGATCGCCTTGGCCGAGGCTCAGCGCGAGCTCGGGCTCGGCGATCTCGTCGGCGAGGAGGCGCTCGGGCAGCTGCGCGCCGAGGCCGACAATATCGACTTCGACCGCGCCGACCGGCTCGAGCACGAGCTGCGCCACGACGTGATGGCCCACGTTCGCGCCTACGGGGAGCAATGCCCGGCCGCGGCCGGGATCATCCACCTGGGGGCGACCAGCCAGTTCGTGGTCTGCAACACCGACCTGATCCTGCACCGCCGCGCGCTGGCGCGCATCCGCGACGACCTGGCGCGGGCCGCGGACCGATTGGCCTCGACCGCGGAGCGGCTGGCCGAGGTACCGGTGCTGGGCGCGACCCACTTCCAGCCGGCCCAGCCCACCACCGCGGGCAAGCGCCTCTGCCTGGGCGTGCAGGACCTGCTGCTCGACCTGGACGCGGTGGAGTGGGCGCTGGAGCGCGTCGCGGCTCGCGGCGCCAAGGGCACGACCGGCACGCAGGCTTCCTACGTGGCGCTGTTCGGAGGCGACGCCGAAAAGGCGGCCGAGCTCGATCGCCGCGTGGCGGCCAAGCTCGGCTTCGACTCGGCGTTCCCGGTCACCGGCCAGACGTATCCGCGCAAGCTCGACACCAAGATCTGCGAGGCTCTGGCCGGAATAGGAGCCTCGGCCCACTGGCTCGGCGTACAGGTGCGCCTGCTGGCCGGGCTGGAGGAGATGGAGGAGCCGTTCGGCGCCAGGCAGGTGGGCTCCTCGGCGATGGCCTACAAGCGCAACCCGATGCGCTCGGAGCGCATGTGCTCGCTGGCGCGCAAGCTGATCGGCCTTCCGGCCGACTTCCAGGCCACCCACGCCAACCAGTGGCTGGAGCGCTCCCTCGACGACTCGGCGATTCGACGGATCGACATTCCACAGGCCTACCTGCTGGCCGACGCCGTGCTGGGGCTGCTGATCGACATCGCCGGCGGCCTGGAGATCAACCGCGCTTCGATCGACGCCAGGCTCGAGGCCAAGCTACCGTTCCTCGCCACCGAGGAGATCCTGGCAGTCGCGGTCGAGCGTGGCGCCGACCGCCAGGAGGCGCACGAGGTGATCCGCCGCCACGCGGTCGAGGTGGCGCGCCTGGTGCGAAACGAAGGCCGGCCCAACGACCTGCTGGAGCGGCTGGCTTCGGACTCGGATCTGCCGCTTTCGGCCGAGGATCTCGCCGCGGTGGCCGGCGATGCGAGCCGCTTCACCGGTCGGGCCGCGGACCAGGTCAGGGCCTTTTTGGAAAAGACGGTCCGACCGCGCCTGGATCCCTACGCCGCGGCGCTGGGGAAAGAAGAGAAGAGCAGGGTCAGAGTCTGAGGGGAGCCCGGGAAGGTCTGACAGGTTGGAGTCAGTCGGACCTGTCCGACCCGTCCGACCCGTCCGACTCCTCGTTGGCAGCCGGCATCACCGAGGAGCGCTCGCCGTCGAAAGAGAAATCAAGCTCTCCCTCTTTCTCTTTCTCGTCCTCGCTCGACCGCTCTTCGTCGCATTCGGGCGACTCGACCTCCAGGTGGACCCCGGCGGCGTCCGCCTCCTCCTGGGCCAGCAGCTGCTCCACCATCCGCAGGTACATGCGGGCGGTGCGGTTCTCGGGGTCGATCTCGAGCGCCTCGGACCACTCGGTGCGGGCCGACTGCTTGTCTCCCATCATGTAGTGGGTGACTCCCAGCGAGACGCGGGCCGGCACGTACTTGGGCCGGTCGGCCTTGACCTTGTGCAGCTCGCGCAGGGCTGCCTCGAAGTTGCCCGCGTCCTTGAGCAGCTTGCCCAGGTTGGTGCGAATGTCTACGAACGAGGGCGCCAGCGCCAGCGCCTCGCGGTACTGGGCGACGGCCTTGTCGTAGAGCTGCAGCTCGGCGTAGGCCCGCCCCAGGTCGGCGTGCATGTTGGCCAGCTTGCCGCGGGCGAACGGCTCAACTTCGCGCGAAGTCTCCGGTTTGAGCTCCTCGAGCTGCTCGTGGATCTTCCTGGCCTCTTCGTACAACCCCTGCTCGTTGTAGGTCACCGCCAGGTTGAGCGCCGCCTCGGTGTAGCGGGGGTTGATCTCGACCGCCTTCTCGAAATGTTCCCGCGCCCGCGCGACCTCCCCCCGGTCGTGGTAGATCACGCCCAGCATGTTCATCACGTCCGCGAATCCGGCCTCTTCCTCGACCACCTTCGAGAGGTGCTCCTCGGCCTTGTCGTACTCGCGGTTCTCGTAGAGCTCGCGACCTCGCTCCAGCCGCAGTTGGGTTTCCCTATCCATCTTTTCCTCGGCTCTGGCTGGGGTGTTTGTCCTCCAGATGCTCGAGGTAGTCCCGCGCTCTGAGCGCCTGGTGGTGCTCCGGGTAGAACTCCATGATATCCTCGAAGACCCGGCGGGCTTCCTCGATGCGGTTCATCTCCAGGTACGTCCTGCCTTGCAGGAACATGGCGTCCGGCACCAGCCCGGCGTCGGGAAATTTCTCCCTGACGACCTCGAGCCGCACCGCCGCCGCGTTCTTCTCGTCGCGCTTGAGGTAGAACTCGGCGACGTACATCTCGTGCCGGACGAGCGCGTTCTCCACCTCGGCGAGCAGCTCCTCGGCGCGCTCCATGTATTCGCTGCGGGGATAGGTGCGCAGGAAGTGCCGCAGTGCGGAGCGCGCGTCGCGGGTCGCGGCCTGATCCCGCTCGTGGGGCGGAGGAGTGATGATCCAGTCTCCCGGGATCATCTCGTAGTAGCTCTCTGAGCGCTTGAAGGCCGCGTAGTGCGCCTGCTCGTGCGTGGGGAACGCCTTGATGAACTGCTTGTAGGCCACGGCAGCTTCGGCGTGGTTGTCCTGGATGAAAGCGCAGTCGGCGATGTGCAGCTCGGCCAGCGGAGCATAGCTGCTGTAAGGAAAATCGCGTCTGACCTGCTGGAAAAGCTTCTCGGCATCGACGCAGTCCTCGGCATCGAACTCTTCCATCGCTTCGGCGTACAGATCCTCGGCCGACTGCGTGTAGTCGAGCAACGCCGTGCGGCTCTGCTTCTCGGCGCATCCCGCGCCCGCGGCGATCAGCAGCGCGGCCAGCGGCGCCGCTCCAAACCAGAATCTGTCGATCATCGCCGGCAATTCCACCTCTTCTCGTCTCCGAGGGGCGAGATGATAACAGCAGCGCTCGCCCCGGGCCAGCCCTTTGCAAACTTTGAAGGCTCTGTTCCGGAAGCCGGGTTGTCCGCGATTGGTCCCGGCTCGCCGAAGCGACTTGGACTGCCGGCCGGGACGTGTAGAATCCGGCATCATGATCGCGACGGAGAGCTGGCGCCCCGACCGGCATTTCGCGGTGGCGGCCGCGGCGGTGCTGATCGCCTCGGCCGCCACCGCGGCGCCCATGTTCGCGGGCGATCTCCTCGAGCGGGACGGCTACCTGCCGGTGGTGGACGACACCCGCGTGGACGAGCTCTCGGCGAGCAACGCGGCCCGGGCGTTTTCCGATCCGCACCTCGAGACCTATCGCCCGCTGGCCCTGGTCTCCTACATGATCGACGGCTCGCTGTGGTCCGGCAGCCCGCGGCTCTGTCTCGCGCACAACCTGCTGCTCTACCTCGGCGCGCTGGCGCTGGTGCTGGCTCTGCTGCGCCGCCTGGGGTTCACCGACACCGCCGCGGCGCTGGGAGCTCTGTTGTTCGGGCTGGCTCCCCACCACGCGGTCGCGGTCGGATGGATCGCCGGCCGCGGCGAGGTGCTGGCGCTGCTGCTGGCGCTGGGCAGCTGGCACGTGCACCTGGGCACCAGCCGCACGGCGGTTCGGCGCGCGCTGCGCGAGGGGATCTCGGCCCTGCTGCTGGCCGCGGCGCTGCTATCCAGCCCGGCGGCGCTGCCGGTCCCGGCGATGATCTGGATCACCGACGCGCTGTTGCTGGGCCGACGTCCCCTGCGCTCGCTGGCGGCTCTGGCCGGACAATGTGCGCTGGCGGCGGCCGCGGCGGCGGCGGCGATTTGGTCGTGGGCCTCGCAAGGGGCGGGTGCTCCCGCGGCGGCGTCCGGCCTGCTGGGACGGATCGAGCTGATCGGCTGGAGCCTGGCGCACTACCTGGGCACGGCACTGTGGCCGTTCGATCTCTCCGTGGTCTACGCCCGACCGGGAGAAACCGAGCTGGTCGCCGGAGGAGCGGCCGGCCTCGGCGCGACGGTGATCGTGGCAGCCGTGCTGCTGGTCGCGCACCGGCGCGGGCGCCAGGTGGGAGGATGGGTCGCCGCCTCGCTGTGGCTGCTCGTTGCTCTGCTGCCGTTTCTCAACCTGCTGCCGCTCGAGCAGCTGGTCGCGGATCGCCGCCTGCTCGTTCCCTCGCTGGCCGTGGCGCTGGTCGGCGCGCTGGCGGGCAACACGGCGCTGCGGCTGGAGCGCGTCGACCGGCGCGTGATGGCCGGAGCCGGCATTTTGCTGATCGCCGCGGCATGGGGCATGTCGCGAGCGGAGGAGTTCGGCGCGAGCGCCGATTCCGAGACGATCTGGGAGCAACTGGAGGGAATCAGCCGTTTTTCGGACGGCTGACGGAGCGCTGGACGACGCGGTTGCTTTCACCCCCCCGTTGCACTAGCATGGAGCGTCCCTCGCCGGGGAGACTCAGGCGGGAAATGCGCCCGGGGCGGCGAGTCCGGGCCGAACAAACCGGAGTTGGAGATGCGGAAAATCACCTGCGGTTGGGTAGTTGTATTGGCGGCTGTCGGCCTCGCGTCGATTCCAAACCTCGCGGCCGCGGACGAGAGCGAGCAGAGCGGCGCCTCGGCGGACGTTTCGATCGGCGGGGAGGGAGACGCGGCGGACGGTGACGCCGCGCTGGCGGGAAACCGTCCCACCCACGGGCCCTACAACCTGCACCTGGCGATCGGAGCCGCGTTCGCGCTGGGTGACGATCTCGAAACCCATGACCCCAAGTACGACGAGTTCGGCGGAGAAGGCTCGTTGGGGATCGACTTTGTGTTGTTCGAGCCGCTGGCGCTGTCGATCCTGGGCGGTTTCGACGGCTTCAACGTGGGCCCCAAGGACGGCCTGCGCTCGATCTTCGTCGGCGGCGGATTCCGCCTGCGCCTGCTGGCCGACCGCAACGGAGCCGCGTTCGACGACGGCACCGCGGCCGGCGAGCTGTGGTTGGACGCGCACTTCGCGTACTACACTTACGATTACGAGGATCACGGCGGGTACAACGTCGGGCTGGGTTACGAGCTGGCGCTCTGGGACGGAGTCAATTTCGGTCCGTACCTGAGGTTCCACCATACTCCGATCGGCGACGGTCTCAACTTCGCGATGTTGACCGCGGGCATCACGATCTCCCTCGGCGGCAAGCTCGAGCCGGACGATATCGATGGAGACGGAATCTGGGACGACAGGGACGAGTGTCCCGAGGACCCGGAGGACAAAGACGGGTTCGAGGACGAGGACGGTTGTCCGGACAACGACAACGACGGCGACGGGATCCTCGACGCCGACGACCAGTGCCCGGACGAGGCCGGAGTCGAGAGCAACGCCGGCTGTCCCGACGACGACCTGGACCGCGACGGAATTCCGAACGACGTGGACAAGTGCCCGGAGGAGGCCGAGGACTTCGACGGGTTCGAGGACGAGGACGGCTGCCCGGACGAGGACAACGACGGCGACGGGATCCCCGACGCCGACGACCAGTGCCCGAACGAGGCCGAGGATCTCGACGGGTTCGAGGACGAGGACGGCTGTCCGGACGAGGACAACGACGGCGACGGGATCCCCGACGTCGACGACGAGTGTCCCGACGAGCCGGAGACGATGAACGGCGAGGACGACGAGGACGGCTGCCCGGACCTGGTGCGCGTGGTGGGCCAGCAGATCAAGATCCTGCAGAAGGTCTACTTCGCCACCAACAAGTCCAAGATCCTGGAAAAGTCCTTCCCGGTGCTCGACGAGGTGGCCAAGATCATCCAGCTCAAGAAGAACATCCGCGTGCGCGTCGAGGGCCACACCGACGATCGCGGCCGGGACAAGAAGAACTTGAAGCTCTCCCAGGCGCGGGCGGACTCGGTGGTGGCCTACCTGATGGAAAAGGGCGTCGAAGAGGATCGCCTGATCGCCGAGGGCAAGGGCGAGAACGAGCCGATCGCGGACAACGACACCGCCGAGGGACAGGCCAAGAACCGGCGCGTGGAGTTCCACATCATTTCCAAGGTCGAGGACGAGGAGCCTCCCGCAGAGGAGGAGCCTCCCGCAGAGGAGGAGCCTCCCGCAGAGGAGCCGTCGGACGAGGAGTAACCTCTCCTCGTCCCCTCCGATCCCCCGATACTCCTACACTCCGATGAAGAGCCGATTGCCGAAGTTGCGCTCCAGGCGCGAGGCGAAGATCTTGTTCGCCGCGGTCTCGATGTCGTACTCGACCCGCTTGAACCAGAAGCGGCGCGACTCGGTCTCGAAGACCGTGTAGCTGGCGCGGTTGTCGTAGTCGCGCGGCTGCCCCACCGATCCGACCGAGACGATGTACTTGCGCCGCTCGTCGAACGTGAACTGCTTTTGGACGACCTCCTCCACCGCGTGCGGCGTCAGCGCGAACACGCGGCAGAGGTGCGAGTGGCCGATGAAGGTGATCGGGTCGAGCTCGTCGAAGTGGGGCAGCAGGGCCCAGGCCTGCTCCGGGGCGAAGATGTATTCGAACTCCTGCTCGGAGATCGGCGATCCGTGGCAGAGCTTGATTCCCAGATCATTGAACCTGCGGGAGTAGGGCAGCGAGCGCAGCCACTCCATGTTGTCCTTTTCCAGGCTCTCGGCGTGGAGGTCCAGCACGCGCCGGGCCGCCTCGTAGTAGAAGGAGTAGTCCATGCACCCGCTGACCGCGGCGTCGTGGTTGCCCAGCACCACGTGGGGAGTCATCGCGCGGACGGTCTCGACGCACTCGTTGGGACTGGCGCCGTAGCCCACCAGGTCTCCGGCGCAGAGCAGCAGGTCGATCTGCTCGTCCTCGTAGGCGACCTGGACGGCCCGCAGAGCCTCCAGGTTGCCGTGAACGTCGCTGAAGATGCCGATCCGCATTGGCGATTCCCGGAAAACAAACGGCCTTTTATACTGGCGACGAATCGGGTTGTCCACCCGCCCAGCGCTCGCCGACCGCCGAGCGATAACCGGCCTCCAGCCGCTCCAGGTCGCCGGGCGGGATCTCCTCGCCGCCGGCGGCCCGTCGCAGAATCGCGCCATACCGCTCCACCGGGGAAGCCGGGTCCACCTCGGTGGCCTCCGATTCGGACAACTCCACCAGCCGCCCGGCGCGCTCGTTGCCGGAGCTCGCCATCGCCTCGAAGCGCCCCGCGGCGCGGTCGCCGCAATCCCGCATCAGCCGCACCACCAGCGCCAGGCTCTCCACGTCCCCGCGCGGGTCCTTCAGCCTGCGCTCCAGCGAGCGAATTGCGGTCGAGCCGGTACGGGCCACGGCGCGCGCCAGCTCGACCCGCACCGGGGTGCGCTCCGCGTCCAGCGCCTTGAGCAGCGGCATCAGCGTCCGCCGCAACGTCAGCTCGCCGAGCAGCACCGCCGCCGCCTGCCGCACGTGCGCCCGCTTGGATCGCAGCAGCGCGGCGACCGGGCCGGCGACCGCCTCCCGCAGCCCGGCCACGGCGCGCACCGCCGCCGGCATCTCCGCCACTCCGATCCGGCTGATCGCCTCCACGGCCTCGGCCCACGCCTGAGGCTCGGCTCGTCCGGCGATCGCCGCCAACGCCCGCAGGCGCAGCGGCCGGTGGCGCAGCATGCGCAGCAGCTGGTCGGTCTCCAGCTGCGAGGGATCGGACAACGCCTCGAGCGCCTCGCGGTAGGCGGACTCGTCGAGCAGGCCGTGCTTCTCGAGCAGCGACTCGGCGCGATCCTGGGTCTCGGCGTCGGGGGTCACCCCCTGCTCGGCGCAGTCGGCCAGCAGCGCTCTCCAGTTGTGCGCCGCGCTCGTCTCGTCGGGTCGGTCTTCCGAGAGCATCGTCCGATTGAAACCGTCGACCAGCTCCAGCGCCAGCTCCTCGCCGCTCGCGGCCAGACCCAGGCCGATCGCCCGATCCCTGAAACAAGCGGGAATGTGCGCTCCGTACCTCACGGCGGCCTCCAGCACCTCGTTGCTCAGCTCCTCGAGGTAGTCGAGCGGGAACGAGCGGACCAGCACCAAGTGGGCGCGGTGTTCCGGCTCGCTCCAGCTCTCGAGGACGGACAGCACGCCGCGGGCGTCCTCGAAGCTCTCCAGCCGCGGCGGCGAGCCGGCGGTGAACAGGCCGGGCAACGGCTCGCCGAGCGGAGCGCACTCGCGGTCGAGGAGAGCCGCCGCGTAAGCGAAGTCGGTTTCTTCCACCTCGTGCCCCGCCGTCTTGCGCGAGAACTCCTCAAGCACCGCGACCACGTTCAGCTCCCTGTCCGAGCTGACCTCGAAGCGATCGATCTCCGAGCGCTCTTCGTCGTAGAGGCGCACCTGTGCGCTGTAGGATCGCCGCAGGGAGTGGGCCAGCTCGCGGTGCGCGATACGGCCTACGTCGAGCGGCCACGAGACCCGGACCGGATCTTTCAAAGAGGGGTCCTCGACCAGGGTGATCGCGACCAGCGGCCGCCCTTCCATCTCCAGGAGCTGGAACCACAGGTCGGCTCTGGAGGCGTCGAACGCGCCGGCCTGCTCGGCGTCCACCACGCGGTGCAGCACCACCTCGTCGCCCTGCAGCTCGGCAAGGTAGGGATCGCCGTCCAGCAGCGCCCGCGGCGCGTCTTTCGGCTTTTCGTCCGGGCGGGCCGGGGGCTCGGACAGCGAGAACCCGGCCTCGAATTCCAGGCCGGGCTCCTCCTCGTCATCGGGGAGCTCCAGATCGGGCTCCTCCTCCTCGTCGGCGCCCAGCAGCCCGGCGTAGTCCACGCCGTCGCCCGAGGGAGGTCGCGCCGGGCGGGGCGTGGGCCTGGTATCGGGCGCGCTCTCGGACAGATCGTTCGGCAGCCAGTCCTCGTCGTCGTCCTCGTCGAAAATCGGATCTTCGTCGTCGAGGGCCGGCGGTGGGGGAATCGTGGAGGGCGGCCCGCTGTCCGACTCCCTCAGGTCGGCGAACGCCTCGTGGATCGGCGGCTTGCTCGATCTCTCGTCGACGACCGGCTGTCCGGGCGGTTCGTCGCGTTTTTCCGGCTCGGCGGCCGGGGGCGCGATCGAGCGGGCCCGGGGACCGAACAGCCACTCGCGCAGATCCTGGATCCCGGCGAGCCAGGCCGGATCGAAGGCGTGGTCCGGCAGCCCGCTCGGATCGCCGGCGGCGATCTCCGCGGTCAGATCGGCGCGCAGCTCCAGCTCCTTGTGGGACAGAGCGTCGGGGACGAACAGGGCCAGGCGCGCGCGGGCCGGGTCGTGGAGAACCAGCGCCTCGGCCAGCTTGCAGACGACGCCGCAGTGAGGGCACCTGGCCGGTTGCAGGCCGTCGTCACCCAGCTCCTCCAGCGCTCCGGGATCGGTGTCGAGGTTCACCGAGACCAGCAGCTCGGCAGGAAAGGATCTGCGACAGCCGCAGCGGCAGCGCGCCCGCACCCGCCGGGTGTCCAGGTGGAAGCGTCCCCCGGGGGGGAAAGCGAATCTCCGATCACCTTTCATCCTCTATCGAATTGGTACCACGAGACGCCCAAAGCGACAAACCGCAGGCTTGACACCCGGAGCGAACGCGGCTAAAAAGCGTGCGCTCTTTGGCGGGAGTAACTCAGTGGTAGAGTGCAACCTTGCCAAGGTTGACGTCGCGGGTTCAAATCCCGTCTCCCGCTCCAGGCTGTTCCTGACCGTTCTACGCCGGGATTTGTCCGTTGACCGTTCTGTGGTTCCGGGGTTCTCCGGAAGCAAATCCCGTCTCCCGCTCCAGGCTGTTCCTGACCGTTCTATCTGCCCGGTCCATGAGTTGCAGGAACGTTCACACCGACACCACGCGCCTCGCCTTATGTACCTCTGTGACTTCATGACTTCGGCAGATAATGTCCTGTCTTCGTCGGCCCGACGAATTCGACCAAGCCGCAGTCCGTGAGCGCGCCGATGTCGCGCTTGGCGGTCTTCTCGGACACGCCGAACTCCTCGGCTAGATGCTTGGAGCGCACCGGTACCCCCGCGGCGACCTGTTCCAGGAACCACCGCTGACGCTCGTTCAGGTCCGCGTTTGCAGGGACATTTGCAGGGACATTTGCAGGGACATCGGCTGTCCCTGCACCTGCCGACGCGGCAGCTTCCGGGTGCGGCTCGAAGACGCAGCGCACGACGACGGACAGTTCCACCCACTCGGGCAGCGGGTAGCCGTTCGGGCCGCACTCCTCCCTCATCCGCTTGTAGCCGCTGCCCCACTTCTCCATCAGCTCCAGCTCCCGCAGCACGCGGGCGATCACCGGGTTCCTGATACGGCTCACGCCCGCCTTGAGGTCGGCCACGGTGAGGCCGAAGGGCAGCGCGCCGGGGTTCTCGACTTCGAGCCGGTCGTCGTACACGGCCACGCGGAGGTTCATGCCCGACAGGCTGTAATCGGTGTGGGCCACCGCGTTGATCAGGGCCTCCCGCAGCGCGAGCGGTGGATACTCCGGGATGTCCCGGCGCCGCAGCCCTTCGATCCTCGCCGCGAGTCGCGTGTTGCGCCGCACGAACTTGACCGCCTCGTCGATGCCCGCCAGCACCGGACCCTCGAAGTCGGCCTGATCGAGAAACTGCGCGCCCGCGGCGCCGACGAACCGCGCGCACCGGAACACGGCGTCGGGGAAGTGGCGCCGCCTCGCCTGAAGCGCGGGTGTCAGACCCACTGAAGCGGGTGTCAGACCCACTGAAGCGGGTGTCAGACCCACTGAAGCGCAGACGCGAGATGTGCTGTTCCACATTCTTGGGCCAGCGACCCTTCCGCTCATGAAGCCCGCCGAGCGCGCCCGGCACTTGAGGAACCTCAAGCAGATCGAGAAGGGCCTGCGTCGGCGTTCGGGTTTGCACTGGCTGCCTCGGATCAAGGAGTCCACCCCGCCGCGAGTCTGGCCGTCAGCGCGATAGGTCTTTCAGTTCAGGGAGTCGTGGCGGACGCCCAGCGCCCGGCGGGCGCGGTCGATCTCGTCGGCGAGGGTTTGCTCGGCGGGCAGGGCGGTGCGGTACGGGCGGTGCGGTACTCGGCGGCGAGGACCTTGTTCGGCAGGCCGTCGAGGGCGTAGTGGGCCACGGCGGCGTCCTTCTCGGCGCACAGGATCAACCCCACGGGCGGGTTCTCGCCTTCGAGGGTCCAGTGGTCGCGGGCGTAGTTGCAGTAGAGGTGCATCTGCCCGGCGTCGGCGTGGGTCAGCTCGCCGAGCTTGAGGTCGATGATCACCAGGCAGCGCAGCCGCCGGTGGAAGAACAGCAGGTCGATGCGATACCAGGCGTAGCCAACCCGCAAGCGCCGCTGCCGCCCGACGAAAGCGAACTCGGGTCCAAGCTCCAGCAGGAACTCCTCCAGCCGCCGGACCAGCGCCTCCTCCAGGTCGGACTCGGCGTACTCGTCCTTGAGGTCGAGGAACTCCAGCAGGTACGGGTCCTTGATCGCCTCCTCGGGCGTCACCTCGTCGCCGGGGGCGGCCTCCTCTCCCCTGCGGAGCATGGCGGCCTTGTCCCGGGACAGGGCGGTGCGCTCGTAGAACTGGGAGGCGATCTGGCGGCGAAGCTGCCGCACGGTCCAGCCGCCGCGCAGGGCCTCGGTCTCGTAGAAGCGGCGCGCCTCGGGGTTCTCCAGGGTGATCAGCTTGGTGTAGTGCGACCACGTGAGGGGGAACCGGGGCAGTTCGGCGGCGGCGGCGGCGGCGGCGACCCGGGCCAATTCCCGTGACAGCGTCACGGGTTTTCCGCCGTCCTCCAATTTCCGTGACGGCGTCGCGGGAATCCGGGCGTCGCGGTAGGTCAGGTAGAACAGCCGCATCCGCTCCAGGTTGGCCAAGGAGAAGCCCCGCCCGAACCGGCCGGTGAGGTCGTCGGCGAGCCGCTGGAGCAGTTCCTCGCCGTACCCGGCGCGCTCCTCGCCGCCCTGCTCGTGCTCGACGATGCGGCGGCCGATCTCCCAGTAGGTGGCGGTCATCACCGCGTTGACGGCCCGCGCCGACGCGCTCCGGGCCGCCGCGAGCAGCTCGACCATGCCGGACACCAGCCCGTCGTAGCCGGTGATCGCCCGCCCTTCGTCGCCGGTCGGTTCGATCAGATCGCCCATGCCGTCACCAGTACCACACCGGCAGTCGGGCATCCACGTTCGCAGGAAAGGACGGTCGAGCGAGCGCTGTTTTCATGTGCCGCTATTGTGCCGCTGGCTCGTAGCCTCGGGCGGCGCGAAACGGAGTCAAGGCCCGTGAAGACCACCGAGACGGAGCGCGGGTTGTCGAAGCGCAACGGGGAGATGCATGGCAAGACAGCGATCTCGCTTGGTTTTTCCCTGTTGCGCCAACTCGGAAGCAAATCCCGTCTCCCGCTTTTGGTTGTTCCGGATGCGCTCCACGAAAACGACGTGGGGACGGATAGTCCGCTCAGAGGTGGAACATCTGCCCTTTCGACGAAGGGCCGTCGCTGGACGGCGGCCCTCTCCAAAAACGAGCTCACATTGCTCCGAGCGCTACCGATTCGCCGCGGACTGGGTTACAAGTGGCTCGAGATGATTTCGCTCTTGCTGTCGCTCGGCGTGCTCCTCTTTCTCGCTCTCGGCGCGGGACGGCTCTGCGCACGGGTGCGCATACCGCGGGTGACCGGCTACCTGATCGTCGGCCTGCTGGCCGGGCCGTCGCTCGCCGGGCTGCTGGGCACGCCCTCGCTGCTGAGCGAAGAGCTGATCGCGTCTCTAGAGCCGATCAACGACATGGCGCTGGGTCTGATCGTTTTGGTGATCGGCGGCAGCTTCAACGCGCGCTCCATGCGCCGTTTCGGCCTGGCGCTGCTGGCGATCTCGGGAATCGAGATGCTGCTCACGGCGGCGATCGTGTTCGCCGCCACGGCGCTGGCCGGCGCATCGCCGGTGGCCTCCGCCTTTCTGGGTTTGATGGCGATGACCACCGCTCCGGCCGCGACCCAGATGGTGATCCGCGAGTACGGCTCGGAGGGCAGGCTGACCGACCTGACGCGCACGCTGATCGGGCTGGACAACCTGGTCGCGATCATCGCTTTCGTCCTGCTCGCGCACGCCGCGATCACCCCCGAGGCGCCGCCCGAGGAGATCCTGCTCTTGCTGGGAGCGCCGCTCGGGATCGGTGCGCTGGCCGGAGTGCTGATGGCGCTGATGGACCAGCGCCTTTCCGGGCGGGTCGAGCGCCAGCTGCTGGGCCTGGCCGCGGTCGCCGCGCTGACCGGCGGTTGCCGCCTGCTGGGAGTCTCTCCGATGCTGGCCGCCCTCGTCACGGGCGCTGTGCTGGTCAACACCTCTCCCCACGAGCGGCGCGTGCTCGACGACCTGGGCGCGATCGATTACCCGCTGTACGTGCTGTTCTTCCTGATGGCCGGCGCCCACCTGCGGCTGGAGCTGCTGCCGGAGATGGGCGCGGTTGGCGTGGCCTACGTGATCGCCCGGGCGGCCGGCAAGCTGGCCGGCTGCCGGCTGGGAGCCCGCGCGGCCCGCTGCGAGCCGCCGGTGCGCAGGTGGCTCGGCCCGGCGATGATGGCGCAGGCCGGGCTGGCGATCGGGCTGGCCGCGACGCTCGGTCGCGACTGGCCCGGCGGGGGCGAGCAGGTCCGCGCCACGGTGCTGGCCTCGGTCGTCGTCTTCGAAGGGGTCGGCCCGCTGCTGACGCGGCTGGCGGTCGTGCGCGCCGGCGAGGTGACGGTGCTCAGCCTGCTCTCCCAGCGCAGCCCGGTCGACTACGCCGAGGGGCTGCACCGGGTGGTGGACCAGTTCCGGCGCGCGCTGGGCTTTCCCCGCTCGCGCAAGCTGAGCGACCCCTCGGAGATCGCGGTCTCCTGCGTGATGCGCCGCAACGTGGAGACCGTACCCCACGAGATGCACTTCGACGGTATTCTCAAGGCGTTCGGTCACTCGCGCTACGACCGCCTGCCGGTCGTGGACGACCAGTCCGAGCTGATCGGCGTGGTGCAGTACTCCGACGTCTCCGAGGTGCTGTTCGACCCCGGGCTGCGCAAGCTGGTGGTGGCGCGCGACATCGCGACCCAGGAGCACCTGCTGCTCACTCCGGAGGATACCTTGCAGACCGCGATGGACGAGCTGGCCGCCCACCCGGATCACACCTACCTGCTGGTGGTCGAGCCCGACAACCCGCGCCGCCTGATCGGAGTCGTGCGCTACAACGACGTGCTCTCCGCGCAGCGCCGGGGATGAGCGGCCGGCGGCTTGCGCCTCGCCCGCGCGGCGCTACATTGAGCTGCGCCACAACCGAAACGGAGGTCGGAAATGGTCGAAACCCCCTCGAAGATGGTGGAGCTGGGCTCGCCGGCTTTGAGCTTCTCTTTGCCGGACACGGTCAGCGGCCGCGAGCTGTCGCTCGACGACGTTCGCGGTCCTCGCGGAGCTTTGCTGATGTTCATCTGCAACCACTGCCCGTTCGTCAAGCACGTCCGCGACGAACTGGCACGGCTGGGACGGGACTACGCCGACTCGGGAATCGGGATCGCGGCGATCAGCGCCAACGACGCCGCCGGCTACCCGCAGGACGGCCCGGAGATGATGAAGCGCGAGGCGGCCGAGGCCGGCTACCCGTTTCCCTACCTCTACGACGAGAGCCAGCAGACCGCCCGCGCCTACGGCGCCGCCTGCACGCCGGACTTCTTCCTGTTCGATTCCGAGATGAAGCTGGTCTACCGCGGCCAGCTCGACGACTCGCGGCCCGGCAACGACGCGCCGGTGGACGGCTCCGACCTGCGCGCCGCGCTGGACGCACTGCTCGCCGGCGAGCCGATCCCGCCCGAGCAGAAGCCCAGCATCGGCTGCAACATCAAGTGGCACTAGTAGCACGTCCACGCTTCAAGATCGGGTCTCAAGCTCGGGTGTCAGACACCAAGAACAAACCGCGGCGGCATTCGCCGGCCGAAGCACATCCGGCCGGGCTGCTGCCTGACATCTCGGCTTTCCCCGCCCCGAATCGGTCGCCTGCGGCCGATTCTCGCGCCGGCTTGCCCCTCGAGCTCGTCCGTTTTCTGCTGGAAATCCGGCTTCGGGCGCACCCCGGCGCCCGGCGCCGCGTTCGGCGGCGTCACTTCCCCCTTCGCCCCTGCCGAATCAGACCGGCTAGACGTACCCGCTCCAGTACCGGTGCTTGGGCCTGTAGGGCTCGATGATCGGCGGCCTGAACGTGCCCGCCGGAAACTCGCGCGACTACCTGGCCGGGGACTACTGGCGCGAGTTTCCGGCGGGCACGTTCAGGCCGCCGATCATCGAGCCCTACAGGCCCAAGCACCGGTACTGGAGCGGGTACGTCTAGCCGGGCTGATTCGTCAGGGGCGAAGGGGGAAGTGACGCCGCCGAACGCGGCGCC